>NZ_JBMKJN010000015.1:0-124153 GCF_049236805.1 Enterobacter cloacae complex sp. XAL002
TACCCATGTATCCGGTCTAAAGTGTTACCCATGTTTCCGGTTCATACCGTAGCGCCACCGGGCTTTCTGTTTACTGATACACAGGCAACAGATTAAAACTCGACAGCATGTGCACCACCGCGTTGCCGATACCAAATACCAGGATCAGCGCAATCATCGGTTTTCCGCCCCAGACGCGGAATTTCGGGCTGCCGAAGCGCTTACGTGATTTACGCGCCAGCAGCGCCGGTACAATCGCCGCCCAGATGGTAGCCGCCAGTCCTGCATAGCCGATGGCGTACAGGAAACCGTTCGGCCACAGCAGGCCGCCCACAATCGGTGGCAGGAAGGTTAACAGCGCCGTTTTGAAGCGCCCCATCGCAGAGTCATCAAAACCAAACAGATCTGCCAGGTAGTCAAACAGGCCCAGCGTCACGCCGAGAAATGAGCTCGCCACCGCAAAGTTAGAGAAGACCACCAGAAGCAGATCCAGACTGCGGCTGTTCAGCACGCCACTCAGCGCCTGTACCAGCACATCAATGTTACCGCCCTTCTGCGCAATGCCGATAAATTCCGGACGCGGGATGTTACCCATCGTCCCCAGCAGCCAGATCACATACAGCCCCAGCGCCAGCAGCGTGCCGTAAATCAGGCATTTCACGATGGTGCGCGGATCCTTGCCGTAGTACTTCATCAGGCTCGGTACGTTGCCGTGGTAGCCGAACGACGCCAGACAGAATGGCAACGTCATAAGCAGGTATGGCGTGTAGGAGGTGTTCACTTCCGCAACGTTAAACAGCGTGGCCGGCGTGACGTGCCCCAGCAGGCTGCCGAAGGTCAGGAAGAAGGTGATGACCTTGGCGCCCAACACGATCGCCGTCATGCGGCTGACCGCTTTGGTGCTCATCCAGACGATAAACGCCACGCCCAGCGCGAAGCAGAGACCCGCCAGACGCGCCGGAACGTTCAGCGACATCTCGGAGAAGGTGTGATGCAGAATCGATCCGCTCGCTGAAATGTACGCGTAGGTCAGGATATAGAGTACAAACGCGATGGACACCCCGTTCACCATGTTCCAGCCTTTGCCCAGCAGATCTCGGGTGATGGTGTCGAAGCTGGAGCCAATGCGGTAATTCAGGTTTGCTTCAAGGATCATCAGCCCGGAATGGAGCATGCAGAACCAGGTGAAAACCAGCGCCGCCAGCGACCAGAAGAACCACGCACCGGACATAACCACTGGCAGGGAGAACATCCCGGCACCAATAATGGTTCCGCCGATGATCACCACGCCGCCAAGCAGCGAAGGTGACGTTTGGGTGGTGGTTAGTGTTGCCATGCGGCCTTATCTCCAGTCAAAAATGTGGTGTGCATTTTAATGTGATGCACTGTACCAGTACAAGAGTACAAAAGGAATAAAAAAAGCCCCGATAACAACTATCGGGGCTGTATATTTTACTTTACGTCAAAAGCGAAAAGGCTTACGCGTCACCGAAACGACGACGGCTGGTGCCTTCTTCGCGGCGTGGGCCACGATTTTCACGGCGCTCGCCGGAGAAACGACGAGGTTCGCCAGTGCGACCTTCGCTACGACCGCCTTCACGACGCTCGCCACCGAAGCTGCGACCACCGCCACGGCGTTCGCCACCGCGGTCAGAGCGAGGCTGTGCATCACCCATCAGTTGCATGTTCATTGGCTTGTTCAGAATGCGGGTGCGAGTAAAGTGCTGCAGTACTTCGCCCGGCATGCCTTTTGGCAGCTCGATCGTTGAGTGTGAACCGAACAGCTTGATGTTACCGATGTAACGGCTGCTGATGTCGCCTTCATTAGCGATCGCGCCAACGATGTGACGAACTTCAACACCATCATCACGGCCCACTTCAATGCGATACAGTTCCATTTCGCCAGCGTCACGACGCTCGCGACGTGGACGGTCTTCACCACCACGCTCTGGACGGTCACCGCGTGGACCACGGTCGTTACGGTCGCCACGACGTTCGAAACGATCGTCACGGTCACGGAACTCACGCTTAGGACGCATCGGTGCATCAGGTGGCACGATCAGGCTACGTTCGCCCTGCGCCATTTTCAGAAGTGCTGCGGCCAGAGTTTCCATATCCAGCTCTTCGCCTTCAGCGACAGGCTGGATCTGGGACAGCAGCGCACGGTACTGATCCAGATCGCTGCTTTCCAGCTGCTGCTGTACTTTCGCGGCGAATTTTTCCAGACGGCGTTTGCCCAGCAGTTCTGCGTTTGGCAGTTCGGCTTCTGGAATGGTCAGCTTCATGGTGCGTTCAATGTTACGCAGCAGACGACGCTCGCGGTTCTCAACGAACAGCAGCGCACGGCCCGCACGACCCGCACGACCGGTACGGCCGATACGGTGAACGTAAGACTCGGAGTCCATTGGGATATCGTAGTTTACAACCAGGCTGATACGCTCAACGTCCAGACCACGTGCTGCCACGTCGGTTGCAATCAGGATATCCAGACGACCGTCTTTCAGACGCTCCAGAGTCTGCTCACGCAGCGCCTGGTTCATGTCGCCGTTCAGCGCTGCGCTATTGTAGCCGCTACGCTCCAGCGCTTCAGCCACTTCCAGGGTCGCGTTTTTGGTACGTACGAAGATAATCGCCGCATCAAAATCTTCCGCTTCCAGGAAACGGACCAGCGCTTCGTTTTTGCGCATGCCGTATACAGACCAGTAGCTCTGGCTGATGTCCGGGCGAGTGGTCACGCTAGACTGAATACGCACTTCCTGCGGCTCTTTCATGAAGCGGCGGGTAATGCGACGGATCGCTTCTGGCATGGTTGCAGAGAACAGAGCGGTCTGATGACCTTCCGGGATCTGCGCCATGATGGTTTCAACGTCTTCGATGAAGCCCATACGCAGCATTTCATCTGCTTCATCCAGTACCAGGCCGCTCAGCTTAGAGAGGTCCAGGGTACCGCGCTTCAGGTGATCCAGCAGACGGCCCGGCGTACCGACAACAATCTGTGGGCCCTGGCGCAGGGCGCGTAACTGCACGTCATAACGCTGGCCGCCGTACAGGGCTACCACGTTTACGCCGCGCATATGTTTAGAGAATTCCGTCATTGCTTCAGCAACCTGAACAGCCAGTTCACGGGTTGGAGCCAGGACGAGGATCTGCGGTGCACGCAGGTCCGGATCAATGTTGTTCAGCAGCGGCAGCGAGAATGCTGCGGTTTTACCGCTACCGGTCTGGGCCATGCCCAGCACGTCACGACCAGAAAGCAGGTGTGGGATACACTCAGCCTGGATCGGAGATGGTTTTTCGTAACCCAGATCGTTAAGGGCTTCAAGGATAGGAGCCTTCAGGCCCAGATCTGCAAAAGTGGTTTCGAATTCAGCCATGTAGTACAAGTGCCTCGATATTAATGGCGGCCAGTCTACTTAGCTCATCGTGAAAATGATTAGCAATTTTCATTGAAAAGTGTGAACCGGCTCAAATTAGGTGTATTGACGAACAACAACGCCCTCACCAGTGAAGGTGATGGCAATCAAAAGATTACGGGCTGATGTTTATGTCGTCAGCTATTGCTGGTCCGATTCTGCCAGGTCGTCTTGCTCCTGGCCCAAGAGCGATAATTCCAACAATGCATAACGGTGCTCAACGAAGTTATGTACGTTGTTAGCAACCGCTAATTTGAACAGTGCCGTAGCGCTGTCCATATCCCCCAGACTTAGGTAGTACTTACCTAAATAGAAGTTGGTTTCACTGAGATGCTCAGCGAGCGAGGTGTTATCCGTTGCGTCCGCCTTGAGGCGTTCCATCAGCGTTGCTTCGCTAATGTTGCCCAGGTAGAACTCGACAATGTTCCATCCCCACTGTTCCTTGTCCGATTTCTCGAAGCGCTGTTTCAGTGCTTCTTTGGCCTGCTTCTCATCGAGCTTCTGCTCAACGATGTAAAGCCACAGGCTGCGGAAAGGATCATTAGGATCGTCTTGATAAAACGCCAGCAGATCATCTTGCGCTAACTTATCACGACCGCCGTAATACAATGCGATACCGCGATTCAAGTGCGCGTAGTTGTAAGTTGGATCAAGCTCAAGTACAGAATCAAACGCTTCATAGGCAGCATCAAAATTGCCTGCCTGCGTTAAATAAATGCCTAAGTAATTGAATACTTCAGGCATATCAGGTCGAATTGCCAGCGCTTGTGAAAAATCATTTCGCGCTAATGCCCTCAGACCGAGACTATCATACAACACTCCGCGCTCATATAAAAGCTGTGCGCGTTCGTCATCGGTTAAAGCCCGACTGGCAAGTATTTGTTCCATGCGTGCCAGAATCACTTCCTGCTGCAAAGTCGGTTGCAATGGCACTGCGAGGACTTCGCTCTTACGCCAGGCAGAGTTGCTGCATCCTGCCAGCGTTAAAGCTGTCGCAACGAAACACCAGCGCAAAAAAGGCTTCATTTCCCACTCCCGAAGACAACTATTGGATGAACGTCCTGTCCCCCGGCGGCTTAACAAGGCGTCCTGCCTGATAATAAGCCCTCCGCCTGCGCGGAGGGCAAATGGCAACCTTACTCGCCTTGCTGTTCGGCAGCCGGAGCTTCCGGCGCCGCAGCAGGCTGAGACTGCTCGGTTGCTTCTTTAATGCTCAGACGGATACGGCCCTGGCGGTCAACTTCCAGAACTTTCACCGGTACTTCCTGACCCATTTGCAGGTAATCGGTCACTTTCTCAACGCGCTTGTCAGCGATCTGAGAGATATGTACCAGACCTTCTTTACCGCCACCGATGGCAACGAATGCGCCAAAGTCAACGATACGGGTCACTTTACCATTGTAGATACGGCCCACTTCGATTTCTGCTGTAATCTCTTCGATACGGCGGATAGCATATTTCGCTTTCTCACCGTCGGTTGCTGCGATTTTTACAGTACCGTCATCTTCGATTTCGATGGTGGTGCCCGTTTCTTCGGTCAGTGCACGGATAACAGAACCGCCCTTACCGATAACATCTTTGATCTTGTCTGGATTGATCTTGATGGTGTGAATACGCGGAGCGAATTCAGAGATATCACCGCGTGGTGCGTTGATAGCCTGTTCCATCACGCCCAGAATGTGCAGACGCGCACCTTTAGCCTGGTTCAGAGCAACCTGCATGATCTCTTTGGTGATACCTTCAATTTTGATATCCATCTGCAGGGCAGAGATACCGTCGCGGGAACCCGCCACTTTGAAGTCCATATCACCCAGGTGATCTTCGTCACCCAGAATGTCAGACAGAACAACGAAGTTGTCGCCTTCTTTCACCAGACCCATTGCGATACCCGCAACGGCGGCTTTGATCGGCACGCCTGCATCCATCAGCGCCAGAGAGGCACCACACACGGAAGCCATGGAAGAAGAACCGTTGGATTCAGTGATTTCAGACACGACACGTACGGTGTACGGGAATTTGTCTGCTTCTGGCATTACTGCTAGCACGCCGCGCTTCGCCAGACGACCGTGACCAATTTCACGACGCTTCGGTGAGCCAACCATACCGGTCTCGCCCACAGAGTACGGAGGGAAGTTGTAGTGGAACAGGAAGCTGTCAGTGCGCTCGCCCATCAGTTCATCGATGTTCTGTGCGTCACGTGCAGTACCCAGGGTAGCGGTAACCAGCGCCTGGGTTTCACCACGGGTGAACAGCGCGGAACCGTGAGTACGTGGCAGCACGCCAGTACGCACATCCAGACCACGGATCATGTCCTTTTCACGGCCATCAATACGCGGCTCGCCTGCCAGTACGCGACTACGAACAACGTTTTTCTCGATAGCGTGCAGGATTTCGCTCAGCTCGTTAGCGTCCAGCGTTTCGTCTTCCGCGATCAGGGTTGCGATGGTTTCATCTTTGATCACGTCAACCTGAGCATAACGCTCCTGTTTGTCTGTAATGCGATATGCATCGCTCAGACGAGATTCTGCCAGTGCAGCTACGCGTGCGTTCAGCGCGTCGTTTACCGCTTCTGGCTGCCAGTCCCAACGTGGTTTACCGGCTTCTTTCACCAGGTCGTTGATGTTCTGGATAACAATCTGCTGCTGGTCGTGGCCGAAGACCACTGCGCCCAGCATCTGGTCTTCACTCAGCAGTTCTGCTTCAGATTCAACCATCAGAACCGCTGCTTCAGTACCGGCAACAACCAGGTCCAGCTTACTCTCTTTCAGCTCTTCCTGAGTTGGGTTCAGCACGTACTGGTCGTTGATGTAACCGACGCGCGCGGCACCGATTGGGCCATTGAATGGGATACCAGACAGTGACAGGGCAGCAGACGCACCGATCATCGCTACGATGTCCGGGTTAACCTGTGGGTTAACGGAAACAACGGTTGCGATAACCTGCACTTCATTGACGAAACCTTCCGGGAACAGCGGACGAACCGGGCGGTCAATCAGACGCGCGATCAGGGTTTCGCCTTCGCTTGGACGGCCTTCACGACGGAAGAAGCCACCCGGGATTTTACCGGCAGCGTAGGTACGCTCCTGGTAGTTCACGGTCAGTGGGAAGAAGTCCTGACCTGGTTTAGCTTTTTTCTGGCCAACTACGGTAACGAATACAGCAGTGTCATCCATGCTTACCATTACGGCAGCAGTAGCCTGACGAGCCATCATGCCGGTTTCCAGCGTGACGGTATGCTGACCATACTGGAATTTACGAACGATCGGATTCAGCAAAATTCTGTCCTTTCTTAAATGTTTGAAAGCACACCTCAGGTGTGCTGACGATTTAACCCGACCTTCTTCGCATCCTCGCGACTAATGACAACCGACACCCCCATGGGTGAAGCCTCTCATTAGCCGCGCGAACCTCTGCAATGAAGATCATTTATAGCAACAATACAATAGTTTCCCCTGAATTGCTGCCGTCTGGTTGAAAAAAGGGGCCATCAGGCCCCCTTTTCTGAAACTCGCAAGAATTAGCGACGCAGACCCAGACGCTCGATCAGCGCGGTGTAGCGTGCAACATCTTTACGCTTCAGGTAGTCGAGCAGTTTACGACGCTGAGAAACCATACGCAGCAGACCACGACGGCTGTGGTGATCTTTTTTGTGCTCTGCAAAGTGACCCTGCAGGTGGTTAATCTGTGCAGTCAGCAGTGCAACCTGAACTTCGGTAGAACCGCTGTCGTTAGTACCACGACCAAACTCAGAAACGATTTTAGCTTTAGCTTCAACGCTTAGAGACATTTTCAAACTCCAAAGTATAAAGAATGTAAGGATGCCGATCTCTAATTCAGCTATCCCATGTACGCCCCGCAGATTGTTAAACAATTTACCAGGCGTTAAGCGGCGATATTCTACTCGTCTCCCCTGCTTATCGCAAGGTGAGGCGTTATCACCGTCACGCTTCGACCGGGTATTCGACGACCAGACGACGCGGGGCAACGCGCCCTTCACCGTCCATTTCGCCCATCCCGATAAACTTGCCTTCCTCCCCTTCCGTCACACGGACCAGGCCCTCAAGCGGCGCCCCCGTTGTGCGGACCGGGTTTCCGTTCTTAAAATAAACGGACGATGTTAAAGGAAGATTAACAACCGGGAAATCTGCTGCCGGACTGTCCATTGGCATCAGCAGCGGATCCAGCAGATCTGCCGGCGCAATTCCCTGCGCTTGCGCCTGTTCAGCCAGGGCGTGCAGATGCTCAAGCGTTACCATACGTTCGACCGGATACTTGCTGACCGCCAGACGACGCAGATAAATCACATGCGCGCCGCAGCCCAGCTTTTCACCGAGGTCGTCAATGATGGTGCGGATGTAGGTCCCTTTCGAGCAGTGCACTTCCAGCTCCAGCTCATCACCTTCGTGGCGAATGAACAACAGCTCATACACGGTAATCGGACGGGCTTCACGCGGAACGTCAATGCCCTGACGCGCATATTCGTAAAGCTTCTTGCCCTGATATTTCAACGCCGAATACATCGACGGCACCTGCATTGTGTCGCCCCGGAAGCTCTCCAGCGCCGCATCAAGTTGCTCTGCGCTGAAGGTTACCGGACGCTCTTCAACGACCTGACCATCCGCATCGGAAGTGTCCGTGCGCTGGCCCAGTTTGGCAATCACGCGGTAGCGCTTATCGGAATCCAGCAGATACTGGGAAAACTTTGTCGCTTCACCCAGGCAGATCGGGAGCATCCCGGTTGCCAGCGGATCCAGCGCGCCGGTGTGCCCCGCGCGATTGGCGTTATAAATACGCTTTACTTTTTGCAGCACGTCGTTGCTGGATGCGCCCTGTGGTTTATCCAGCAACAGCACGCCATGCACGTCACGACCGCGACGACGAGGACGACTCATCAGTCCTCCTTGCTGTCGTCCGCCGGGTTAACACGACGCTCATCGTCATGTTTCACCACGCTGGTCACCAGGTTGGACATACGCATACCCTCAACCAGCGAGTTGTCGTAGAAGAAGGTCAGCTCCGGCACAATACGCAGACGCATCGCTTTGCCAAGCAGAGAGCGGATGAAACCAGAGGCTTCCTGCAGCGCTTTAATGCCGTTCTTCACGGCGTCTTCATCCTGGTCATTCAGGAATGTCACAAACACTTTGGCGTACGCCAGGTCGCGGGACATTTCCACGCCAGACACGGTGGTCATCATCCCCACGCGTGGATCTTTGATTTCACGTTGCAGAATGAGAGCGATCTCTTTCTGCATCTCCTGCGCGACGCGCTGTGGGCGACCAAATTCTTTCGCCATAATAAATTCTCCAGACAAAAAAGGGGCTTAAGCCCCTTTTTAAAATTACTGCCGGGTGGCGCTTCGCTTACCCGGCCTACGCTAATTAATCTTCAGTTGACGAAGATTACGCGATGGTACGCTGAATTTCGATGATCTCGAACACTTCGATCATATCGCCAACGCGAACGTCGTTGTAGTTCTTAACACCGATACCACATTCCATGCCGTTACGAACTTCGTTAACGTCATCTTTGAAGCGGCGCAGGGATTCCAGCTCACCTTCGTAGATAACCACGTTGTCGCGCAGTACGCGGATTGGGTTGTGACGCTTAATGGTCCCTTCGGTAACCATACAGCCCGCGATCGCACCGAATTTCGGTGATTTGAACACGTCACGTACTTCAGCCAGACCGATGATCTGCTGTTTCAGCTCAGGAGACAGCATGCCGCTCATCGCTGCTTTCACTTCGTCAATCAGGTTATAGATGACGGAGTAGTAACGCAGATCCAGGCTTTCAGCATCGATAACTTTACGCGCAGATGCGTCAGCACGAACGTTGAAGCCAACCAGGATAGCGTTGGACGCGGCTGCCAGGGTTGCGTCAGTTTCGGTGATACCACCTACGCCAGAACCGATGATCTTCACTTTCACTTCGTCGGTAGACAGTTTCAGCAAGGAGTCGGAGATCGCTTCCACAGAACCCTGTACGTCCGCTTTCAGAACGATGTTCACTTCGTGAACTTCGCCTTCAGTCATGTTGGCGAACATGTTCTCGAGTTTAGATTTCTGCTGGCGAGCCAGTTTCACCTCACGGAATTTACCCTGACGATACAGCGCCACTTCACGTGCTTTCTTCTCGTCACGTACCACGGTTACTTCGTCACCGGCAGCCGGAACACCGGACAGGCCGAGGATTTCCACTGGGATGGACGGACCCGCTTCCAGCACTTCCTGACCCAGTTCGTTACGCATCGCACGAACGCGACCGTATTCGAAACCACACAGAACGATGTCGCCCTTGTGCAGAGTACCTTCGCGAACCAGAACGGTTGCAACCGGACCACGACCTTTATCCAGGAAGGATTCGATTACCGCACCGCTCGCCATACCTTTACGAACCGCTTTCAGCTCCAGAACTTCAGCCTGAAGCAGGATAGCGTTCAGCAGGTCGTCGATACCGGTACCTGCTTTTGCAGATACAGGGATGAACTGCGCTTCACCGCCCCACTCTTCCGGCATAACGCCGTACTGTGACAGTTCGTTCTTAACGCGATCCATATCGGCTTCTGGCTTATCGATTTTGTTGACTGCAACAACCAAAGGCACCTGCGCCGCTTTCGCGTGCTGGATAGCTTCAATGGTCTGTGGCATCACGCCATCATCGGCAGCAACAACCAGAACAACGATATCCGTTGCCTGAGCACCACGAGCACGCATTGAGGTAAACGCTGCGTGGCCTGGGGTATCCAGGAAGGTGATCATGCCGTTTTCGGTTTCTACGTGGTAAGCACCGATGTGCTGGGTAATACCACCCGCTTCGCCGGAGGCAACCTTAGTAGAACGAATGTAGTCAAGCAGAGAGGTTTTACCGTGGTCAACGTGACCCATGATGGTCACAACCGGTGCGCGCGGTTCAGCCGCTGCGCCCGTATCACGGTCGCTCATTACTGCTTCTTCCAGCTCGTTTTCACGACGCAGGATAACTTTGTGGCCCATCTCCTCGGCAACCAGCTGTGCGGTTTCCTGGTCGATGACCTGGTTGATGGTGGCCATTGCGCCCAGCTTCATCATCGCTTTGATGACCTGAGAGCCTTTCACCGCCATCTTGTTAGCCAGTTCGCCAACGGTGATGGTTTCGCCGATCACAACATCACGGTTAACGGCCTGAGCTGGCTTCTGGAAGCCCTGCTGCAGAGCGGAACCTTTACGCTTACCGCCTTTACCACCGCGAACCGCTGCACGTGCTTCTTCACGGTCAGCTTTAGATTCAGCGTGCTTGTTACCTTTTTTCGCAGGACGCGCCGCTTTTGTACTGCGAGTACGGCCACGACCACCTTCAACTTCACGGTCGTTATCGTCTTCTGCCTGGCGCGCATGCTGAGAAGTGGTTACGTGATAATCGCTGTTGTCTTCAGTTGGTTCAGCGGTATTCACACCGTTCTTCTCGTTTTCTTCTGCCATGCGACGCGCTTCTTCGGCGACGCGGCGAGCTTCTTCTTCAAGCTTGCGGCGGGCTTCTTCTTCCGCTTTACGCTTCAGCTCGGCAGCTTCATTTTCACGGCGGGCTTTTTCAGCCTGGGCAGTTTTGGTCATTTCGTCGGTCTGTTGATTGCTCACTTTGTCTTTTTCCGCAGCGTCACGCTTCGCTTTTTCACCGGCGTCGCGTTTCGCTTTTTCTGCGGCCTCACGTTCAGCTTTTAATTCTGCTTCGCGTTTGGCAGTGGCTTCTGCCTCACGCTGAGCTTGTTCTTCCGCTTCACGCTGTGCCTGCTCTTCCGCAGCAAGGCGTTCTGCCTCTTGCGGATCACGTTTTACAAAGGTGCGCGTCTTGCGGACTTCAATTTGTACCGATTTGCTTTTGCCACCGGTACCAGGGATGTTCAACGTGCTACGCGTTTTGCGCTGCAGCGTTAACTTGTCAGGCGTAGAGCCGTGTTCACGGTTCAGGTGCGCTAACAAGGTTTGTTTTTCTTGCGCGGTCACCGAGTCATCAGCGGCCTTCGGGATCCCTGCATCAGCAAATTGCTGTACCAGGCGGTCCACGGAGGTCTGAATCTCAGCAGCCAGCGATTTTACAGTTACATCAGTCATGCTGTTCCTTCCTGCTACAGTTTATTACGCTTCGTCGCCGAACCAGCAAATATTACGTGCGGCCATGATGAGTTCGCCGGCTTTCTCGTCGGTTAAACCTTCGATATCAGCCAGGTCATCAACGCCTTGCTCAGCGAGATCTTCCAGCGTACAAACACCACGGGCAGCCAGCTTGAACGCAATCGCACGATCAAGACCTTCCAGATTCAGCAGGTCATCAGCCGGCTTCTTATCGCCAAGGCTTTCTTCCTGAGCCAGCGCCAGGGTGGTCAGTGCGTTTTTAGCGCGTTCACGCAGGGCTTCAACGGTTGGTTCATCCAGACCGTCAATTTCCAGCAGCTCTTTCATTGGCACGTAGGCCAGTTCTTCCAGCGTAGAGAAACCTTCTTCAACCAGCACAGTGGCGAAGTCTTCGTCAATGTCCAGGTATTTGGTGAAGGTATCGATCGCCGCGTGGGCTTCAGCCTGATGCTTGGCCTGAAGGTCATCAACGGTCATCACGTTGAGTTCCCAGCCGCTCAGCTGTGACGCCAGACGTACGTTCTGACCGTTACGGCCAATCGCCTGCGCCAGGTTGCCCGCTTCTACAGCGATATCCATGGTGTGTTTGTCTTCGTCAACAACGATAGACGCCACATCAGCCGGTGCCATTGCGTTGATCACGAACTGCGCCGGATTGTCGTCCCACAGAACGATATCAATACGCTCGCCGCCCAGTTCGGTAGAAACCGCCTGAACACGTGCGCCACGCATACCGACGCAAGCACCGACCGGGTCGATACGCTTGTCGTTGGTTTTCACCGCAATTTTCGCACGGGAGCCCGGATCGCGGGCCGCCGCTTTGATTTCGATAACTTCTTCGCCGATTTCCGGCACTTCGATACGGAACAGTTCAACCAGCATTTCTGGTTTAGAACGCGTCACGAACAGCTGTGCACCACGTGCTTCAGGACGTACGGCATACAGCACACCACGAATACGGTCGCCTGGGCGGAAGTTTTCACGCGGCAGCATGTCTTCACGCAGGATAACGGCTTCAGCGTTACCCGGCAGCCCTTCGGATTTGATCTCCAGAGAGATGTTATCGCGGTTCACTTTCTTCACCACGCCAGTGATGATTTCGCCTTCCTGATCGCGGAACTGATCGACAACCAGCGCGCGCTCGGCTTCGCGAACTTTCTGCACGATAACCTGCTTCGCGGTCTGGGTGGTGATACGGTCGAAGGTGACAGATTCAATCTGATCTTCAACGTAGTCACCCACGTTCAGACTTTCGTCTTCAAAACGTGCCGCTTCCAGTGTGATCTCTTTGGTCGGTTGGGTCACTTCTTCAACGATTACCCAACGACGGAATGTATCGAAGTCACCGCTTTTACGATCGATTTCTACGCGAACATCGATCTCTTGTTCGTATTTTTTCTTGGTTGCTGTAGCCAGTGCACTTTCCAGCGCTTCGAAAATCTTCTCACGCGGCAGTGATTTCTCGTTGGAGACGGCTTCAACAACAGCCAAAATTTCTTTGTTCATCGCGGGCTTTTCACCTCAATCCAGACTGTTAAAAGTGGGGAACCAGGTTCGCCTTCTGGATATTACTCAGCGCGAACACTTCATCTTTGCCTTCGACTGTCACCGTGATCATTTCACCATCAACGGCTTTGATAATTCCCTGCCATTTACGGCGGTTCTGTACGGCCATACGCAGAACGAGAGCCACTTCTTCACCGGTAAAGCGCACATAGTGCTCGGCCGTGAACATCGGACGATCGAGGCCAGGTGAGGAAACTTCCAGGTTGTACGCAACGGTAATCGGATCTTCAACATCAAGAACCGCACTCACCTGGTGGCTGACATCAGCACAATCATCAACATTGATGCCATCTTCACTATCAATATAGATGCGCAGCGTCGATGTGCGGCCGCGAACGAATTCGATGCCGACCAGTTCGTAGCCCAGTGCTTCGACCGGTGCAGTAATCATCTCTGTTAATTTTTGCTCTAATGTGGACAAGCCCACCCCCAAGACATAAAAAAAGGGCGTAAAGCCCAGTTATTCTGTAGTCAGATAACAAAAAACCCCGATAAATCGGGGCTTTAGATAACTGAACCCTATAGCCACAACTGTGGCCTGGAGCACTTTCCGAAAGAATTTTTTCAAATCCAGCTACGAAGGCTCTAAGTCTTCACAGTATATTTGAAAAAGAACTTTATAGGAAAGTGGTTGCGGGGGCCGGATTTGAACCGACGACCTTCGGGTTATGAGCCCGACGAGCTACCAGGCTGCTCCACCCCGCGCCTGAAACGTGGCAAATTCTACGCGTTTTGGACAGAATTTGCAAATAATGCTGGGATTTGGTACCGAAGACGGGACGTAAAATCGGCGTTTAGTATATTGATAGTTGACCCCACCTGTCAACCCAGCTTCTGCCAGACAGAACAGACCAAATTTTTTACAAAAAACGCACGAGTCTCTTCCGGTCTTCGACAAAAGATGATTAAATGAATACTCACTTATTTTGCATAAAAATGCACAAGAGAGCGAAAGCGGTCTCTAAACAGTCAATCAAGCAGGGTTTTATTCTATGACGACGATTCTCAAGCATCTTCCGGTAGGACAACGTATTGGCATCGCTTTCTCAGGCGGCCTGGATACCAGCGCTGCACTGCTGTGGATGCGCCAGAAGGGAGCGGTTCCGTATGCATATACTGCGAACCTGGGTCAGCCGGACGAGGAAGATTATGACGCGATCCCTCGTCGTGCCATGGAGTATGGCGCAGAGAACGCACGTCTGATTGACTGCCGTAAGCAACTGGTCGCTGAAGGCATTGCCGCTATCCAGTGCGGTGCTTTTCATAACACTACCGGCGGCCTGACCTATTTTAATACCACTCCGCTGGGTCGTGCTGTCACCGGCACCATGCTGGTCGCCGCCATGAAAGAAGATGGCGTGAACATCTGGGGTGATGGCAGTACCTATAAAGGCAACGATATTGAACGTTTCTATCGTTACGGTCTGCTGACCAACGCCGAGTTGCAGATCTACAAACCGTGGCTGGATACCGACTTCATCGACGAACTGGGTGGCCGTCATGAAATGTCTGAGTTTATGATTGCCTGCGGCTTTGACTATAAGATGTCCGTTGAGAAAGCCTACTCAACCGACTCCAACATGCTGGGTGCGACGCACGAAGCGAAAGACCTGGAATTCCTGAACTCTAGCGTAAAAATTGTTAACCCGATCATGGGCGTAAAATTCTGGGATGAGAACGTGAAGATCCCGGCGGAAGAAGTGACCGTGCGTTTCGAACGCGGTCATCCGGTTGCCCTGAACGGTAAAACCTTCTCAGACGATGTTGAACTGATGCTGGAAGCAAACCGCATCGGCGGTCGTCACGGTCTGGGTATGAGCGATCAGATCGAAAACCGTATCATCGAAGCGAAAAGCCGTGGCATTTACGAAGCTCCGGGGATGGCGCTGCTGCACATCGCTTACGAGCGTCTGCTGACCGGTATTCACAACGAAGACACCATTGAGCAGTATCACGCTCATGGCCGTCAGCTGGGCAAACTGCTGTATCAGGGTCGCTGGTTTGATCCACAGGCGCTGATGCTGCGTGACGCCCTGCAACGTTGGGTGGCGAGCGCAATCACCGGCGAAGTGACGCTGGAACTGCGTCGCGGCAATGATTACTCCATCCTCAATACCGTGTCTGACAACCTGACCTATAAAGCAGAGCGTCTGACCATGGAGAAAGGTGAGTCAGTATTCTCTCCGGATGACCGTATCGGTCAACTGACCATGCGTAACCTGGACATCACCGATACCCGTGAGAAGCTGTTCAACTATGTTGAGAATGGCCTGCTCTCCGCGAATTCCGGTAATGGTCTGCCGCAGGTTGAGAACCTGGAACACAGCGATAAGAAGTAATCGACAGCAAGACATGTAAAAGGCGCCCAATGGGCGCCTTTTTTGTGGTCTTCGTAGGCCCGGTAAGCGCAGCGCCACCGGGCAAAACGGCGGGCGGCGCTGCGCTTACCCGCCCTACAATAGATCGGAAACACAGAATGTACAGACGAAAAAAAAGACGTCTTGCGACGTCTTTCTTCTGGAATATTGGTACCGAGGATGGGACTCGAACCCACAAGCCCGTTAGGGCACTACCACCTCAAGGTAGCGTGTCTACCAATTCCACCACCTCGGTACTGAATACTTACTGCGGGATATCGCTGGTTGGCTTAGCCGGTGCAGCTGGCTGAGTTTGCTCACTTTTTGCTGGCGCGCTCAGGTTTTCCCACTCGCTTCCTTTACTGGTCTTGTTGCTATTGATATTGCCCAACACCAGACTGATGATGAAGAACAGCGTAGCCAGAATCGCCGTCGTACGGGTCATGAAGTTCGCAGAACCACTTGAACCGAACAGCGTACCGGAAGCGCCTGCTCCGAAGGAGGCTCCCATATCAGCGCCTTTACCTTGCTGCAGCATAATCAGCGCTACGAGAGCGATGGCTACAATAAGGAAAATAACTAAAAGAGCTTCGTACATAATCAACCTGTTCCTTGCGGATTTGCCGCATACCAATGCTTCGACCAATTAGCAGGATTTTGTTTCCCACTGAAGCGGGTGTGAATACTAACCAAAGCGAATCACCTTCGCAAGGGCATTTTCGAGGCATTGTATCAACTGCGGAAAAAAACAGCAAAAAGCCATTAATTGCTTAAAACAAAGGCGGCAAACGCCGCCTTTTTAAACACTTATTCTGAAAGATTATGCAGCTTTCACTGCATCCGCAATGCGGTGCGCAAATTCAGTTACCTGCGCTTCGTCTTCACCTTCCACCATCACGCGGATCAGCGGCTCGGTACCCGACTTACGCAGCAGGACGCGTCCACGGCTGCCAAGCGTCGCTTCCACCTCTGCCATCACCGCTTTCACGTTATCATTTTCCAGCGGGTCGCCTTTACCAGCGGTGAAACGCACGTTCACCAGGATCTGCGGGAACATTTTCATGCCGCTGCACAGATCGTGCAGGCTCATATGGTTACGCGCCATCGCGGCAACAACCTGAAGCGCCGCCACAATGCCGTCACCGGTGGTGGTTTTATCGAGCAGGATCACGTGGCCGGAGTTTTCCGCGCCAATGCGCCAGCCTTTTTCCTGAAGTTTTTCCAGCACGTAGCGGTCACCCACTTTCGCGCGAACAAACGGGATGCCCAGCTGTTTCAGCGCCAGCTCCAGACCCATATTGCTCATCAGCGTGCCCACCGCGCCACCGCGCAGTTGCCCCTGACGCAGGCCTTCACGCGCAATGATGTAGAGGATCTGATCCCCGTCGACCTTGTTACCTTCGTGGTCAACCATGATCACACGGTCGCCATCGCCATCCAGGGCAATACCCAGATCGGCTTTTTCAGCCAGTACACGCGCCTGCAAGGCACGCACGTCTGTCGCGCCGACTTCTTCATTGATGTTCAGACCGTCCGGCTCGCAGCCGATGGTGATCACTTTCGCGCCCAGCTCGCGGAAAACATTCGGCGCAATGTGATAGGTCGCACCGTTTGCACAGTCCACCACAATTTTGAGGTGTGCCAGGCTCAGTTCATTCGGGAACGTGCCTTTGCAGAATTCAATGTAGCGGCCTGCGGCATCGACAATACGGTTGGCTTTACCCAGCTCAGCGGAGTCGACACAGGTGATCTCTTTCTCCATTTCCGCTTCAATCGCCTCTTCCACGTCATCCGGCAGTTTAGTGCCGTCGATGGAGAAGAATTTGATACCGTTGTCATAGAACGGATTATGAGAAGCTGAAATCACGATGCCCGCTTCCGCACGGAAGGTACGAGTCAGATAGGCAACAGCAGGGGTCGGCATTGGCCCCGTAAAGGAAGCTGAAAGCCCCGCCGCCGCCAGCCCGGCTTCCAGCGCGGACTCCAGCATATAACCCGAAATACGGGTATCTTTACCAATAATGATCTTACGGGAGCCATGACGCGCCAGTACCTTACCCGCCGCCCAACCCAGCTTCAGGACAAAGTCAGGGGTAATTGGCGCATCGCCTACGCGCCCACGGATGCCATCGGTACCAAAATATTTACGATTACTCATAGCGTTTGTTTTCCTTCGCTGCCAGTGTGGCTTCCACCACACGCATGGCTTCTACTGTTTCTTTTACGTCATGGACGCGAATGATGTGTGCACCTTGCATCGCGGCAATCACCGCGCAGGCCAGACTGCCGCTCAGACGTTCGTTCGGCCCGACATTCAACAACTGACCAATCATCGATTTTCTCGACATTCCCACCAGCAGTGGCAGGCCGAACTGATGAAACTCTGATAAGCGCGCAAGCAACGCGTAATTGTGTGAGAGATTTTTACCGAAACCGAAGCCCGGGTCGAGCAGCAATTTCTCTTTTGCGATACCCGCACGTTCACAGCGTTCGATATGCTCAATAAAGAAGCGGGTGACGTCGGCAAACACATCTTCATATTTTGGCGCCTCCTGCATTGTCTTAGGCTGGCCCTGCATATGCATCAGACACACCGGTAGCCCGGTTTCAGCGGCGGCTTCAATTGCGCCCGGCTCGGTCAGCGAGCGGATATCATTGATAATGTGAGCGCCCACTCTCGCCACTTCACGGATCACTTCGGGTTTGGAGGTATCAACGGAGATCCACACTTCAAAGCGCCGGGCGATAGCCTCCACCACCGGCACCACGCGCGCCAGCTCTTCTTCCACCGAAACCTCCGCCGCGCCAGGCCGCGTTGACTCCCCTCCAACGTCAATGATGGTGGCACCCGCGTTGATCATTAAATTCGCGTGTTTAACCGCGTCGATAAGCGAGTTATGCGTGCCGCCGTCAGAGAAGGAATCAGGCGTGACATTCAGGATCCCCATCACATGCGGATGTGAAAGGTCGAGATGCGAGTCCTGGGCGAAGAGTTTCATGGCTAAATCCCTGTTATTTGCATGGTTATATAAAAAAGAAAAACCCCGGAGCACGCTCCAGGGTTTGATGTACAGACAAACGCTTCAACAGCAGTGACTTACTTGTCGCCCAACTGCTCTGACATGGTGTTGCCCGGGTTTGGCGTACGCGGTTCATCGACCGGACGCGGTGCACGCGGGGTGCCATTGTTGTCAGAATTGTTAGACGCGCCTGGGTCTTCCCAGCCTGCTGGCGGACGCACTTCGCGGCGAGCCATCAGGTCGTCAATCTGCGGCGCATCGATGGTCTCATATTTCATGAGCGCATCTTTCATCGAATGCAGGATGTCCATATTGTCATTCAGGATCTGACGGGCGCGAGCGTAGTTACGCTCAATCAGCGCTTTCACTTCCTGGTCGATGATACGAGCCGTTTCATCGGACATATGTTTCGCTTTTGCCACGGAGCGGCCCAGGAATACTTCGCCCTCTTCTTCTGCATAGAGCAGCGGACCGAGTTTGTCGGAGAAGCCCCACTGGGTCACCATGTTACGTGCCAGGTTTGTCGCCACTTTAATATCGTTCGACGCACCGGTGGAAACATGTTCCGCACCGTAGATGATCTCTTCTGCCAGACGACCGCCGTACAGGGTTGAAATCTGACTTTCCAGCTTCTGACGGCTGGCGCTGATCGCGTCGCCTTCAGGCAGGAAGAAGGTCACACCCAACGCACGACCGCGTGGAATGATCGTCACCTTGTGTACCGGATCGTGTTCCGGCACCAGACGACCGATAATCGCGTGGCCCGCTTCGTGATATGCCGTGGACTCTTTCTGCGCTTCCGTCATCACCATGGAGCGACGTTCCGCACCCATCATGATTTTGTCTTTCGCTTTCTCAAATTCCACCATGGACACTACACGCTTGTTACCGCGAGCGGCAAACAGTGCTGCCTCGTTGACCAGGTTAGCCAGATCCGCACCGGAGAAGCCTGGAGTACCACGCGCGATGATTGCCGCGTCGATATCTGGCGCCAGCGGTACGCGACGCATATGCACTTTCAGGATCTGTTCACGACCACGAACATCCGGCAGACCGACCACAACCTGACGGTCGAAACGGCCTGGACGCAGCAGCGCAGGGTCGAGTACGTCTGGACGGTTAGTTGCCGCGATAACGATGATACCTTCGTTACCTTCAAAGCCGTCCATTTCAACCAGCATCTGGTTCAGGGTCTGCTCACGTTCATCGTGACCACCGCCCAGGCCTGCGCCACGCTGGCGGCCAACGGCGTCGATTTCATCGATGAAGATGATGCACGGTGCTGCCTTCTTAGCCTGCTCGAACATGTCACGCACACGAGATGCACCGACACCGACGAACATTTCAACGAAGTCAGAACCTGAAATAGTAAAGAACGGCACCTTCGCTTCACCCGCGATGGCTTTTGCCAGCAGGGTTTTACCGGTACCCGGAGGGCCGACCATCAGGACGCCTTTCGGGATCTTACCGCCCAGTTTCTGGAAACGGCTCGGCTCGCGCAGGTATTCAACCAGTTCACCCACCTCTTCTTTTGCTTCGTCACAACCTGCTACGTCAGCAAAGGTGGTCTTGATCTGGTCTTCCGTCAGCATACGCGCCTTGCTCTTACCGAACGACATGGCACCTTTGCCACCACCGCCCTGCATCTGGCGCATAAAGAAGATCCAGACACCGATAAGAAGCAGCATCGGGAACCAGGAAATGAAGATAGAAGCCAACAGGCTTGGTTCTTCCGGCGGCTCGCCTACCACTTTGACGTTTTTGGTCAGAAGGTTATCAAGCAGCTTAGGATCGTTCACCGGGATGTAAGTCGTGTAACGGTTACTATCTTTCTTGGTAACGTTGATCTCACGTCCGTTGATACGCGCTTCGCGAACCTGGTCCTGATTGACCTCTTGCAGGAAGGTAGAATAATCCACCTTGCGGCCATTCGACTCGCTGGGCCCAAAGCTCTGGAAAACTGACATCAGCACAACGGCAATGACCAGCCAGAGTATTAGGTTTTTCGCCATGTCACTCAAGGGATTAACCTCATATTACAACTGTGTTAAAAACAGCGTCAGGATACTCTATATCCAGTTTCATTCAAACTTTCGCCTGAAATCTACCGGTTATCATTTTCGCCCGGTCGCTACAATATACACTTCACGGGAACGGGCCCGGGAAGAGTCCGGCTTACGAACTTTGACCTTCGCAAACAGGGAGCGAATTTCCTTAAGATACTCCTCGAAACCTTCGCCCTGAAACACCTTCACAACAAAACTACCACCAGGCGCTAGTACATCACGACACATTTCTAACGCTAGTTCCACCAGATACATGGCGCGGGGGATATCCACCGCCGGTGTTCCACACATATTTGGTGCCATATCCGACATGACAACCTGGACCTTACTGTCACCTACACGATCAAGTAATGCTTTAAGCACTAATTCATCACGAAAGTCGCCCTGAAGGAAGTCGACACCGACGATGGGATCCATTGGTAAAAGATCGCATGCGATGATTCGGCCCGTTCCGCCAATCTGCGTAACCGCATACTGAGACCATCCGCCAGGTGCCGCACCGAGGTCGACCACCGTCATTCCCGGTTTAAAAAGTTTGTCACTTTGCTGTATTTCATCAAGTTTAAACCAGGCGCGGGAACGTAACCCCTTTTTCTGCGCCTGTTGAACATATTTATCGCTAAAGTGTTCCTGAAGCCAGCGGCTGGAGCTGGCAGAACGCTTTTTACCTGTCATTTAACATTTCCGTCCTGGTTCATCGTTACTTGCCTGTGACGTAAATTTCTACGCAGCTATTTGGCGATATTAGGGAGATGGCGGTAGAATGAACCGTTTTCAATCCCAACGTAAGCAAAAATATACGATGAATCTGAGTACTAAACAAAAACAGCACCTTAAAGGTCTGGCACATCCGCTCAAGCCTGTAGTGATGCTTGGCAACAATGGTTTGACCGAAGGGGTGCTTGCCGAGATTGAACAAGCGCTGGAACACCACGAGCTGATCAAGGTGAAAATCGCCTCTGAAGACAGAGACACTAAAAACCTGATCGTGGAAGCCATCGTGCGCGAAACCGGCGCCTGTAATGTACAGGTCATCGGTAAAACGCTGGTGCTCTATCGCCCATCTAAAGAGCGCAAAATCTCGCTGCCACGTTAAGGATATCCTGAATCAAACACATTTTCTGTGTGAAACGAGGGATTTCTTTCAGCAGGCGAGCAAAATGCCATGCTCCTTGAGTTGATAAAAGGCCGCTATGCGGCCTTTTTCTTTTCTTTACAATGTATCAACATCTTAGAAGAGAAGCGAATTACAGGTATTCAACCTTAATAATTTCGTATTCCACTTCGCCACCCGGGGTGCGGATAGTCACAACATCATCCTGCTCTTTGCCAATCAGGCCGCGAGCAATCGGGGAGTTCACCGAAATCAGGTTCTGTTTGAAGTCCGCTTCATCATCACCCACGATGCGATAGGTTTGCTCTTCGTCGTTGTCCAGATTCAGGACGGTGACGGTAGAGCCGAAGATCACGCGACCGTTGTTTGGCATTTTAGTGATATCGATAACCTGCGCGTTGGACAGTTTCGCTTCGATATCTTTGATGCGCCCCTCGCAGAAACCCTGCTGCTCACGCGCCGCGTGGTATTCAGCATTCTCTTTCAGGTCGCCATGCTCACGCGCATCCGCGATAGCGGCGATGATTTCAGGGCGACGTACGGATTTCAGAAAATCCAGCTCTTCGCGCAGTTTTTCGGCACCACGTAAGGTCATCGGAATAGCTTGCATTTGTTATACCTCTTAAACATTCCTGTTGGGAGCAGTGTTCCCTGCTCCAGCCCACCTGAACAGGCCAGAAGCAAAAAGAAAACCGACCCGGGAGCAACGCCCCAGGTCAGCAGCAATTTTTCAATTTGATACGCATTTTACCGCGAAGTTCACTATGGGTCATCGTTTACTTTACAGTGCCATGCACCGTAGTATGACGGTTTGTTTTCGGGTTGTTAGCGCGAGATTATGCGATTTTCCAGTTTTATCATCGGATTGACTACCAGTATAACGTTCACCGTTCAGGCCGCGAATGTTGATGAGTACATTAATCAACTGCCCGCCGGCGCGAACCTTGCCCTGATGGTGCAGAAGGTTGGCGCGCAGGCTCCCGAGATTGACTATCACAGTCAACAGATGGCGCTGCCTGCCAGTACCCAGAAGGTGATCACTGCCCTCGCCGCCCTGCTCCAGCTCGGGCCTGACTTCCGTTTTACTACCACCCTTGAAACCAGAGGTAACGTTGAGGGTGGCGAACTGAAAGGCGATCTTATCGCCCGTTTTGGTGGCGATCCCACCTTTAAGCGCCAGGATGTCCGCAACATGGTGGCGGTACTGAAAAAATCCGGCGTAACAAAAATTGATGGCAACGTGCTGATCGACACCTCCATTTTCGCCAGCCACGATAAAGCGCCTGGCTGGCCATGGAACGACATGACGCAGTGCTTTAGCGCCCCGCCAGCCGCCGCCATCGTTGACCGTAACTGCTTCTCCGTATCGCTTTACAGCGCGCCAAAACCCAATGACTTAGCGTTTATCCGCGTGGCGTCTTACTACCCGGTCACGATGTTCAGCCAGGTGCGGACGCTGGCGAAAGGCTCCCCGGAGGCACAGTATTGTGAGCTCGACGTGGTACCGGGCGATCTCAATCGCTATACGCTCACCGGCTGCCTGACCCAGCGGGCCGATCCCCTCCCGCTGGCCTTTGCCATTCAGGATGGCGCAGGCTATGCCGGTGCCATTTTTAAAGATGAACTGAAGCAGGCGGGCATAACCTACACCGGAACGCTGCTGCGCCAGACGCAGGTGAATGAACCAGGCACGGTGATTGCCAGTAAACAGTCCGCGCCACTGCATGATTTGCTTAAGATTATGCTGAAAAAGTCGGATAACATGATTGCCGACACGGTGTTCCGTATGATCGGGCACGCGCGCTTTGGTGTGCCAGGAACCTGGCGGGCCGGTTCTGATGCCGTACGTCAGATCCTGCGCCAGCAGGCGGGTATCGATCTGGGCAATACGATCGCTGTCGACGGTTCTGGTTTATCGCGCCATAACCTGATCTCACCGGCCACCATGATGCAGGTGTTGCAGTACATCGCTCAGCATGACGCTGAGCTAAACTTTATTACAATGCTGCCGCTCGCCGGACACGATGGGTCACTTCAGTACCGTGCGGGCCTTCACGCTGCAGGCGTGGATGGCAAAGTGTCAGCCAAAACGGGTTCCCTGCAAGGCGTTTACAACCTTGCCGGTTTTATCACGACAGCCAGCGGGCAACGCATGGCCTTTGTGCAGTATCTTTCCGGCTATGCCGTCGAACCGGCTGACCAGCGCAATCGTCGTATTCCACTGGTGCGTTTCGAAAGCAGGCTCTATAAGGACATCTACCAGAATAACTAGCGATGAAACTACTGATAGTTGAAGACGATCTGTTATTACAGGAAGGGTTAGCGCTGGCACTGGGGAATGAGGGCTACGCCCTGGATTGTGCCGCCACGGCGGCTGAAGCAGATGCCTTGATCCAGAGCGGAGAATACAGCCTTGTGATTCTGGATTTGGGACTGCCGGATAAAGACGGTGCGACGCTGCTCTGCCAGTGGCGTCGTCGCGGAGTGGAGAATCCCGTATTGATTCTTACCGCCCGCGATGCCATTGAAGACAGAATTAACGGGCTGGATTCTGGCGCTGACGATTATCTGGTAAAACCCTTCGCCCTTGCCGAGCTACAGGCTCGCGTACGGGCGTTAATCCGCCGCTATCAGGGCCACAGCGACAACCTGCTGACGGACGGGGATATCACCCTCAATCTGCAAACTCAGCAGGTGCTGCGCCAGTCTCAGCCTGTGGAAGTGACCCCAAAAGAGTTCGCTCTGCTGACGCGTCTGATCATGCGCAGCGGGCAGACCGTGCACCGTGAAACGCTGCAACAGGACATCTACTCCTGGCAGGACGATCCAGGATCAAACACGCTTGAAGTTCACATTCATAATCTGCGCCGCAAGCTCGGTAAAGATCGCATCAAAACCGTACGTGGCGTGGGTTACCGTCTGGAGAGCCAGAAATGAACAGTATGCGCCGGCGATTAATGGTGTTGCTGGCGGTTATACTGCTATTTTTTCAACTGGTTAGCGTAGTCTGGCTGTGGCATGAGAGCCGCGAGCAAATCGGTTTTCTGGTGAATGAAACGTTGTCTGCGAAAGCGCGCAACAACCATGTCGAAAAAGAGATCCGCGAAGCCATTGCCTCCCTGCTGGTCCCTTCTCTGGTGATGGTCGGTTTTACCCTGTTCTTCTCATTCTGGGCCGTCACCTGGATCACCCGACCACTCAACAAACTTCGCGTCAGCCTTGCGAACCGTTCGGCGGATAATCTGACTCCCCTGCCGATGTATTCTGATATGGAAGAGATAGGCGCTGTGACCACATCGCTCAATCAACTCCTCGCCCGGCTGGATCACACTATTCAACAGGAACGCCTGTTTACCGCCGATGCGGCACACGAGTTACGTACGCCGCTTGCGGGGATCAGGCTCCATCTGGAACTGATGGCTCAGTCCGGTTCCCCGCAGGCCACACCACTGATAAACCGGATCGATCAGTTGATGCACACGGTGGAACAGCTGCTGATGCTGGCGCGTGCCGGACAGGCGATGGCCAGCGGCCATTACGATACCGTGAACTGGACTGAGACGATCATTGCACCGCTCAGCCTGGAGCATGAAGCCAGAGAGCATACGGTGATATGGCCTGCTCACAGCCCGCTGACGGTACAGGGGGACGCCGTCCTGTTACGTCTGATGCTAAGGAACCTTCTGGAGAATGCCGCCCGCTACAGCCCGGCAGGCACAACCATTGAAGTGGCATTAACAGCGACGGAGAGCGGTACCCGGGTGAGCGTTACCGATCAGGGGCCGGGTATTGATGAGGCACACCGCCAGTCGATCACCGAACCTTTCCGACGTCTCGACCAGCGCTACGGCGGCAGCGGCCTTGGGCTGAGCATCGTACAGCGTATCGTACAGCTCCATCATGGCCATTTAACGCTGGAGAATGGCGCTGCGGGCGGCCTCATCGCCAGCTGTTGGTTACCGGCGAAAATAGGATAAAAAAAAGCCCCGTTAAGGGGCTTTATACTGAGGTTAGTGCTTGTAGATGAACTCGACGCCTTCTTCGTCGTCTTCATCCCAGTCATCGTCCCAGTCTTCATCATCTTCTTCCGCTTCCAGCTCTTCGAGCTGCTGGCGGTGGTAGTCATCCCACATGAATTCGACTTTTTCAGGCTGTTTCGCCTCTTCTGCCTGAACAACCGGATTCTCGATGATAAAGGTCATCACATCCCAGCAGAGATCTTTCACGCCAACCTGGCTGGCGGCAGAGATCAGGTAGTACTTATCTTCCCAACCCATCGCTTCGGCAATCGCTTTAGCTTTCGCTTCAGCTTCCGCTTTGTCCATCAGGTCGATCTTGTTAAATACCAGCCAGCGCGGTTTTTGCGCCAGTTTTTCACTGTATTTCTCCAGCTCACCGATAATGATACGGGCGTTTTCAACCGGATCGGAACCGTCGATTGGATCGATGTCGATGAGGTGCAACAGTACGCGACAACGCTCAAGGTGCTTCAGGAAGCGAATCCCCAGACCGGCGCCTTCTGCTGCCCCTTCAATCAGACCCGGGATGTCAGCGACCACGAAGCTCTTCTCGTTATCCATACGGACAACGCCCAGGCTCGGTACCAGCGTCGTAAACGGATAATCCGCCACTTTTGGTTTCGCCGCAGAGACCGCACGGATAAACGTCGATTTACCGGCGTTTGGCATACCCAGCATCCCCACATCCGCCAGCAGCATCAGTTCCAGTTGCAGGTCGCGCTTATCACCCGGGGTACCCATGGTTTTCTGACGCGGGGTACGGTTAACGGAAGATTTGAAACGGCTGTTACCCAGACCGTGCCAGCCGCCTTTCGCCACCATCAGGCGCTGACCGTGTTTGGTCATATCACCCATGGTTTCGCCCGTGCCCTGATCGATGACACGCGTACCTACCGGCACTTTGATCGTCACGTCTTTACCGCGTTTACCGGTACAGTCGCGGCTCTGGCCATTCTGCCCACGTTCGGCGCGGAAAGATTTTTCGAAACGGTAGTCGATCAGCGTGTTGAGGTTTTCATCCGCCTCCAGCCACACGTCGCCACCGTCCCCACCGTCCCCACCGTCAGGACCGCCACGAGGAATATATTTTTCACGGCGGAAGCTTACACAACCGTTACCGCCATCACCTGCCACGACCAGAATCGTCGCTTCATCAACAAACTTCATTTTACTCTCCGTAACTCATTCGCCTGAGCGGGGGACTATTACAACCGCTTCATTTTTGCGCCAACGCCCCCAGAGACGATGACCAATGGCGGAATACATCGCGCCCGCAACCACGACAAACGCACCGAGATAACCCAACAGGTTGAGCATCGGCTTGACGAAGACATCGGGCCAGGCCATTGATAACAAATCTGAAAATAACAGCGTAAACAGCGGGGTAAGCGTGATTAAGGCGCTCACCTGTGCTGCCTGCCAGCGCGCCATAGCTTCAGCCAGCGCGCCATAACCGACCAGCGTGTTCAGCCCACAAAAAATGAGGCACGCCAGTTGCCAGTCGCTGAGCTGGGTAATCACCCCCGGCTTAGCTAACGGCAATAATGCCAGTGTACACAAAGTGTACAGCAAAAAGAGGATCTGCTGTGAGGCAAGACGACGCAATAACACCTTTTGCGCGACGCCATAACTCACCCAGACCGTTGCTGCACCCACCCCAAAAATGACACCCCAGGTGTAATCCGTCAGGCGGGTAAAAATCTCGATCAGACTGGTGTTAAAGAACATCACCAGACCGCAAAGCAGCATGCTTGCCCCGATGATCTGCGTACCGCGCATCTTCTCCTTGAGGATGAATACGCTGGCGACCATCATGCCGACCGGTGATAGCTGACCAATCACCTGCGACGCTGTAGGGCTAAGATATTGCAGGGAAGAGCTGAACAGAATGAAGTTACCGAACAGACCGCCCGTCGCGATAGCCAGTAACACCAGCCAGCGCGGTTTTCGGAAGATGCGCAGCGGTGGCAGCTTACCTTTGACGGCCAGAATGGCGCCCAGGCCTATACTTGCCATCAGGAAGCGATAAAACACCACCGTGGGTGGTTCCATCACTTCCAGTACCTGCTTCATTGCAATTGGCAGTGCACCCCAGCACATCGCGGTAGTGAGCGCCAAAAGAATACCAATGCCGGCCTGCTGCTTCATGCCCGTTTTCCCTACAGAAAATTTTCCGGGTTTCCAATGTAAAAAGCCCCGCAACACGTTGCGGGGCTTTAATCCGTTACCGGACCGAGAAAACCTTACTCAGCAACGATGCTGATGTATTTACGGTTGTTCGGGCCTTTAACTTCAAATTTCACTTTACCGTCTGCTTTAGCAAACAGAGTGTGGTCACGACCGCAACCTACGTTGGTACCCGCGTGGAACTTGGTGCCACGCTGACGAACGATGATGCTACCCGCCAGAACGGATTCGCCACCGAAACGCTTAACGCCCAGGCGTTTAGCTTCTGAATCGCGACCGTTACGTGTGGAGCCGCCAGCCTTTTTATGTGCCATTTAAATCTCTCCTCAGGTCTTAGGCGCTGATGCCAGTAATTTTCACATCAGTGAACCACTGACGGTGGCCCTGCTGCTTACGATAGTGTTTACGACGACGAAACTTAACGATTTTAACTTTCTCGCCACGACCGTGAGCAACAACTTCAGCTTTGATAACGCCGCCATCAACGAAAGGAACGCCGATTTTGACTTCTTCACCGTTTGCGATCATCAGAACTTCAGCGAACTCAACAGATTCGCCAGTTGCGATGTCCAGCTTTTCCAGGCGAACGGTCTGACCTTCGCTTACTCGGTGTTGTTTACCACCACTTTGGAAAACCGCGTACATATAAACTCCGCTTCCGCGCACATCCTCGTATGATTCAGAGTGCGCTATAAATATTCACAATAGGGCGCGAATATTACGCAAAACGCGAGCCTTTGACAAGTGCTACCATCAATACATGAAGAAAAAAAACACAACACGTACGGTAACGTTTATCTGAGCCATTTTTTCAGTACAATCAGCAATACTATTTATAAACCGAAACCCTTTGTGTACCCATCTCGTGTGGGATAAACAGGATAAAAAGCCCGGCTTTTGCGATGAATTTAGAAAAAATCAATGAGTTAACCGCGCAAGATATGGCGGGTGTGAATGCAGCAATCCTGGAGCAACTCAACTCTGACGTTCAGCTGATCAATCAGTTGGGCTATTACATCGTCAGCGGCGGCGGTAAACGTATTCGTCCGATGATTGCCATTCTGGCCGCACGCGCGGTTGGCTATCAGGGAAATGCCCACGTCACGATCGCGGCGCTGATCGAATTTATCCACACCGCCACCCTGCTTCATGACGATGTTGTGGATGAATCAGACATGCGTCGTGGCAAAGCCACCGCCAATGCCGCGTTTGGTAATGCGGCAAGCGTTCTGGTAGGGGATTTTATCTATACCCGAGCCTTCCAGATGATGACCAGCCTTGGCTCGCTGAAGGTGCTGGAAGTGATGTCAGAAGCCGTAAACGTTATCGCTGAAGGCGAAGTCCTACAGTTGATGAACGTCAACGACCCGGATATCACCGAAGAAAACTATATGCGGGTGATTTACAGCAAGACCGCACGTCTGTTTGAAGCCGCCGCGCAGTGCTCCGGCATTCTGGCAGGCTGTAGCGAAGCTCAGGAAAAAGGGCTTCAGGACTACGGCCGTTACCTCGGCACCGCGTTCCAGCTGATTGATGATTTGCTGGACTACAGCGCGGATGGCGAAACGCTCGGTAAAAACGTTGGCGATGACCTGAACGAAGGCAAGCCAACGCTGCCGCTGCTCCACGCGATGCGCAATGGCACACCAGAGCAGGCGAAAATGATCCGGGAGGCTATCGAGCAGGGAAATGGTCGCCATCTTCTGGAACCGGTACTGGAAACAATGGCCATCTGTGGTTCCCTTGAATGGACGCGTCAGCGTGCTGAAGAAGAAGCAGACAAAGCCATCGCCGCAATTCAGGTCATTCCCGACAGCCCATGGCGTGATGCGCTAATCGGCCTCGCGCACATCGCCGTCCAGCGCGACCGTTAATCCTCTCCTCATCTCCCTGCGATCTCGTAGGGAGGTTCCAGTACGCACCAATAAATTACATTTACGCGTAAGCTCATCAGGTTACAGGCCGTATGTATAAAGCCGTGCCTTATTCTGAATATTGCTTCTCGTAACATGAACTTTTTAGAACAGATGTTCGAAGTGAGTATAGTAATGCTGTCTTTTCACACGAAACGACGTGGACGATAACGAACACAAGGACAGCATTATGGATACAAAATTCATCGACTGGCATTCTGCTGACATTATTGCGGCACTGCGTAAAAAAGGGACATCGCTGGCTGCCGAATCACGTCGTCATGGGCTGAGCTCGTCGACGCTGGCAAACGCCCTGACCCGCCCATGGCCGAAGGGGGAACTGATTATTGCGACGGCGCTGGATACGCATCCGTGGGTGATATGGCCGTCACGCTATCACGATCCCATTACCCATGAATTTATCGACAGAACGCGCATGATGCGCCAGAGCAAAGCGAAGAAAGCACATCAGGACTGATGCACCCGGATTTACAGGAACAGCAATCCCCCGGCCTGTTCTGGCAGGGGGGTGCCGGAACGATTACTCGCCCTTCACACGCTCGATATTCGCACCCAGCGCGCGCAGTTTGTCTTCAATACGCTCGTAACCACGATCGATGTGGTAGATACGATCGACAACGGTAGTCCCTTCTGCAATACAACCTGCCAGTACGAGGCTCGCAGACGCGCGCAGATCGGTCGCCATCACCTGCGCACCGGACAGTTTTTCAACGCCGTGGCAAATGACCGTGTTGCTTTCAATCTCAGCATGCGCACCCATACGGATCAGTTCCGGTACGTGCATGAAACGGTTTTCGAAGATAGTTTCCGTGATGAAGCCTGTGCCTTCGGCCACCAGGTTCAACAGGGTGAACTGTGCCTGCATATCCGTCGGGAATGCCGGATGTGGCGCAGTGCGCACGTTAACGGCTTTAGGACGCTGCCCGTGCATATCGAGGCTGATCCAGTCTTCACCAATTTCAATGTCCGCACCCGCATCGCGCAGTTTCGCCAGCACCGCATCCAGGGTATCCGGTTGTGCGTTACGACAAACAATCTTACCGCCAGAAATGGCAGCCGCTACCAGGAAAGTACCGGTTTCGATACGGTCTGGCAGTACGCGGTACACACCACCACCCAGACGTTCAACGCCTTCGATGGTGATACGGTCTGTGCCCTGCCCGCTGATCTTCGCCCCCAGCGCGACCAGGAAGTTCGCGGTATCCACGATTTCCGGCTCTCGGGCGGCGTTTTCGATGATGGTAGTGCCTTCTGCCAGCGTAGCAGCCGACATGATGGTTACCGTTGCGCCCACGCTCACTTTATCCATGACAATGTGCGCGCCTTTCAGGCGACCATTGACGGACGCTTTAACGTACCCCTCTTCCAGCTTGATCTCCGCGCCCAGCTTTTCCAGACCGAAGATATGCAGGTCGACTGGACGGGCGCCGATAGCGCATCCGCCCGGCAGTGAAACCTGTCCCTGACCGAAACGCGCAACCAGCGGGCCAAGCGCCCAGATGGAAGCACGCATGGTTTTCACCAGCTCATACGGCGCTGAGAAGTTGTTCACGTTGCTGGCATCAATCCAGACGGAACCGTTACGCTCCACTTTGGTGCCCAACTGGCCGAGCAACTTCATGGTCGTGTCGATATCTTTCAGCTTCGGTACGTTCTGGATCTCTACCGGCTCTTCTGCGAGCAGCGCAGCGAAAAGAATGGGCAGCGCGGCGTTTTTAGCGCCAGAAATTGTGACTTCGCCCTGGAGACGCGTGGGTCCCTGTACACGAAATTTATCCATCGTTTGCTCTCTTATAAATTCAACCGTGCTGCGGGCGCTTCGCCCTCAGCTCAAAAACCGTTTAGTTTGCGATCGCGTGCCCACTCCTGTGGGGTGAACGCTTTAATCGACAGGGCGTGGATGCGGTTATCCGCAATGTATTCCATCAGCGGCGCGTACACAGCCTGCTGTTTCTTCACGCGACTCATTCCGTCGAACATCTCACCCACAGCAATAACCTGGAAGTGACTGCCATCGCCAGAGACGTGGGCTTCCTGAAGGGAGAGTGCATTCATCAGCACTGTCTGGATTTCATTATTTTCCATGGGGTCTACATCATCTGATAGTGAAAACAAGCTCAACATCTTAGAGCAAAGTGGCGCGGTCTTAAACAAGCAAAAAGCCCCGACGCGTAAACTGTCGGGGCTTTCGGAAGTAACGTACTGAAAAAGTTAGCGAGGTAATACGTCTTCAGGCAAATTGTAAAGCTGTGCAAGGGTTACGACATTATCGCTTACCCCCGTCAGGGTGACGCTACTCCCCTGCTTTTTGCCCGTGGCCACCAGGTGCGCCAGCAGGGCGATACCGGCGGTATCTACCCGCGTGACGCCATGGAGATCAATCAACGTCACGCCCTGCATCGCGTTATGGCGAGCGTCCCACAGCGGGTTAAGCAGATCCTGATCCAGCTCTCCCGTCAGCGTCAACGTCTCGCCGTCACGCGCCCAGCTAAGCTGCTGTGACATTACTTCTTCTCGTCCAGGGTAATTTTCTGACGAGAGATGGACTGAAGCTGAGCCGTCAGGCCATCGATGCCTTTGGTGCGCAGCAGATCGCTCCACTCGTTCTGTTTAGTGGTGATCATGCTGACGCCTTCAGCGATCATGTCGTACGCCTGCCAGTTTCCGGTCTGGCTGTTTTTACGCCACTGGAAGTCCAGGCGTACCGGTGGACGACCGTTTGGATCGATAATCGTCACGCGGATAGGAATGATGGTGGCATCGCCCAGCGGCTGTTCAGGGGCAATCTGATAGGTCTGCCCGTGGTACATCGCCAGCGCCTGGCCGTAAGCCTGTTTCAGGTATTCACGGAACGCCGCAAAGTAAGCCTCGCGCTGCGCCGGGGTCGCGTCTTTGTAGTAACGGCCCAGCACCAGTGCGCCCGCGTACTTGATCTGCACATACGGCAGCAGCTCCTGATCCACCACATCACGCAGATAATCAGGGTTAGAACGGATTTTGGGCTGTTCGTTTTTAAGACGGTCGAAGGTTTTCTTCGCGGCCTCATCCATCAGTTTGTACGGGTTACTCTGATCCGCAGCGTGCGCCGCGGTTAGAGGGGCAATGACCAGCATGGCAACCATTAACAGTCGTTTAAACATGAATGACTTCTCCTGAAATTAATTCGTCGCGCCTGGCGTCGGTTCGACGTTGGTGTGGTCTTCACTCTGCGCAGGGGCATCGTCAGACTTTTTATCATCCCCTTTACTGTTGTAAAGGAACTGACCAATCATATCTTCCAGCACCATCGCTGACTTGGTATCCTGGATTACGCTACCGTCTTTAAGGATAGACGTTCCCAGCTCAGGATCTTCAAAACCAACGTTAAGGGCCAGATATTGCTCCCCCAGCAGGCCAGAGGTGCGGATAGAGAGCGAGCTGGTGTCCGGAATGTGGTTATAGCGTTCTTCGATATCCATTGCGACGCGCGGCAGATAGGTTTTCTCATCAAGCGTAATGTCAGCGACACGTCCAATAACGACGCCACCAATACGGACCGGTGAGCGCGCCTTCAGGCCGCCGATATTATCGAAAGTCGCGTAGACGCGATACGTCGGCTCGGTGCGAACAGAGGTGATGTCCGCCGCGCGCAGGCAGATAAACAGCGCGGCCAGCAGCGCCAGAAGCAAAAACACGCCAACCCAAATTTCATTTTTTCTCGTTTGCATGAACTCAATTCCCAAACATCAGTGCGGTGAGCACAAAATCCAGACCTAAAACGGCCAGCGACGAATGTACGACAGTACGCGTCGTTGCACGGCTAATGCCCGCCGACGTCGGAATGGCATCGTAACCATTAAACAACGCAATCCAGGTAACCGTCACAGCGAAAACCACGCTCTTGATCAGACAGTTCACCAGATCCATCCGCAGATCGATGGCGTCCTGCATGGCAGACCAGAAGAACCCGGCATCAATGCCTTTCCAGTTGACGCCAACCAGCGCGCCTCCCCAGATACCTACCGCCACAAAGAGGATAGTCAGTAACGGCAAGGAGATAACCCCGGCCCAGAAGCGCGGCGAGATCACCCGGCGCAGCGGATCGACCGCCATCATCTCCATACTGGAGAGCTGCTCTGTGGCGCGCATCAGGCCAATTTCAGCCGTCAGCGCTGATCCGGCACGCCCGGCGAACAGCAGCGCTGCTACAACCGGCCCGAGTTCACGCAGTAGCGAGAGCGCCACCAGCATGCCAAGGCTGGTTTCCGCGCTGTAGGTTGTCAGCACCAGATACCCCTGCAACCCCAGCACCATGCCAATAAACAGACCCGACACGATGATGATAAGCATCGACAGCACGCCGACGTTATAAAGCTGCCGCACCAGTAACGGCGCATGCTTGCGGAACTCCGGTTTGCCAACCAGCGCGTTGAACAACATTAATCCGGCACGCCCGAACGTACTGATGGTTTTTAGGCCACGGTGTCCAAGACCCGCCAACGCATTTAACAGCATGAGTGGATTAACTCCCTATTCCCAGTAAATCGTCATGATAGTCGCCCGCCGGATAGCGGAAAGGCACCGGCCCATCTGCGATACCGTCCAGGAACTGCCGCACGCGCGGATCGCCATTCTCCTGCAACGCCTGAGCGCTGCCGTGGGCGACGATCTTTTTGTCAGCCACAATATAGGCGTAATCAGCAATACTCAGCACTTCCGGCACGTCGTGGGAAACCACCACGCAGGTGACGCCAAGGGCGCTGTTCAGCTCCGAGATTAACTTCACCAGCACGCCCATGGTGATAGGGTCCTGCCCAACGAACGGTTCATCGAACATGATTAAATCGGGTTCCAGGGCAATAGCACGCGCCAGCGCGGCGCGGCGCGCCATCCCACCCGAGAGTTCGGACGGCATAAGTTTCGCAGCCCCCCGCAACCCCACAGCTTCGAGCTTCATCATCACCGTGCTGTGCAACAGCGCAGGAGGAAGATGGGTATGCTCACGCAGCGGATAGGCCACGTTGTCAAATACGTTCATATCGGTGAACAGCGCACCCGACTGAAAGAGCATGCTCATCCGTTTGCGAACCGTGTAGAGGCGCGAGCGAGACATCTCCGGGACGTTTTCACCGTCGAAGAGAATTTCGCCGCTATCAGGGGGGATTTGCCCGCCGATAAGACGCAGCAACGTCGTTTTACCGATCCCTGACGGCCCCATGATGGCGGTGATTTTACCGCGCGGCACGGTCAGCGAAATATCATCAAATATCACCCGGTTGCCGCGAGAAAAACTGACGCCCCGGACATCGACTATATTCGCCATCGTTTGGCTCATTTATGGTTCCTTACTTACCTTGCTTCACTGCTGGCATGAAGCGTAAATCAGCCCTAAACCCCGCATTTTTACAGAATATTCACTATTGGGGTTAGCGAAAGCTGGCATTTGTTTTACTTTTCCGGCGCATAAAGTCAAAATTAGGAATTCGTCACGTCTCAGACTTCATCTGGCGCTAAAATTCGTGCGCAGTGGACCAGCGAGTATACCTGAAGAAAGGACTTTTGATGCTTTTAGCAACAGCACTGTTAATAATTGGTTTACTGTTGGTGGTCTACAGTGCTGACCGTTTGGTCTTTGCCGCATCCATTCTCTGTCGACTCATTGGCATGCCGCCCATCATTATTGGGATGACGGTGGTCAGTGTAGGCACATCGCTTCCTGAAATCATCGTTTCTGTTTCAGCCTCGTTGCATGGCCAGGTCGACCTCGCTATTGGCACTGCGATTGGCTCTAACATCGTCAATATCTTGCTGATTTTAGGCTTAGCCGCATTACTGCATCCATTTCGCGTACATTCCGATGTTTTGCGTCGTGAATTGCCGCTAATGTTAGTCGTCAGTCTGCTGGCAGGCTATGTGCTTTATGACGGGGTGCTGAGCGTCGGTGACGGTATATTCCTGCTCGCCCTGGCCGTGATCTGGTTGCTTTACAGCGTGAAGATCGCACGTCTGGCGGAAAAACAGGGTAATGATAGCCTCACGCGTGAGCATCTCGCCGAGCTGCCACGGGAAGGGACCTTACCCGTCGCCCTGCTGTGGCTGGGCGTCGCGCTGATCATAATGCCAATGGCCACGCGGATGGTGGTCGATAACGCGACGGTGCTGGCGAACGCGTTTGCGATGAGCGAACTGACAATCGGTCTGACGGTCATCGCCATCGGCACCAGCCTGCCAGAGCTGGCTACCGCCATCGCCGGGGCACGTAAAGGGGAAGATGATATCGCCATCGGCAATATCATTGGCTCGAATATTTTCAATATCGCGATCGTGACGGGGCTGCCGGCATTAATCTCACCGGGGCCGTTTAACCCTATGGTCTTCACGCGCGATTACGGTGTGATGCTGCTGGTCAGCGTAATTTTCGCCCTGCTCTGCTGGCGGCGAAAAGAGCAGATCGGCAAAGGCGCGGGCGCGCTGCTGACGGGTGGATTTATCGTATGGCTGGCGATGCTGTACTGGCTCTCGCCACTTCTCTCTGGGTAAACGGAAACGCATTATGTCGCAAATAGAATTGCAGCCGGGTTTTGACTTTCAGAAAGCAGGCAAAGACGTTCTGGAGATTGAACGTGAAGGTCTGGCGCAGTTAGATCAGTACATTAATCAGGATTTTAGTCTGGCCTGTGAGAAGATGTTCTACTGCGCCGGTAAAGTCGTGGTGATGGGGATGGGCAAATCCGGCCATATCGGGCGCAAAATGGCGGCGACCTTTGCCAGTACCGGCACGTCGTCATTCTTCGTTCATCCCGGTGAAGCCGCGCACGGTGACCTCGGCATGGTTACGCCGCAGGACGTGGTTATTGCGCTGTCCAACTCCGGGGAATCGAATGAAATCCTGGCGTTGATCCCGGTGCTGAAGCGTCTGCACGTACCGCTGATTTGCATGACCAGCCGCCCGGAAAGCAGCATGGCGCGTGCGGCAGATATTCACCTGTGCGTGAAGGTGCCGAAAGAAGCCTGTCCGCTGGGGCTGGCGCCGACCTCCAGCACAACCGCCGCGCTGGTGATGGGCGATGCCCTTGCCGTTGCGCTGCTGGAAGCCCGCGGTTTTACGCCAGAAGATTTCGCCCTGTCTCACCCCGGCGGCGCGCTCGGGCGCAAACTGCTGCTGCGGGTCAACGATATTATGCACACCGGGGATGAGATCCCGCACGTCAGCAAAGAGGCCTCTTTGCGCGACGCGTTACTGGAGATCACCCGTAAAAACCTGGGCATGACGGTTATCTGCGACGATCTGATGAAAATTCAGGGCATTTTCACCGACGGCGACCTGCGCCGGGTATTCGATATGGGTGTGGATGTCCGAACGCTGGGCATCGCTGATGTAATGACACCAGGCGGGATCCGCGTCCGTCCGGGCACGCTGGCGGTAGATGTACTGAACCTGATGCAGTCCCGTCATATTACCTCAGTGATGGTTGCCGATGGCGACCAACTGCTGGGTGTGGTACATATGCATGATCTGCTGCGCGCTGGCGTAGTGTAATGAAGGATAAGACAATGAGTAATGCGGGTGCATCCCTTGCAACCTGTTATGGCCCGGTGAGCGCCCACATGATGGCAAAGGCGGAAAATATCCGCCTGCTGATCCTCGATGTGGATGGTGTGCTCTCCGACGGTCTGATTTATATGGGCAATAACGGCGAAGAGCTGAAAGCCTTTAACGTTCGCGACGGTTACGGTATCCGCTGTGCGCTCACGTCCGGTATTGAAGTTGCAATCATCACCGGGCGGAAAGCTAAACTGGTAGAAGATCGGTGTGAAACGCTGGGCATTACCCATCTCTATCAGGGGCAGTCTGATAAGATGGTAGCCTTCCGGGATCTGTTGGGAAAACTGGCCATTGCACCAGAGAATGTGGCATACGTCGGGGATGATTTGATCGACTGGCCAGTCATGGCGGAGGTGGGTCTGAGCATCGCCGTGGCTGACGCGCACCCGCTGCTGATCCCGCGTGCTGATTATGTTACCCATATTCACGGTGGCCGCGGCGCCGTCCGTGAAGTCTGCGATCTGCTTCTGCTGGCGCAGGGCAAGCTTGATGAGGCGAAAGGGCAATCGATATGAGTAAAACCAGACGTTGGGTTATCATTCTGCTTGCGCTTGTCGCCCTGGTACTGATTGGCGTAAACCTCGCCGACCGCGAAGATACGCAAGCGGAAGTGGTTAACACGAGCGACCCGACCTATAAAAGCGATCACAGCGACACCGTGGTCTATAGCCCGGAAGGCGCGCTGAACTATCGCCTCGTTGCTCAGCATGTAGAATATTTTTCAGATGACGGTACTTCGTGGTTTACCCAACCGGTCATGACCACCTTTGATACGGACAAAGTGCCGACGTGGTCTATCAAGTCTGACCGGGCAAAACTGACAAATGACCGTATGCTTTACCTGTATGGTCACGTTGAAGTCAACGCCCTGACCGCTGACGCGCAACTGCGAAAAATTACGACGGATAACGCCCAGATCAACCTGGTCACCCAGGATGTCACGTCGCAGGATTTAGTCACCCTGTATGGCACAACATTTAATTCCAGCGGTTTAAGAATGCGCGGGAACTTACGCAGCAAAAACGCCGAGCTGATTGAAAAGGTTAGAACCTCCTATGAAATTCAAAACAAACAAACTCAGCCTTAAAGTTGTTATCGCCAGCGCGCTGCTGGCGGCCAGTCTTCCCGCGCTTGCTGTGACTGGCGACACCGAACAGCCGATTCATATTGAATCCGATACCCAGTCTCTGGATATGCAGGGTAACGTCGTCACCTTTACCGGCAACGTGGTCATGACCCAGGGCACCATCAAAATCAACGCCGACAAAGTGGTCGTTACCCGACCGGGCGGCGAGCAGGGCAAAGAGATTATCGATGGTTATGGCAACCCGGCCACCTTCTACCAGATGCAGGACAACGGCAAGCCGGTGAAAGGCCATGCCTCGCATATGCACTATGAACTGGCGAAGGATCTGGTCATCCTGACCGGTAATGCTTACCTGGAACAGCTGGACAGCAATATCAAAGGCGACAAAATCACTTATCTGGTGAAAGAGCAGAAAATGCAGGCCTCCAGTGAAAAAGGCAAACGCGTCACGACCGTTCTTGTGCCTTCGCAATTGCAGGACAAGAACAACGGCCAGGCTCCGGCACAGAAAAAGAGTAACTAATTCGTTATGGCAACTTTAACTGCAAAAAACCTCGCAAAAGCGTATAAGGGCCGCCGCGTCGTCGAAGATGTCAGTCTGACCGTCAACTCCGGCGAAATCGTGGGTTTGCTTGGCCCTAACGGGGCGGGTAAAACCACGACCTTCTACATGGTGGTGGGCATCGTCCCGCGTGACGCCGGCAACATCATCATCGATGATGAAGATATCAGCCTGCTGCCACTGCATGCCCGCGCGCGTCGTGGAATCGGCTATCTGCCGCAGGAAGCCTCCATCTTCCGCCGCTTAAGCGTGTTCGACAACCTGATGGCCGTGCTTCAGATCCGTGACGATCTGACCAGCGAGCAGCGCACTGACCGTGCGAACGAGCTGATGGAAGAGTTTCATATCGAACATCTGCGTGACAGCCTCGGTCAGGCGCTGTCCGGTGGTGAACGCCGCCGCGTTGAGATTGCGCGCGCGCTGGCAGCAAACCCGAAATTTATCCTGCTGGATGAACCGTTTGCGGGCGTTGACCCCATCTCCGTTATCGATATCAAACGTATTATTGAGCACCTGCGCGACAGCGGGCTTGGCGTACTGATCACGGACCACAACGTTCGCGAAACGCTGGCCGTGTGTGAGCGCGCCTACATAGTGAGCCAGGGCCATCTGATTGCCCACGGTACGCCGCAGCAAATCCTCGAAGATGAGCATGTTAAGCGCGTGTACCTTGGGGAAGACTTCAGACTCTGATAGGGTAGAGGTTAAGTCACGCCGAACCGGAGAAAAACGCTCTGAACATGAAGCAAGGTTTGCAATTACGGCTCAGCCAGCAACTGGCCATGACGCCGCAGCTACAACAGGCAATCCGTCTGTTGCAGCTGTCCACGTTAGAACTCCAGCAGGAGCTCCAGCAGGCGCTGGACAGCAATCCGCTGCTGGAGCAAACCGATCTTCATGACGAGGTAGACGCTCAGCAGACGCAGGACACAGAAACGCTCGACTCCGTAGATGCGCTCGAACAGAAAGAGATGCCGGAGGAACTGCCGCTGGATGCCAGCTGGGATGAAATCTACACCGCGGGTACCCCTTCCGGGACGCGTGCAGATTACCAGGACGATGAACTCCCGGTCTACCAGGGCGAAACTACCCAGTCGCTTCAGGACTACCTGATGTGGCAGGTGGAGCTGACGCCTTTCTCCGATACCGATCGCGCCATTGCCACCTCGATTGTCGATGCCGTTGACGACACGGGCTATTTGACCGTGACGCTGGACGAGATTCTGGAAAGCATCGGCGATGACGAGATTGAACTGGAAGAGATCGAAGCCGTCCTGAAACGCGTTCAGCGTTTCGACCCGATTGGCGTCGCCGCGAAAGATCTGCGCGACTGCCTTCTGATCCAGCTTTCGCAGTTTGCCAAAGAGACACCGTGGATTGACGAAGCCCGGCTCATCATCAGCGAGCATCTGGATTTGCTGGCAAATCACGACTTCCGCACCCTGATGCGCGTTACGCGCCTCAAAGAAGAGGTGCTGAAGGAAGCGGTGAATCTGATCCAGTCACTCGATCCGCGTCCGGGGCAATCTATCCAGACCAGCGAACCGGAATACGTTATTCCTGATGTGCTGGTGAGAAAACACAATGGCCGCTGGGTCGTTGAACTGAACGCCGACAGCATTCCTCGCCTGCAAATCAACCAGCAATACGCCTCCATGTGCACCAGCGCCCGTAACGACGCTGATAATCAATACATTCGCAGCAACCTTCAGGAAGCACGCTGGTTGATTAAGAGTCTGGAAAGCCGTAATGACACGCTGCTGCGCGTCAGCCGCTGTATTGTCGAACAGCAGCAGGCATTCTTTGAGCAGGGCGAAGAGTTTATGAAACCGATGGTGCTGGCGGACATCGCCCAGGCCGTCGAGATGCATGAATCAACCATTTCCCGCGTGACCACGCAGAAGTATCTGCACAGCCCACGCGGTATTTTTGAGCTTAAGTATTTCTTCTCCAGCCACGTGAACACCGAAGGCGGCGGCGAAGCCTCGTCAACGGCTATTCGCGCACTGGTGAAGAAGTTGATCGCCGCGGAGAACCCCGCGAAGCCACTCAGTGACAGTAAGTTAACCACCATGCTGTCCGATCAGGGTATTATGGTGGCACGCCGTACTGTCGCGAAGTATCGAGAGTCTTTATCCATTCCGCCGTCTAACCAGCGTAAACAACTGGTTTGACACAACCGATAAGGAAGACACTATGCAGCTCAATATCACCGGACATAACGTCGAAATTACTGAGGCTTTACGCGATTTTGTAAACGCTAAGTTCGCGAAACTCGAGCAGTATTTCGAGAGGATCAACCAGGTCTATGTTGTGTTGAAAGTGGAGAAAGTGACGCATATCTCGGATGCGACCCTGCACGTCAACGGAGGGGAACTTCATGCCAGTGCGGAAGGGCAAGACATGTACGCGGCTATCGACGGCTTGATTGATAAGCTTGCGAGACAGCTCAATAAACATAAAGATAAACTGAAACAACACTAATTGTCCGGGCAGTTAACGGGTGCAGGACGGCCTGTTGTGAAACACAACAGGCCATTTGTACAGTTAGCGCTTAGGTGAAATTATGATAAACAACGATTCCGCTCTTCAACTGAGCAATGTCCTTAACCAGGATTGTACCCGCAGTGGCGTTCACTGCCAGAGCAAAAAACGTGCGCTGGAAATCATCAGTGAGCTGGCCGCAAAACAGCTGGGTCTGCCGCCGCAGATCGTGTTTGAAGCCATTCTGACCCGTGAAAAAATGGGCAGTACCGGCATCGGCAATGGCATTGCGATCCCGCATGGCAAGCTGGAAGAAGATACGCTGCGTGCCGTGGGGGTGTTTGTGCAACTGGAAACGCCTATCGCTTTTGACGCCATCGATAACCAGCCTGTGGATCTGCTCTTCGCGCTGCTGGTTCCTGCCGATCAGACCAAAACCCACCTGCACACGCTGTCGCTGGTTGCCAAACGTCTGGCGGATAAAACCATTTGTCGTCGACTGCGCTCAGCTCAAAGTGATGAAGAGCTTTATCAAATTATCACTGAAGCAGAAGGCAATCAGGATGAGGCATAATCGGGAAAGGGCCTTCAGAACGGCTGCCCTGAGGAGAAACGGAACATGGTGCTGATGATCGTCAGCGGTCGTTCGGGGTCCGGGAAGTCCGTGGCCCTGCGCGCGCTGGAAGACATGGGATTTTACTGCGTAGATAACCTGCCGGTAGTGCTGTTACCCGATCTGGCGCGGACGCTGGCGGACAGGCAAATCTCTGCCGCCGTCAGTATTGACGTGCGTAACATGCCGGAATCGCCGGAAATCTTCGAGCAGGCAATGAACAGCCTGCCGGAGTGCTTCTCGCCTCAGCTCTTGTTCCTGGACGCTGACCGCAACACGCTGATCCGCCGTTACAGCGATACACGTCGTTTGCATCCGCTCTCGAGTAAAAATCTTTCGCTGGAAAGCGCCATCGATAAAGAGAGCGATCTGCTTGAGCCGCTGCGTTCCCGGGCCGACCTGATTGTCGACACCTCAGAAATGTCCGTCCACGAGCTGGCGGAAATGCTGCGTACTCGCTTACTCGGCAAGCGCGAGCGCGAACTGACGATGGTGTTTGAATCCTTCGGCTTTAAGCACGGTATCCCTATCGATGCGGATTACGTTTTTGATGTGCGTTTCCTGCCGAACCCACACTGGGATCCGAAACTGCGTCCGATGACCGGTCTGGATAAGCCGGTGGCGGCGTTCCTCGACCGACACACAGAAGTACACAATTTTATCTACCAGACGCGAAGCTACCTTGAGCTATGGTTACCTATGCTGGAGACAAACAATCGTAGCTACCTGACGGTGGCGATTGGCTGTACCGGCGGTAAACATCGTTCGGTCTACATTGCCGAACAGCTGGCCGATTACTTCCGCTCACGCGGGAAGAACGTTCAGTCCCGTCATCGCACGCTGGAAAAACGCAAAACATGACCGTAAAACAGACCGTCGAAATCACCAATAAGCTGGGCATGCATGCGCGCCCGGCGATGAAGCTGTTTGAACTGATGCAGGGTTTTGATGCTGAGGTGCTGCTGCGCAACGATGAGGGAACCGAGGCAGAAGCCAACAGCGTGATTGCGCTGCTGATGCTGGATTCTGCCAAAGGCCGCCAGATTGAAGTTGAAGCCACCGGCCCGCAGGAAGAAGAAGCGCTGGCGGCAGTAATTGCCCTGTTTAACGCCGGGTTTGACGAAGATTAACGTTCGCCACGTCGGCGGGTAGCGCTGCGCTTACCCGCTTTACATAAGATTATTTCGCTCCATAAACCCTTCCCCACCCAGCTGACGCATCTGGCGCATAATCCACGCCTGGCGGCTTCGCACGTAGCCTGACGGCGCGCTGGCCTTAAAACGCAGCGGGTTCGGCAGCACGGCGGCAAGCAGTGCCGCTTCGGACATAGTCAGCCTGCTGGCGGGCTTGCCAAAATAGCGCTGCGATGCCGCTTCGACGCCAAACACGCCGTCACCAAACTCCGCGATATTCAGGTAGACGGTCAAAATGCGTTTTTTGCTCCACACCGTCTCGACGCCCAGCGTCAGCCCGGCCTCCAGCCCTTTTCTCACCCAGCTGCGACCGTCCCATAAGAACAGATTTTTTACCGTCTGCTGAGAAAGCGTCGACGCACCGCGGACGCGGTTTTCATGACGTTCATTATGATCCAGCGCCTTCTCGATAGCCGCCACGTCAAAACCCCAGTGCTCCGGGAATTTCTGATCTTCTGCCGCAATGACCGCCAGCCCCATCCACGGGGAGATTTCATCCATGCCGACCCAGTCTGAGTGGGCAACATAGCCAAAATCACCCGAGAGCCAGGCGCTAATCTGCCGCTCTGCCATCACGGCCGAGAACGGGACGGGCAGGATGCTGAACAGCGCAATGCCTCCGCCCCAAAAAACGGCCAGGACCAGCACAATACGCAGCAGGATCCGTTTTAACCACCCGCCAGGGGATAATTTACGACTCATTCGGTAAGAACCAGCACTCTGTCCACCAGCTTTTCAATGCCTGCAGCAGCCTCGGCAATGTTCTGCGCCAGCATATACGCCGGCGTGGTGACGATTTTATTGTCCTCATCCACCACAATGTCGTCTACCGGGCATGGCACGTGTTCGCCGCCCATATCTTCGACAATTTCAGCAGTATCAATGTCGGTTCCGATCGTGAGCCGCAGCGGGAAATCAAAAATTTTCGGCAGCATGACTGGCGCAATGCAGATAAAGCCCTGCGGCTTACCTGCCGCATGCATCGCCAGCGATAGCGCTTTCAAATCGGGATCGACATGGCACGCCGCGCCTTGCGTTGCAAACGTGCTCAGGTTTTTCGCCGCGCCAAAGCCGCCCGGCACGATGAGCGCATCTAGCTCAGCCGCATCGGCCTGTACCAGCGGATGAATATCCCCGCGCACAATACGCGCCGCTTCAATCAGCACGTTACGGCTTTCCGCCATTGGCTCGCCGGTAAGATGATTAACCACGTCTGCCTGCGTTTTATCCGGAGCGAAGCAGATAACGTCGGCCCCCTGGCGCGATAATGCCAGCAGCGTTAATACGGTTTCATGTATCTCTGAACCATCGTAAACGCCACATCCGCTCAGCACGACACCCACTTTCTTCATTCTGACGATCCTTCTATGCAACTCGCTGAAGCACATTAAAAATTCTGATTAAAACGCTATGCTTCACACATTTCACTGATTCATGTAACAAACTGTTTAAGATTTGCTATCTTATCTGCGTGCGGCCTTAATTTTCAGGCGGCGTCCATGCGAAAACAACCCATAAAAATCAGGCGCAGCCACGATTTCCCTGGTGTTGGCGCAGTATTCGCGCACCCCGGTATAGCCGGGGTCATTTTTTTCGGGATTCTACCCAGGCTTTCAGCACTGCAACATCGTTTTGCCACTCTTGTTTCATCTCTTCAACCCAATCACCTACGTTATCTTCCCAGGCAGGTAAATCAGGCGACTGAATCTGTTGGCCCAGTTGCTGGAGATGGCGTAACCCGACTGAACCAGCTGCGCCTTTGATTTTATGTCCCTCTTCGACGATGCCCTTCTGGTCACGCGCCGTCAGGTTGGATTCGAGCACGTTCAGATAGCCCGGCATCATTTTTTCGAACACGGCCAGGCCATCGGTGATCAGTTTGGGTCCCACCAGATCGATATACTGCTCCAGCATGGCGGTATCCAGTATCGTTTGGGTTTTGGCGCTATCAACAGACGTCATGGTGCTCTCCTCTTCATCACAGGTATCCCAGAACTTCTTGATCATCGCCGTCAGGGCAGGTACTGCCAGCGGCTTGCTGAGCACATCGTCCATACCGGCCTCGAGGTACTCTTTTTTATCTTTCAGCACGTTTGCGGTCAACGCAACCAGCGGCGGCAGCTCGTCAGGAGCATATTTGCGCGTCAGCTCGCGGGAGATATCCAGCCCGGTCATGTCCGGTAGCTGAATATCGAGCAGCACCAGGTCGTACTCGCCCGGCGTGAACATCTCCAGCGCGGCTTTGCCGGTCATCGCGACATCCACGCTGTTACCGAGTTTTTCCAGTACCGACCGGGCGACAATGACGTTCAGCTCAATATCTTCAACCAGCAGGACGTGCAGGGCTGGAAGCGGCATATCGTCGTTCTCAAACGTATCTTCCACTTCTTCAGCAACAGCAGGGGCGTGGACGGTAAGCGTAAAGGTGGAGCCTTTACCAGGCTGGCTGGCAACGGTGATATCCCCACCCATACTTTTCGCCAGACGTTTCGACACCGCCAGGCCAATGCCCGTGCCGGTCGCCGGTTTACCGCCGTGGCTGTCTTTAACCTGATAATACATGGCGAAGATCTTATCCTGCTCATCCTGAGGAATGCCGATACCCGAGTCCTCAACTTCAAAGTGCAGCATGTCCCCCTCATCATAGCGAATGCGCACCGCAACCTGTCCCTTCTGGGTAAACTTCACGGCGTTGCTGATGAGATTCCACAGGATCTGACGCAGACGCGTGCCGTCCGTCACCACTTTATGCGGCAGCGGCAGCGTCGGTTCCATCACGAAGCTCAACCCTTTCTGCTGGGCCTGCAAACCTGACAGGTTCTCCAGGTCCGCGAGGAAGCCGGTAAAATCAACCGGCTGGTTGTCGAGCTGAACCTTACGGCGCTCCATCTTATCCATGTCGATAATATCATTGAAGATATTGCCCAGCGTGACCGCCGAAACGTGGATCGTTTTGAGGTATTTTTCCTGCTCACTGGTCAGATCGGTGTCCAGCAGAATACGGCTCAGCCCCACGATACCGTTTAGCGGCGTACGAAGCTCATGGCTGATGGTGGAGATGAAGGTGGTCTTGTCACGACTGGCGCGCTCCAGCGCATCCTGATATCGCTTACGCTCGGTGATATCACGGCCAAAGCCCATCAGACCATGACGTTTACCCACCCGGTCGTAATAAGGCACTTTGCGGATTTCAAAGCAGGCTTTGCGCCCGTCGGGATAATCCAGCCACTGCTCATAGGTCAACGAGACGTTATGGCGGAAGACCTTTTCATCCGTCTCCATCACTTTTGCCGCCGCCTCTTCGGAATAGACATCCTGAGGTTTCAGGTGGATCAGCTGCTTTTCGCTTTTCCCGGTCAACAGTTCCATGGCCCGGTTACAGCCGGAGAACTCTTTATCTTCATTACGGTAGAACACCAGATCCGGCGACGCATCGAGGAACGAGCGCAGGAAAGAGGATTGCTGTTCAAGCTGGATCTGCGTGACCTCACGCTCTTTCATCTCAATTTTCAGCTGCTCCAGCGTGGTCTGACGCTCGGCTTCCGCCTTCTCACGGTCTGAAATTTCCTGATTCAGCTGGGCAATGTTGTCCTTGAGCTGAACGTTGAGTTTAAGATCGCGCTCGCGCATCTCTTCCAGCTTATCCACCAGTTTCGATAAACGCTGTCGGGACTCTTCCAGCTGCTCAACCACCACGGAGAGGAAATAGACCGCCCATGGGGTGATCAGCAGGCCAAAGAAAATAGAGCGGATCACGTCGATGCTCTCGACCTGACCATGCAGAACCATGGTCACGGCCATTTGCACGACGATGGCCAGAACGACCAGCGCCAGCGCCAGCAGCATGGAAAAACGCACCAGCCCGAGCTTCATCATCAGGTCGACGTAGTACTGGGCCAGCATTCGAATTTGCTTCATAGAGGATCCCTTCACGACTTTATCGCTCAATAATACTCAAATTCACGGCGAGGCGTTGAAGGTTGTGAGAAAAAGTGCGGGGTGAAACAGGAGATTAGCCTCGCCCCCGGGCAAGCGGGAGCGAGGAAGAAGGTTTATCAGGAGCGTTTTAGCAGCATCCAGAGGCTGATCAGGAAGAAACTGGCGCTCGGCAACAGCGCGCCGATAATTGGCGGAATGCCATACACCAGCGTCAGCGGACCAAAAATCTGATCGAGGACGTAGAACACGAAACCAAAGCTGATACCGGTTACCACGCGAACCCCCATCGGCACGCTACGTAGCGGTCCAAAGATGAACGACAGCGCCATCAGCATCATCACCGCCACGGACAGCGGCTGGAAGATTTTGCTCCACATGTTGAGCTGGTAACGCCCCGCATCCTGCCCGCTCGATTTCAGATACTTCACGTAGTTATGCAGACCGCTGATGGAGAGCGCATCGGGGTCAAGCGCCACGACGCCGAGCTTGTCCGGCGTCAGGTCGGTTTTCCAGGTACCGCTAACGGTCTGCGAACCGGTGATCTGTTTCGGGTTAGTCAGGTCAGATTCATCAACCTGGGATAACCGCCACAGCTTGTTGTTTGCATCAAATTTAGCAGAGGCGGCATAACGCACTGACTGCAAACGACGATCGTTATTGAAAGCATAGATACTCACGCCACCCAGCTCGTCATCCCCTTTCACGCGTTCGATATAGACAAAGTTCTGGCCATCTTTCGCCCATAATCCCTGCTGCGTGGAGAGCAGAGAACCGCCGTACATCGCCTGAGCACGGTAGTTACGCGCCATCTGTTCGCCCTGCGGCGCGACCCATTCGCCGATCGCCATGGTCAGCAGCACCAGCGGGATCGCAGTTTTCATCACCGACAGCGCAACCTGCATACGGGTAAAGCCCGATGCCTGCATCACCACCAGTTCGCTACGCTGAGCCAGCATCCCCAGGCCCAGCAGCGCACCCAGCAGGGCCGCCATTGGAAAGAAGATCTGCACATCTTTTGGTACGCTGAGCAGGGTGTACATCCCGGCGCCCAACGCGTCGTAACTCCCCTGCCCGGCTTTTTTCAGCTGGTCGACAAATTTGATAATGCCCGAGAGCGACACCAGCATGAACAGGGTCATCATGATGGTGGTAAAAATTGTTTTACCGATATAGCGGTCAAGTACGCCAAACGCCTGCATTAGATGGCTCCTTTACGCGTAAACCGGGCACGAAGACGACGCACAGGCACCGTGTCCCACAAGTTGAGTCCGACTGCCAGCAGCAGATACAAACCATTCACGACCCAGGTCCAGATCATCGGGTCAATTTTTCCTTTCCCGCCGTTAGACTTGATTGAGGTTTGCAGCAGGAAGAACACCAGATACAGCAGCATCGCTGGCAGCATCGACAGCACGCGGCCCTGACGCGGGTTCACCACGCTCAGCGGCACTACCATCAGCGCCATCATAAATACGGTGAATACCAGCGTGATACGCCAGTGCAGTTCAGCACGCGCACGATCGGTATCAGTATTCATTAAGGTGCGCATATCCATCTGCTCAGTATCCGTTGGATCGAGCGCGACGGCCTGGTGACCAATGATGGCCTGGTAGTTCTGGAAATCGGTGATACGGAAGTCACGCAGCATAGCCGTGCCTTCGAAACGCGTTCCTTTGTTCAGCGTGACAACCTGAGAGCCGTCTTTACGCTGCGCCAGCTGACCGGAGTCCGCCACTACCACAGAAGGGCGAGCGTTACCTTTCGGGCGCAGTTGAGCAAGAAACACGTCATTGAAGCGGCTGCCATCGACGCTTTCGATAAACAGCACGGAGTTACCGTCGGTCGCCTGCTGGAACTGCCCCTGCGCCAGCGCCGCCAGCCCCGGGTTAGCTTTTGCTTCCGCCAGCACCTCATCCTGATGACGGGACGAGGTCGGCCCCGCCCACATGACGTTAACCGCGGCAACAATGCCCGTAAACAGCGCCAGCACCATGGCTGCCTTTACCAGTACGGCCTTACTGAGGCCGCAGGCATGCATCACGGTGATTTCACTTTCGGTATAGAGCTTACCCAGGGTCATCAGCAGACCAAGGAACAGGCTTAACGGCAGGATAAGCTGCGCCATTTCCGGCACGCCAAGCCCGAGCAGGGAAAGCACCAGATTCGTTGGGATTTCGCCATCAACTGCCGCGCCGAGGATCCTGACCAGCTTCTGACAGAAAAAGATCAGAAGGAGGATAAAGAGGATCGCCAGTTGGCTCTTCAGCGTCTCCCGAACCAGATATCTTATGATTATCACTTTAAATACGCCCGTTAAAACTCGTCTTATGCAGGAATTTAGCTTGTTTCATGGCTTAAACGTCATTTATTCTCTTGAGTCGTCGAAATCATCGCTAAGATTAAAAAACCCGGCGGATTCGCGCTTCATGACATTTATTGACGTGTCGAAACCGTAGTAACGTAAGATTAACACGAAGTCACCACAACGGCGGACATGAGTTACGAAAGGTTTCAATTCTATCCGTAGCCGCCGCCGTTGTCTTTAAGATTCAGGAGCGTAGTGCATGGAGTTCAGTGTAAAAAGCGGTAGCCCGGAGAAACAGCGGAGTGCCTGCATCGTTGTGGGCGTCTTTGAACCACGCCGACTCTCCCCGATCGCCGAGCAACTCGATAAAATCAGCGACGGCTATATCAGCGCCCTGCTGCGCCGTGGCGAACTGGAAGGCAAACCAGGGCAGACCCTGTTGCTGCACCACGTTCCAAACGTCCTGTCCGAGCGTATTCTGCTAATTGGCTGCGGTAAAGAACGTGAGCTTGATGAGCGCCAGTACAAGCAGGTTATTCAGAAAACCATTAATACACTGAATGATACTGGTTCGATGGAAGCCGTCTGCTTCCTCACGGAGCTGCACGTTAAGGGCCGCAACACGTACTGGAAAGTACGCCAGGCCGTCGAAACCGCAAAAGAGAGCCTCTACAGCTTTGATCAGTTGAAGACCACCAAAAGCGAGCCGCGTCGCCCGCTGCGTAAAATGGTCTTTAACGTGCCGACCCGTCGCGAGCTGACCAGCGGCGAGCGCGCCATTCAGCACGGTCTGGCGATTGCTGCCGGTATTAAAGCGGCAAAAGATCTTGGCAATATGCCGCCAAACATCTGTAACGCCGCGTACCTGGCGTCACAGGCGCGCCAGCTGGCTGACGCCTACAGCAAGAACGTCATCACCCGCGTTATCGGCGAACAGCAGATGAAAGAGCTGGGGATGCACTCTTATCTGGCGGTCGGTAACGGCTCCCAGAACGAATCCCTGATGTCGGTCATCGAATACAAAGGCAATCCGTCTGAAGACGCGCGTCCGATCGTGCTCGTTGGCAAAGGGCTGACCTTCGACTCCGGCGGTATCTCCATCAAGCCTTCAGAAGGCATGGATGAGATGAAGTACGACATGTGTGGCGCGGCGGCGGTTTACGGCGTCATGCGCATGGTCGCGGAACTTCAGTTGCCCATCAACGTGATCGGCGTGCTGGCGGGCTGCGAAAACATGCCTGGCGGCCGCGCTTATCGCCCGGGTGATGTGCTGACTACCATGTCCGGCCAGACCGTTGAAGTGCTGAACACCGACGCCGAAGGCCGTCTGGTGCTGTGCGACGTGCTGACCTACGTTGAGCGTTTCGAACCTGAAGCGGTTATCGACGTAGCTACCCTGACCGGCGCCTGCGTGATTGCGCTGGGGCATCACATCACCGGCCTGATGTCGAACCACAATCCGCTGGCGCATGAGCTGATCGGCGCGTCCGAACAGGCTGGCGACCGCGCGTGGCGTCTGCCGCTGGGGGACGAGTTCCAGGAACAGCTGGAGTCTAACTTCGCGGACATGGCGAACATTGGTGGTCGTCCTGGCGGCGCAATTACCGCAGGCTGCTTCCTGGCGCGCTTCACCCGCAAGTACAACTGGGCGCACCTGGACATTGCGGGGACCGCATGGCGCTCCGGTAAAGCCAAAGGCGCGACGGGACGTCCGGTGGCCCTGCTGTCGCAGTTCCTGCTCAATCGCGCGGGTTTTAACGGCGACGAGTGATGAAAAACGCCGGGTGGCGGCTTCGCCTTACCCGGCCTACAACGTCACTCAACCGTAGGCCGGGTAAGCGTAGCGCCACCCGGCTTTGCATTTAAATCCACGACAAGAAACCCCATATATGAAGAATGCAACGTTCTACCTTCTGGACAATGACACCCATCAGGATGGCCTCAGCGCCGTTGAACAACTGGTGTGTGAAATTGCCGCAGAACGTTGGCGCGCAGGTAAACGCGTCCTGATTGCCTGTGAAGATGAGCAGCAGGCGATTCGTCTGGATGAAGCGCTATGGGCGCGCCCGCCGGAGAGTTTTGTTCCGCATAACCTGTCGGGCGAAGGTCCACGCGGCGGGGCACCGGTGGAGATTGCCTGGCCGCAAAAACGCAACAGCAGCGCGCGCGACATTCTCATTAGCCTGCGGACAGACTTTGCAGATTTTGCCACCGCTTTCACAGAAGTGGTAGACTTTGTCCCTTACGAAGAATCTTTGAAACAGCTGGCGCGCGAACGCTACAAAGCGTACCGCCTGGCCGGTTTTAACCTGAATACGGCAACCTGGAAATAATGGAAAAGACATATAACCCACGCGATATCGAACAGCCGCTTTACGAGCACTGGGAACAGCAGGGCTATTTCAAGCCTAACGGCGACGAAAGCAAAGAGTCCTTCTGCATCATGATCCCGCCGCCGAACGTCACCGGCAGTTTGCATATGGGGCATGCTTTCCAGCAGACCATCATGGATACCATGATCCGCTACCAGCGTATGCAGGGTAAAAACACCCTGTGGCAGGCGGGGACTGACCACGCGGGTATCGCGACCCAGATGGTGGTTGAGCGTAAAATTGCCGCTGAAGAGGGTAAAACCCGCCACGACTACGGTCGCGACGCGTTTATCGACAAAATCTGGCAGTGGAAAGCGGAATCCGGCGGCACTATTACCCGTCAGATGCGCCGTCTCGGCAACTCCGTGGACTGGGAGCGTGAGCGCTTCACCATGGATGAAGGCCTGTCCAACGCCGTGAAAGAAGTCTTCGTGCGCCTGTACAAAGAAGACCTGATTTACCGTGGCAAACGCCTGGTCAACTGGGACCCGAAACTGCGTACCGCCATCTCTGACCTGGAAGTGGAAAACCGCGAGTCTAAAGGCTCCATGTGGCACATCCGCTATCCGCTGGCCGACGGCGCGAAAACCGCCGACGGTAAAGATTACCTGGTGGTGGCGACCACCCGTCCGGAAACCCTGCTGGGCGATACCGGCGTGGCCGTTAACCCGGAAGATCCGCGCTATAAAGATCTGATCGGCAAATTTGTGGTGCTGCCGCTGGTGAACCGCCGTATTCCGATTGTGGGCGACGAACACGCCGACATGGAAAAAGGCACCGGCTGCGTGAAAATTACCCCGGCGCACGACTTTAACGACTATGAAGTCGGTCGTCGTCATCAACTTCCGATGATCAACATTCTGACCTTCGACGGCGATATCCGCGAAAGCGCAGAAGTGTACGACACCAAAGGCAACGAATCCGACGTTTATTCCAGCGACATCCCGGCTGAGTTCCAGAAGCTGGAGCGCTTTGCCGCGCGTAAAGCCGTCGTAGCCGCCGTGGACGCGCTCGGCCTGCTGGAAGAGATTAAACCTCACGATCTGACCGTGCCGTACGGCGACCGTGGCGGCGTGGTTATCGAGCCAATGCTGACCGACCAGTGGTACGTGCGTGCCGACGTGCTGGCGAAACCGGCTGTGGAAGCGGTTGAGAACGGCAGCATTCAGTTCGTGCCGAAGCAGTACGAAAACATGTACTTCTCCTGGATGCGCGATATTCAGGACTGGTGTATCTCCCGTCAGCTGTGGTGGGGTCACCGTATCCCGGCGTGGTACGACAATGAAGGCAACGTCTACGTTGGCCGCACCGAAGAGGAAGTGCGTCAGGAAAACAACCTGGGCGCTGACGTTGCGCTGCGCCAGGACGAAGACGTGCTGGATACCTGGTTCTCTTCCGCGCTGTGGACCTTCTCGACCCTCGGCTGGCCGGAAAACACCGACGCGCTGCGTCAGTTCCACCCAACCAGCGTGATGGTCTCCGGCTTCGACATCATCTTCTTCTGGATCGCCCGCATGATCATGATGACCATGCACTTCATCAAAGACGAAGATGGCAAGCCGCAGGTTCCGTTCCATACCGTCTACATGACCGGCCTGATCCGCGACGACGAAGGCCAGAAGATGTCCAAATCCAAGGGTAACGTTATCGACCCGCTGGACATGGTTGATGGTATCTCTCTGGAAGAGCTGCTGGAAAAACGTACCGGCAACATGATGCAGCCGCAGCTGGCGGAGAAAATCCGCAAGCGTACCGAGAAGCAGTTCCCGAACGGGATCGAATCTCACGGTACCGACGCCCTGCGCTTCACCCTGGCGGCGCTGGCCTCCACCGGTCGTGACATCAACTGGGATATGAAGCGTCTGGAAGGTTACCGTAACTTCTGTAACAAGCTGTGGAACGCCAGCCGCTTCGTGTTGATGAACACCGAAGATCAGGATTGCGGCTTTAACGGCGGCGAAATGACCCTGTCTCTGGCAGACCGCTGGATCCTGGCGGAATTTAACCAGACGGTGAAAGCGTTCCGCGACGCGCTGGACAGCTACCGCTTCGACATCGCGGCAGGCATCCTGTACGAATTCACCTGGAACCAGTTCTGTGACTGGTATCTGGAGCTGGCGAAGCCGGTCATGAACGGCGGCACTGAGGCAGAGCTGCGCGGTACGCGTAATACGCTGATTACCGTTCTGGAAGGTCTGCTGCGCCTTGCGCACCCGATCATTCCGTTCATCACCGAAACCATCTGGCAGCGCGTGAAGGTGATTGCCGGTATTAACGCCGATACCATCATGCTCCAGCCGTTCCCGGCATTCGATGCCGCGAAAGTGGATGAAGCCGCGTCTGCGGATACCGAGTGGCTGAAACAGGCGATCGTTGCGGTACGTAACATCCGCGCGGAAATGAACATCGCTCCGGGTAAACCACTGGAGTTGCTGCTGCGCGGTTGCAGCGAAGCTGCCGTTCGTCGCGTCACCGAGAACAACACCTTCCTGAAAACCATGGCGCGTCTGGAAAGCATCACCGTGCTGCCTGCCGATGATAAAGGTCCGGTTTCCGTGACCAAAATTATCGACGGCGCGGAGCTGTTGATCCCGATGGCGGGCCTGATCGACAAAGACGCTGAGCTGGCTCGTCTGGCGAAAGAAGTGGCGAAAGTCGACGTGGAAATTGGCAAAATCGAAAGCAAACTGACGAACGAGGGCTTTGTGGCCCGCGCGCCGGAAGCGGTCATCGCCAAAGAGCGTGAGCGTCTGGTTGCCTTCGCCGATGCGAAGACCAAACTGATCGAGCAGCAGGCGGTTATTGCAGCCCTGTAATGCTTTTACCCCTTACGCTTCAGGGCGTAAGGGGTATCCTTCCTGAAAACTCCTCGCTTGCACTCCCCTTTCTGCGGTGCTATTAACAGCAGTTGTGTGTCAATTTTTGTCATGAGTAATGCTATGAGCGTGATTACCCCCGTCGCGACGACAATGCGTCGGATCACTGAGCAGGACAACCCGGCTATCGCCGCCGTTATCCGCACGGTATCGGCCGAATATGGCCTGACCGCCGACAAAGGCTACACCGTGGCCGATCCCAATCTGGACGAACTTTTTCAGCTGTACAGCCAGCCGGGCCATGCCTATTGGGTCATCGAGCAGGACGGCCAGGTCGTGGGCGGCGGCGGCATTGCCCCCCTGCTCTGCAGCGAGCCGGATATCTGTGAACTCCAGAAAATGTATTTCCTGCCAACGATACGCGGACAAGGCCTGGCGAAAAAGCTGGCGCTGGTCGCCCTGGAACATGCACGCTCACAGGGCTTTAAACGTTGCTACCTTGAAACCACCGCTTTCCTTAAAGAGGCCATTGGCCTGTATGAGCATCTGGGCTTTAAGCATATCGATGCGCCACTGGGCTGCACGGGCCACGTGGACTGCGAAGTCAGAATGCTGAAAAGTCTGTAAGTTTTGTTCCTGCCGTCTTCTGTTAAGCGTCTGTAAACTGAATGCTCTACACTCACAGTTCACACCAAAACAGGGGAAACGCGATGTCGAAGATAAAAAGCTACGCCGCACCGCAGGCGGGTGCAGAACTTGAGCTGTACGAGTACGATGCGGGCGAACTAAAAGCGGAAGACGTCGAAGTACAGGTGGATTACTGCGGGATCTGCCATTCAGACCTCTCGATGATCGACAATGAATGGGGCTTTTCCAGCTATCCGCTGGTTGCCGGGCACGAAGTCATTGGCCGCGTCGTGGCGCTCGGCAGCGCCGCGCAGGACAAAGGGCTGAAAGTGGGCCAGCGCGTGGGTATCGGCTGGACGGCACGCAGCTGCGGCCACTGCGACGCCTGTATTAGCGGTAACCAGATCAACTGCCTTGAGGGCGCTACGCCGACCATCCTGAACAAGGGTGGTTTCGCCGATAAACTACGCGCCGACTGGCAATGGGTTATCCCGCTGCCGGACAGCATTGATATTGAATCCGCAGGTCCGCTGCTGTGTGGCGGTATCACCGTATTTAAACCGCTGCTGATGCATCACGTAACTGCCACCAGCCGCGTGGGCGTGATCGGTATTGGCGGGCTGGGGCATATTGCCATCAAACTGCTGCACGCGATGGGCTGTGAAGTGACGGCGTTCAGCTCGAACCCGGCGAAAGAGCAGGAAGTGCTGGCGATGGGTGCGGATAAAGTGGTGAACAGTCGCGATCCCGAGGCGCTCACCGCCCTGGCAGGCCAGTTTGACCTGATCATCAACACCGTCAACGTCGATCTCGACTGGCAGCCGTACTTTGAAGCCCTGGCCTACGGCGGTAACTTCCACACCGTGGGTGCGGTGATGAAGCCGCTGCCGGTTCCGGCGTTTACCCTGATCGGCGGCGATCGCAGCGTATCCGGATCTGCTACCGGCACGCCATATGAGTTACGCAAGCTGATGAAGTTTGCCGGACGCACAAAAGTGGCACCCACCACCGAACTGTATCCGATGTCAAAAATCAACGAAGCAATCCAGCACGTGCGCGACGGCAAAGCCCGCTACCGCGTAGTGTTGAAAGCGGATTTCTGATGTGAGTTTGCCGGGTGGCGGCTTCGCCTGACCCGGCCTACTTTCACTGCCGCGCCAATACGTTAAGTACTTCTGCCACCGCGACCGCTCCCGGATCCATCACCCCATCCAGGCTCTCTTTATTGACATACGACGAGCGTCCCGCGCCGGCTTTCGCCATTTTCGCCGTTGCTTCGGCACCCTGCTGCGCAGCCTGCGCCGCCGTCCGCAGATCGCCATCCCTTAATGCCTCCAGCGCCGGTTGCAGGGCATCGATCAGCGTACGATCGCCGAGATCTGCACCGCCATACTGCTTCATCTGCGCCAGTCCGCTCAACAATGCTTCTGGTAGCGGCTGTCCATCGTGAAGCTTTTGTCCTGCCGCCGTGAAGAAGATCGACATCAGCACCCCGCTCGACCCGCCCATTACCGTAGCCAGCCGCTCCCCCACCAGCAGGAGTAATGTCGGCACGTCGTTAAGGGGCAGGTTGTTCTCCTCAAGTCGCTGCGCAATATCCCGCGCCCCTTGCGCAAAGGTGGAGCCCGTATCGCCATCGCCTACTTTGGCATCCAGCGCGTTGAGGCGGTTTTCCAGCTGGATCAATGTCTTCGTTACCGAAGCGACGGCCTCGCTCACCTGCGGATTGTCCGATGGGGTATATTCCACGCGGTCATGAAGGGCGCTATGGGGGACGGTACGCAGGGGCGCGAACGCGACGGGCTTCTGCCAGCCCAGCGTCTCGACCTCGGCGTGTATCGCCTTCTCGAAAAAATCGCTGAGCTTTAACAGCGTTAGCGAAAACCCTTTCATATCCAGCGCACTCACCAGCGGCGCCGGGCCAATCAGATACGCTATGTTCTCTTTCAGCGCCGAATGCGCCAGCTCTTTGGTGAGCAGAGCCATCTCCAGCGCTGACACGCCGCCGAGGTTGTTGATCAGCACCGCAAAGCGCCCGTCCCCCGCCTGCGCGCGTAACGGCGTCACCAGCGTGTCGATAATGGCTTTGCTGTTTTGCGTATCCACCACCGATGCCCCCGGCTCGCCGTGAATGCCCAAACCCAGCTCGACATGGCCTTGTTTTATGCGCCCCTCTTCATCATCGCTGCCCGGCAGGTTGCACGTTTGCATCGCCACGCCCAGGCTCCAGAGGTTATCGCAGGCCTGTTGCGCTATATCCCGCACGTCGTTTAGCGATTTCCCCTGCTCTGCCGCATATCCCGCAATCTTATGCACCAGCGCCGTTCCCGCGATACCACGCGGCTGCTTGTTATCCGGCAGGGCAATATCATCCGCGACGATAACCATCTCCACCTTCAGGCCGTAGCGTTTGGCTTTTTCCGCCGCCAGGCCAAAGTTAAGCCGGTCGCCGGTGTAGTTTTTCACAATCAGCAGGCAGCCACGATCGCCCGTCACCGCCACAATGGCATTGAGGACCGCATCCACGCTTGGGGAGGCGAACAAATCGCCACACACCGCTGCGGTAAGCATGCCTTTACCGACGAACCCGGCATGTGCCGGTTCATGGCCGGAGCCGCCACCGGAGATCACCGCCACGCGGCTTTTATCCCAGTCGCCGCGTGCCACCACGCGGATGGCCGGATCGATATCCAGTTTGACGAGATTACCGTGCGGCGCGGAGAGAAGTATGCCTTCAATGGCATCGTTGACAAGCTGTTTGCGGTCGTTAAAAAAGAATCTGGACATAGTTTCCCAAAATTTTGTTTACCGTATGCAAAAGCATAGTCCGCACTGGATAATGCGCCGCAAAGTGAGGAATTTACGCAGACATTTTGCCGTCAGGTTGCCTATACTCCACCCAGGACTACGAGAGGACGTGCATCATGAGTACACCATTGTTAATCGCCAGGACGCTGGAAAAAGAGCTGTTTTTACTGCCCGCGATGGCGAACCGTCATGGCCTGATCACAGGCGCGACCGGGACGGGAAAAACCGTCACCCTGCAAAAGCTGGCTGAGTCGTTGTCCGAGGCTGGCGTGCCGGTTTTTATGGCTGACGTGAAGGGCGATTTAACCGGGGTGGCTCAGGAAGGCACGGCGTCAGAAAAACTGCTCGAGCGCCTGAAAAATATCGGCATCACGGACTGGACGCCGCACGGTAATCCAGTGGTGGTCTGGGATATCTTCGGCGAAAAAGGGCATCCGGTGCGCGCCACCGTCTCCGACCTCGGCCCTTTGCTGCTGGCCCGTCTGCTTAATCTTAACGACGTGCAGTCCGGGGTGCTGAACATTATCTTCCGTATCGCCGACGATCAGGGCTTACTGCTGCTCGACTTCAAAGATCTGCGCGCCATCACCCAGTACATTGGCGATAACGCCAAATCCTTCCAGAACCAGTACGGCAATATCAGCAGCGCCTCGGTGGGCGCCATTCAGCGCGGGCTCCTGACGCTGGAGCAACAGGGCGCCGAGCATTTCTTCGGCGAGCCAATGCTGGATATCAAAGACTGGATGCGCACCGACAGCAGCGGCAAAGGCATCATCAACATTCTGAGCGCAGAGAAGCTCTACCAGATGCCGAAGCTCTACGCCGCCAGCCTGCTGTGGATGCTCTCTGAACTCTACGAACAACTGCCGGAAGCAGGCGATCTGGAAAAACCCAAACTGGTGTTCTTCTTTGACGAAGCGCACCTGTTGTTTAACGACGCGCCGCAGGTGCTGCTGGATAAAATTGAACAGGTTATCCGCCTGATCCGCTCCAAAGGCGTCGGGGTCTGGTTTGTGTCGCAAAACCCGTCGGATATTCCGGACAACGTACTGGGGCAACTGGGTAACCGCGTGCAGCACGCCCTGCGCGCCTTTACGCCGAAAGATCAGAAAGCGGTGAAAGCCGCGGCGCAAACCATGCGTGCCAATCCGGCCTTTGATACCGAAACCGCCATTCAGGCGCTAGGCACCGGTGAAGCGCTGATTTCGTTCCTCGATGCAAAAGGCAGCCCGACAGTTGTCGAGCGCGCGATGGTGATTGCGCCCTGCTCGCGCATGGGGCCAGTAACGGACGATGAACGCAACGGCCTGATCAACCACTCCCCGGTGTACGGGAAATATGAAGACGAGGTGGATCGCGAATCCGCGTTCGAGATGCTGCAAAAAGGGGTGCAGGCGACTGCCGAATCGCAGAATGCGCCTGCCGCCAAAGGGCAATTTGTAGCCGTGGACGACGGCATTCTCGGCGGGCTGAAAGATATTCTGTTCGGCAGCACCGGGCCGCGCGGCGGCAAACGCGATGGCGTGGTGCAGACCATGGCAAAAAGCGCGACGCGTCAGATTACCAACCAGATAGTGCGCGGCATGCTGGGAAGTCTGTTAGGCGGCCGTCGCCGGTAGCGGTGGAACCCACGGGCGGCCAAGCGCCGACCCCTGTACGCCGTTCTCCTGTAGATAGCGGTCGATTTCCAGCATCCCCGTCCAGCGGTTCTCACACCAGAGCGGTGCCAGAAGCGTTGGGCGGCGGGCGCTTGCCGAGATGCGGTGGTAAACAATCTCCGGCGGCGTGTGGCGAATCATCTCCCCCGCCGTCACCGTATAATCGTCGAGTTCGATGCCACTTAACCGCCCCGCTTCCCAGGCTTTCGCCATAATGCTTCCCGTAACAATATGCAGCGGGTGCAGCTTAATGCCGTCCACGCCGGTCTCGACGACTTTTTCCAGCGTTTCAAGGCCATGCTGCTGCCCTTCTCCCGGCAAGCCGACAATCAGATGCGAGCAGACTTTTAATCCACGCTCGCGGGCGAGACGCGTGGTGCGCTGGTAGCAGGCAAAATCATGCCCGCGATTGATACGGTGCAGGGTTTTGTCGTGCGCGGTCTGCAAGCCCAGCTCCAGCCAGATCTCGTAGCCCTTCTCTTTGTACTCGCTAAGTAAATCCAGCACGGCGTCCGGCACGCAGTCCGGACGCGTCCCCACGCACAGCCCGACAATGTTCGCTTGAGCAACCGCCTGTTGATACATAGCGCGCAGCACCTGCACCTCCGCCCACGTGCTGGTGTAGGCCTGGAAATAGGCCAGATATTGCTTCGCGCGGTTCACCAGACTCGCCTGATGGGCGAGCTGTTCAGCGATAGATTTATGCTGTTGAGCTTCATCAGCAAACGAGGCCACGTTACAGAAGGTGCAGCCACCACGCCCGATGGTGCCATCGCGGTTCGGACAGCTAAAGCCGCCGTGCAGCGTCAGTTTGTGAACCTTTTGTCCGTAGCGCTGCAAAAGATCCCCACCAAACATATTGACTAATTTCTGTAACTGCATAATCTGATAGACCGTCCCGAAGAAAGGGGACAAGCCTGCCATTTTTAGCCTCTGTCGGCGATGACCTGGATCAATCGCCCTGGACGGCCTTTATCTATTTGAATAAATAATCACGATTACCGAGATTTCATTCACCTTGCACGTAATTACTTTTCCTTATGTTCTGATGGTTTTTTTCATTTATAGCGCCAGGTCTGAAAAACAGTGATTTTATGCGGGTTTGAATGCCACCCCAGATTATTATTCTGCTATAAATCTGCATTTCAGCACGCTGCATTGATAATACCGCTTTCATATAGTGAGTCAGATCACACTCCCCTGCACCTTCCCGGCGCTTTAAGTGGTTGTAAAAATAGTGAAATCATCAATAAAAACAACAATATGACCACTCTTTAGCACATTTTTGTATAAATAAGATTGCCATTTGACCTGTGTACCAATTCCCGATAAGTTGGAAATCCGCTGGAAGCTTTCTGGATGAGCGGCCTGCTCATCATATTTATGCAGTAATTGAGATTCCCTCTGAAGCAAGTCCTCAAACTTGTTTACCTGCGCGAAAGGATGAAAAAGAGGGCGAATGCGAGGTCCGCGTATGAAACGCTAACCCCGTCGCCATGCTCTTTCTGCGCCTGTGCGCCACGGTAAAGTTCAGTGGGAAGCCCGACGAGCCTGGGGAGGTTCACTGATATGTTGTACGATAAATCCCTTGAGAAGGATAACTGTGGTTTCGGCCTGATCGCCCACATAGAAGGCGAACCTAGCCACAAGGTAGTGCGTACTGCTATTCACGCACTGGCCCGTATGCAGCACCGTGGCGCCATCCTTGCCGATGGTAAAACCGGCGACGGTTGCGGTCTGCTGCTGCAAAAACCGGATCGTTTCTTCCGCATCGTGGCGGAAGAGCGCGGCTGGCGTTTAGCCAAAAACTACGCTGTCGGTATGCTGTTCCTGAATCAGGATCCTGAAAAAGCTGCCGCGTCACGCCGCATCGTTGAAGAAGAACTTCAGCGTGAAACCCTGTCGATTGTCGGCTGGCGCGATGTGCCAACCAACGAAGGGGTGCTCGGTGAAATCGCCCTCTCCTCGCTGCCTCGTATTGAACAGATTTTCGTCAACGCGCCTGCGGGCTGGCGTCCGCGTGATATGGAACGCCGTCTGTTTATTGCCCGCCGCCGCATTGAAAAACGTCTTCAGGACGATAAAGAGTTCTACGTCTGTAGCCTCTCTAACCTGGTGAACATCTATAAAGGTCTGTGCATGCCGGCTGACCTGCCGCGCTTCTACCTGGACCTGGCGGATCTGCGTCTGGAATCGGCCATTTGCCTGTTCCACCAGCGCTTCTCCACCAACACCGTTCCACGCTGGCCGCTGGCTCAGCCGTTCCGCTACCTGGCGCACAACGGTGAGATCAACACCATCACCGGTAACCGCCAGTGGGCCCGCGCCCGTACCTATAAGTTCCAGACCCCGCTGATCCCGGACCTGCACGATGCCGCGCCGTTCGTGAACGAAACCGGCTCGGACTCCAGCTCAATGGATAACATGCTGGAACTGCTGCTGGCGGGCGGGATGGATATCGTGCGCGCCATGCGTCTGCTTGTACCGCCGGCCTGGCAGAACAACCCGGATATGGACCCTGAGCTGCGCGCGTTCTTTGACTTTAACTCCATGCACATGGAGCCGTGGGATGGCCCGGCAGGCATCGTTATGTCCGACGGACGTTTTGCCGCCTGTAACCTGGACCGTAACGGTCTGCGTCCGGCGCGCTATGTCATTACCAAAGACAAGCTCATCACCTGTGCCTCTGAAGTGGGTATCTGGGATTACCAGCCAGACGAAGTGGTCGAGAAAGGCCGCGTCGGACCGGGCGAGCTGATGGTGATTGACACCCGCGGTGGGCGTATTCTGCACTCTGCTGAAACCGACAACGATCTGAAGAGCCGCCATCCGTACAAAGAGTGGATGGAGAAAAACGTGCGTCGTCTGGTGCCGTTTGAAGATCTGTCGGACGAAGAAGTGGGTAGCCGCGAGCTGGACGATGACACCCTCGCGAGCTTCCAGAAGCAGTTTAACTACAGCGCGGAAGAGCTGGACTCGGTTATTCGCGTGCTCGGCGAAAACGGCCAGGAAGCGGTCGGCTCAATGGGTGACGATACCCCGTTTGCTGTGCTCTCCAGCCAGCCACGCATTATTTACGACTATTTCCGTCAGCAGTTTGCGCAGGTCACCAACCCGCCAATCGATCCGCTGCGCGAAGCCCACGTCATGTCGCTGGCCACCAGCATCGGCCGTGAGATGAACGTATTCTGTGAAGCCGAAGGCCAGGCGCACCGTCTGACCTTTAAATCACCGATCCTGCTGTACTCCGATTTCAAACAGCTCACCACCATGACCGAGGAGCACTATCGCGCCGACACGCTCGATATCACCTTCGACGTGACCGAAACGAGCCTCGAAGAGACGGTGAACGCGCTGTGCGACAAAGCCGAGCAGATGGTGCGTAACGGCACCGTTCTGCTGGTGCTGTCTGACCGCAACATCGCGAAAAACCGTCTGCCGGTGCCTGCCCCCATGGCGGTGGGGGCTATCCAGACGCGTCTGGTGGACAAGAGCCTGCGCTGCGATGCCAACATCATCGTTGAAACTGCGAGCGCGCGCGACCCGCACCACTTTGCGGTGCTGTTAGGCTTTGGCGCCACGGCGATCTACCCGTATCTGGCTTACGAAACACTGGCCCGCCTGGTGGATACCCGCGCGATCGACAAAGACTACCGTGCTGTGATGCTGAACTACCGTAACGGCATCAACAAAGGTCTGTACAAGATCATGTCCAAAATGGGCATCTCGACCATCGCCTCATACCGCTGCTCGAAGCTGTTTGAAGCGGTCGGTCTGCATGACGACGTTGCCAACCTCTGCTTCCAGGGCGTGATCAGCCGTATTGGTGGCGCAGGCTTTGCTGACTTCCAGCAGGATCTGGTGAACCTGTCGAAACGCGCCTGGCTGGCACGTAAGCCGCTGGAACAGGGCGGTCTGCTGAAATATGTTCACGGGGGTGAGTATCACGCTTATAACCCGGACGTGGTGCGCACACTGCAACAGGCGGTGCAAAGCGGCGAGTACAGCGATTATCAGCAGTATGCTGAGCTGGTGAACAACCGTCCGGCGGCGACGCTGCGCGATCTCATTGCCCTCAATCCGGGTGAGGAAGCGGTCAGCATTGACGAGGTTGAACCCGCATCTGAGCTGTTCAAACGTTTCGATACCGCGGCGATGTCCATCGGCGCGCTGAGCCCGGAAGCCCACGAAGCGCTGGCGGAAGCCATGAACAGCATCGGCGGCAACTCCAACTCCGGCGAAGGCGGTGAAGATCCTGCCCGTTACGGCACCAATAAAGTGTCCCGTATCAAGCAGGTAGCGTCCGGCCGTTTCGGCGTAACGCCTGCGTACCTGGTTAACGCCGACGTGATCCAGATTAAGGTCGCGCAGGGTGCGAAACCGGGTGAAGGCGGTCAGCTGCCGGGTGATAAAGTCACCCCGTACATCGCTAAGCTTCGCTACTCGGTGCCGGGCGTGACGCTGATCTCCCCGCCGCCGCACCACGATATTTACTCTATCGAGGATCTGGCGCAGCTGATTTTCGACCTGAAACAGGTCAACCCGAAAGCGATGATCTCCGTGAAGCTGGTTTCCGAGCCGGGCGTTGGCACCATCGCCACCGGCGTGGCGAAAGCCTATGCGGATCTGATCACCATCGCCGGCTACGACGGCGGCACCGGCGCAAGCCCGCTCTCCTCCGTAAAATACGCGGGTTGTCCGTGGGAGCTTGGTCTGGTGGAAACCCAGCAGGCGCTGGTCGCCAACGGCCTGCGTCACAAGATCCGTTTGCAGGTAGACGGCGGGCTGAAAACCGGCCTCGACATCATCAAAGCGGCGATTCTGGGTGCGGAAAGCTTCGGCTTCGGTACCGGCCCGATGGTTGCGCTCGGCTGTAAATACCTGCGTATTTGCCACCTGAACAACTGCGCAACGGGCGTTGCTACCCAGGACGAAAAGCTGCGTAAGAATCACTATCACGGCCTCCCGTTCAAAGTGACTAACTACTTTGACTTCATCGCCCGTGAAACCCGCGAGCTGATGGCGCAGCTGGGCGTGAAGCGTCTGGTGGATCTGATTGGCCGTACCGACCTGCTGAAAGAGCTTGAGGGCTTCACGGCCAAGCAGCAGAAGCTGGAGCTGTCTAAGCTGCTGGAAACCGCTCAGCCGCATCCTGGCAAAGCGGTTTACTGCACCGAGAACAACCCGCCGTTCGACAACGGCGTGCTGAACGCGCAGCTGCTGCAACAGGCGAAGCCGTACGTGGATGAGAAGCAGAGCAAAACGTTCTGGTTTGATATCCGCAACACCGATCGTTCCGTGGGTGCATCCCTCTCCGGTTACATCGCGCAAACGCACGGTGACCAGGGCCTGGCGTCGGATCCGATTACCGCGCACTTCAGCGGTACCGCGGGTCAGAGCTTCGGTGTGTGGAACGCGGGCGGCGTTGAGTTATACCTGACCGGTGATGCCAACGACTACGTCGGAAAAGGCATGGCGGGCGGTCTGCTGGCGGTGCGTCCTCCGGTTGGTTCAGCCTTCCGCAGCCATGAAGCAAGCATCATCGGCAATACCTGTCTGTACGGTGCAACCGGCGGTCGTCTGTTTGCCGCGGGCCGTGCGGGCGAGCGTTTTGCGGTGCGTAACTCCGGTGCCATCACCGTGGTGGAAGGCATCGGCGATAACGGCTGTGAATACATGACGGGCGGAATTGTGTGCGTCCTGGGTAAAACCGGCGTGAACTTTGGCGCGGGCATGACGGGCGGTTTTGCCTACGTCCTGGATGAAGACGGTGAGTTCCGCAAACGCGTGAACCCGGAACTGGTGGAAGTGCTGGACGTTGATACGCTGGCCATCCACGAAGAACACCTGCGCGGCTTAATTACCGAACACGTGCAGCATACCGGTTCTTCGCGCGGCGAAGAGATCCTGGCGAACTGGCCGGCGTTCTCTGCGAAATTTGCGCTGGTTAAGCCGAAGTCCAGCGATGTTAAAGCCCTGTTGGGTCACCGTAGTCGTAGCGCAGCAGAGCTGCGCGTGCAGGCGCAGTAAGGAATTCAGATGAGCCAGAACGTTTACCAGTTTATCGACCTTCAGCGTGTTGATCCGCCAAAGAAACCGCTGAAGATCCGTAAAATTGAATTTGTTGAAATCTACGAGCCATTTTCAGAAGGCCAGGCCAAAGCACAGGCAGACCGCTGCCTGTCCTGCGGTAACCCTTACTGCGAATGGAAGTGTCCGGTCCATAACTACATCCCGAACTGGCTGAAGCTGGCCAACGAAGGGCGTATTTTTGAAGCCGCCGAGCTGTCTCATCAGACCAACACCCTGCCGGAAGTGTGCGGCCGCGTGTGCCCTCAGGATCGTCTGTGTGAAGGCTCCTGTACGCTGAACGACGAGTTTGGCGCGGTGACCATCGGCAACATCGAACGCTATATCAACGATAAAGCGTTCGAAATGGGCTGGCGTCCGGATATGACCGGTGTGCGTCAAACCGACAAGCGCGTGGCGATTATTGGCGCGGGCCCGGCAGGCCTTGCCTGTGCGGACGTGCTGACCCGTAACGGCGTGAAGGCGGTGGTCTTTGATCGCCACCCTGAGATTGGCGGCCTGCTGACCTTCGGTATCCCGGCCTTCAAGCTGGAGAAAGAGGTGATGACCCGCCGCCGCGAAATCTTCACCGGCATGGGCATTGAGTTCAAACTGAACGTGGAAGTGGGCCGTGACGTGCAGCTCGACGACCTGCTGAAGGATTACGACGCCGTGTTCCTGGGCGTGGGTACTTATCAGTCCATGCGCGGTGGTCTGGAGAACGAAGATGCGCCGGGCGTGTACGACGCGCTGCCGTTCCTGATTGCCAACACCAAGCAGATCATGGGCTACGGTGAGACCGCCGATGAGCCGTTCGTCAGCATGGAAGGCAAACGCGTGGTGGTGCTGGGCGGCGGTGATACCGCGATGGACTGCGTGCGTACCTCCATTCGTCAGAACGCGGCGCACGTCATCTGTGCTTACCGTCGTGACGAAGAGAACATGCCGGGCTCTAAGCGCGAAGTGAAAAACGCGCGTGAAGAGGGCGTGGAGTTCCAGTTCAACATCCAGCCTCTGGGTATTGAGGTGAATGCCAACGGTAGAGTGAGCGGCGTGAAGATGGCGCGCACGGAGATGGGCGCGCCGGATGCGAAAGGCCGTCGTCGCGCGGAGATCGTGGCCGGTTCTGAACACGTGATCCCGGCTGACGCCGTGGTGATGGCGTTTGGTTTCCGTCCTCACAGCATGGAGTGGCTGGCGAAGCACAGCGTAGAGCTGGACTCTCAGGGCCGCATAATTGCGCCGGAAGGCAGCGACAACGCGTTCCAGACCAGCAACCCGAAAATCTTCGCCGGTGGCGACATCGTTCGCGGCTCTGACCTGGTGGTGACGGCGATTGCCGAAGGCCGTAAAGCGGCTGACGGGATCATGAACTTCCTGGAAGTGTAAGCCCCTCTGACTCCCCGGCAGAAGCATAAAGCGGAACGCTGGGGAGCCTGTTTTCAGTAGCCTGCCCTTAAGTTAATGATACCTTTTTAAGCAAAAAAGCAGCGTAGATCCTGACGTAAACGTTTGCTTTCATGAAAAAAATGTATATTATGCGGCGGATTTTTTGGCCAAAATTCAAGGAGGCGTTGTGTCGCAAGATAACAATTATAGCCAGGGCCCCGTCCCTCTGGCGGCGCGGAAAGGCGTGGTTCCACTCACTTTTGTGATGTTAGGGTTAACCTTTTTTTCCGCCAGTATGTGGACCGGAGGTATGCTCGGTACCGGTCTTTCCTATAATGATTTCTTCCTCGCAGTTCTCTTCGGCAATCTCCTCCTCGGTATTTACACTGCTTTTCTTGGCTACATTGGCGCACAAACCGGCCTCTCAACCCATCTTCTTGCGCGTTACTCGTTCGGTATAAAAGGTTCCTGGCTTCCCTCCATGCTTTTAGGCGGTACGCAGGTAGGATGGTTTGGCGTCGGCGTAGCGATGTTTGCCATCCCGGTGAGTAAAGCCACGGGCATCGACGTCAATATCCTGATCGCGGTATCCGGTCTGTTGATGACCATGACCATCTTCTTTGGTATCTCAGCACTGACGATTCTGTCGATCATCGCCGTTCCCGCGATAGTTATCCTCGGCAGCTACTCCGTCTGGCTGGCGGTGCACGGCGTGGGCGGGCTGGATCATTTAAAAGCGATGGTGCCACAGACCCCGCTCAATTTTTCAGGTGCGCTGGCGCTGGTCGTCGGCTCCTTCATCAGCGCCGGAACGCTGACCGCCGACTTCGTCCGCTTTGGGCGTAACGCGAAAGGCGCCGTGGTGGTGGCAATGGTGGCGTTTTTCCTTGGCAACTCGCTGATGTTTATCTTCGGTGCGGCAGGCGCCGCGGCAGTTGGACAGGCGGATATCTCGGACGTGATGATCGCTCAGGGGCTACTGCTGCCCGCCATTATCGTTCTCGGCCTGAACATCTGGACAACCAACGACAACGCGCTCTATGCGTCGGGTCTGGGCTTTGCCAACGTGACCGGCCTTTCCAGCCGCACGCTGTCGGTGGTTAACGGTATTATCGGCACGCTCTGCGCGCTGTGGCTGTACAATAACTTTGTCGGCTGGCTCACCTTTCTGTCGGCGGCGATCCCTCCCGTCGGTGGGGTGATTATCGCCGACTATCTGATCAACCGCCGCCGCTACGCCAGCTTCCATAGCGCTACCTTTGTGCCGGTCAACTGGGTAGCCATTCTTTCGGTCGCGCTCGGCGTGGCTGCCGGGAATATTATTCCCGGTATAGTGCCGGTGAATGCGGTCCTCGGTGGCGTATTCAGCTACCTTCTGTTAACCCCCTTTGTCAGACGTACCTTTGCTACCGCCCCGGAGGCTCCACATGCAGAATAATACCCTCACCATTCGTCAGGCCCGTTTACAGGGGCAAGAGGGGTTATGGCAGATCGCAATTGAAAACGGGCGCTTTAGCCGTATTGAACCGCAGGACGCGGCATCGTCACCTGCGGGCCAGGTGCTTGATGCTGAAGGCGGGCTGGTCATTCCCCCTTTCGTTGAGCCGCATATCCATCTGGATACCACTCAAACGGCTGGTGAACCGAGCTGGAACCAGTCTGGTACCTTATTCGAGGGGATTGAGCGCTGGGCTGAACGTAAGGCGCTGCTCACCCACGAAGATGTTAAGACCCGCGCAATGCAGACGCTGAAATGGCAGATGGCCAACGGCATTCAGCATGTGCGTACTCACGTTGACGTCTCCGATCCCACGCTGACGGCGCTGAAAGCGATGCTGGAAGTGAAGCAGGAGGTCGCCCCGTGGGTCGATCTGCAAATCGTGGCGTTCCCCCAGGAGGGCATTCTTTCTTATCCCAACGGTGAAGCGTTGCTGGAAGAGGCGTTGCGTATGGGGGCGGACGTCATTGGCGCAATTCCGCACTTTGAATTTACCCGCGAGTATGGTGTGGAGTCGTTGCACAAAACCTTCGCACTGGCGCAGAAGTACGACAGGCTGATCGACGTACACTGCGACGAAATCGATGATGAACAGTCGCGCTTCGTGGAAACCGTCGCCGCGCTGGCGCACCGTGACGGGATGGGCGCGCGCGTTACCGCCAGCCATACCACAGCGATGCACTCCTATAATGGCGCCTACGCGTCCCGCCTGTTTCGTTTGCTGAAAATGTCGGGCATCAACTTCGTCGCCAATCCGCTGGTGAACATCCACCTTCAGGGCCGTTTCGACACCTATCCTAAGCGCCGCGGCGTAACGCGCGTGAAAGAGATGCTGGAGGCGGGGATCAACGTCTGCTTTGGGCATGATGACGTTTTCGATCCGTGGTATCCCCTGGGCACCGCCAATATGTTGCAGGTGCTGCATATGGGTTTACACGTCTGCCAGCTGATGGGGTACGGGCAGATTAACGACGGGCTGAATCTGATCACCACCCACAGCGCGAAAACGCTCAACCTGCAGGACTACGGCGTGAAGGTGGGTAATTCTGCGAACCTGGTTGTTTTACCGGCCGAAAATGGCTTTGATGCGGTTCGTCGCCAGACGCCTGCGCGTTATTCTGTTCGTCACGGGCGGGTTATCGCCGAGACGGTACCCAGCCAGACAACGCTGCATCTGACGCAGCCGGAAGCGGTAACCTTTAAACGGTAATTATCGATTCAGGAAATCTCATCCGGAGCCGTATCAGCCTGTTTACGCTTTATCAGGTCTACAAATCGCAGCCTCTTTGCAGACCTGGTAAGCGCGGCGCCAGCGGTGAACTGGCGCGTCTATTTTCGATATTCTTTTGCAGAAGAGAGATTATAAATAGACCAGCGTAATCACCGCCTCGCCGTCCAGCTTGATCTCTTGCCCGCTGCCAAGCCCGTTGGCGACAGCGGCGCTCACCTGTAGCGGAACAACCGCCGATGAGATCGGCTGCGGAATATCCGTGCCTTTTTGCACAAACGTATAGAAAAAGTCCTGCTGGGTCGGCAAGGGCAATAGCGTCGTGCGCGTCCATGGACCATTTTTGGTCGCGGCCCCGGCGATCTCCACCTGAACAGCGGCACTTTCGTCGGCTGCCGTCACGCCTGCCGCGTTAATTTGCACCCCATAACTGCCAATCGGCTTCTGCTCGCTGGTCAATCCTAAACCAAACAGGCGGGTCGTATCACGCACATAGACACCGTTATTTATCTGGAATTTTACCCCTTCTTGCCCGGATTTATCTTTGCCAACGACCACGGAACTGGCGCGGGTATCACGCGCGGTAATCGCAACTCCCGTAGAAGATTCACACGTCACCGATAGTGTAAGATCGCGAGTACCAAGCTGTGTGAATGCGCTGGAGGAGAGCGACCCCGCATAGCGCGTGCCGAAATCTGCCACACCGCCATTGCTCAACGACGGTGTACAGGCGGCAGCGTCAACGGTGACATCCACATCAATATTGACCGTATCAGTTGCCCATACCGCTGAAGCGGCAGACATTCCGCAGAGTAATAGCGCTATACGCTTTTTCATTGTACATCCATCCTTACGCGTAAATTTCCGCGCCACACTTCTCTGTCCGTAATATGGTTACTTTTGAAGCGCGGTTTGATGGTAAGCGTGACAGACGCCGTTTTTCCCCGCAGCTCCTGACCGTTGATAAACGCAATCCCTTCGTTAAGCGCTGGCGCGATCTCTCTCACGCCGCCATTGGTAACCCACGGGTCGCCGGCATGGATAGCCGCCAGATTGACTGTACGATCGTCCACCGTTGCCTGCGCGGCAGTAACGCGCATGACGCCGTTATCACCAAAACCAAATTCATGCCCTTTCGGTACGTTACTGCCCAGAAAGAGACGAATACGCGACGGTTCATCACATATCACGTTCAGGACAATCTGTTTCTCCGGCATCTCAATCAACGTGTTCCCTTCCGCCTGGCGCTCTGCGGCACTCATACGGCCATAGCTGAGTTTTTGCTGGCTTGATACTAACTGGCAGTCAGCCATAGCATGCAGAGAAAACGCCATTGCGCACACGGCTAAAAAAAGCGCCTTCATTTACACACCTCATTGACAGTTTCATAGAATGTATCGGTATTTGCCTCTTTCGGAAGCTTCAGACCAAATGCACAGGTGCCGTTATCCAGTTTTGCCACCACCTGTTGAGCAGGTTCAACATCGTTAAAAAAGACCACGCCGTCATCCACTGAGGTCGTAAGATAATTTCCGTGCGAATCCTCAAGGGCGATCCCTTTCGGCAGCTTTTTACCGTTTGCCAGGGTAACGTTCACCAGTGCACGTCGCTGGGTTAACGCAGTAAAATCAAGATGCCCTACCGCTCCTTTGCCAAGCGTGACGACACGGGTTCCATTCCCGATATCCATATTTTTCGGCAATGTTTCCGTATCCACTTCTACCCGCGCTGGGCGCCAGGCTCCCACTGACGGTACCACTGCCTGACCACGGAAGTCGGTCCATACCGGCCCCTGGGGCGTGTCAATCCTCACACCGGAGACGGGTTTATCCAGAGCAGCGATCGCGAACGTGTCACGGATCGCCCATGGAGAGAACGTAACGCCTTGTCCATGAACCGCGATGCCCCCCTGTAGCGATCCTGAATAGCTGCGGCTATTCTCGTTATCCGAACTGGCGCTCAGGCCAAGCTGCGTATAGTGAAGGTTGCTGCTTATCCCACCGTTTACATTATCGCGATTCGTGGCCTGATCGTGTTCAGCTCCCAGCGACCAGGATGTGGTATCACTTACAACACCAAGCGCAGAGGCGCCATACCGCGTTTTATGGTCATCATGACGGCTGTACAGGCTTACGCTATTGCTGGCACCAAAAGGAATACTGAGGTTGACGTAGAACAGATCGCCATCATCCTCATTCTCCTCATCTGCACTCAACTGATGTTGCCAGTTCATGGAAATCGTGGCGTACTTGAATGACTTGTTCCAACCCGCAGAGATGAAGCGGGAATCATCTGACTTATCATAACCCTGCGTTTGGTAGTAGCTGGTGCTAAGCGTGCCTAAGTAGGGCACACTCCAGGTCAGCCCGGCGGAATACTCATTTTTATTACCGCTGTCGAAATCATCATCCAGTGCTTCAAAAAGTTCGCGATAGTCTTGCGATTTATGCGTAACAGAGGCGTTAGCCCCCATGCCAAATGCGGGGTCAGAACTCCATGTTGCCGATAGCGTGTACCTCTGCCCTTTCAGTGAATCTTTCGAATCGTTGGACTGGTTCGCCTGGAGTGAAACAAGCCAGGCTGGTAGCGGCACTGTATCAAGGCTGGTGGCGACAGCCTGGTAATCTTCGCCTACGATTGAGCCTGCGTTGACATTCACCCGTTCGCTTAGTTTCCAGCCTCCAGAAAGGCTGGCTACCCATGGCGTTTCACTATAGCTATCGCTCACTCGTCCCAGCGCGAAGTGATATCCTGAAGGCGCCCCTGCGCTCTGGTTATACAGCGCTGCGGGCACCACATAGCTGTGCTGGCTGCCATCGGTTTCCACTACCGTCACGTTCAGATCGCTAACGCCGTTACGTACCGGCACATCGGTGAGATTAAACGGCCCGACCGGCACCAGTGTGCTGTACACCAGAACATTTTGCTGACGCACTTCAATACGGGCCTGAGGCGTATTGGCGATACCGGACACGCTCACTCCGCTACCGCCCTGTTGTAAGGCGCTCTCCGGTGAAAGCTCGATACCATAAATTCCCGTTCCCTGAAGAAGGGAGTTATTGATATTGACCTCGCCCGCCCTCAGGGTACTTTTCAGGGGGACAAAAGTATGCTGCAAATAGGTCGACGAGTTATTACTCTCGAATTCTCCGTCGCTCCGGCTCAGCAGTTGCTGAGTACGTAAGATCCAGTCGTCGAAATTGACCCCACCGTCCAGCATGGCCTGTGAATAGTCAGAGTGCCCGTCACCAAACTCATTGCGCGAGGAGAGAAGAGAATAATTCAACAGCGCAGCAGTGCCACCGGAAGTATAAGCTCCGATATCCGATTCGCTGTTTGCTATCCGATCCGCCGGTACAACCAGACTTAGAGATTCTTGCGCAGGCGAAGCCTCCACAATAGCGCTCGGGATATGACCGGTATAATCGTAGCAGCCGGACTCATAGTCAGAGGGAACTTTTAATCCTGCCTGCTCCATAAAAGGTTTGTCAAAACAGAGATCGCCGTTGTTGTCGAAACGAGCAATAACGTTGCCTTTATTATCACCATTCACCTTCAGGGCGACGGAAACGCTACCCGGTAAATACTTCGTCTTGCGAGAGAAATAATTTGATACGTCCGGGTTTATCCCCAGTGAACGAAGCGTTTCCTGATCAAAATTAATGGCAGCAGTCTCCATCTGCTGAGCCATCGCCTGGCCAGAACAGACCAGGCCAATGAGACAGGCGAGTAACGTTTTTTGCTGCATATCCTTTGCTGTCCTTATAGAGGCTTACTTCAAATCTGTAGTAAAGCGATCCCCTTTATAGCCGTAACGACTCGCCGGATAGAATTCAACTTTATTATCAGAGAAATTTGGTAATGTTGTTTTTATCGAGGTGTGAGGAAGGATGTAGGTCTTATCCAGCACACCCGCTTTTCCTGAGGGTAATGTTTTAAAGGATGCCGTTATACGAACAACGTAATCGCTGGGATTGTTGATAACCAGGCCATCACCCTTTTTGTTCCATGTCAAAAATTTCCATGGCTGCGTCTCCTCAGGTAGACCCGCAGGATGAATTACAACAGGAAGATCCTGGCGGATAGTCAACGCAACTTTATCTTCTCCTTTCTCCTTTGGAGGAATGCCTTCGAACGTGACGCGTTTAAGTTCTTCATACTTCATGGGTTTGCTGGTTTGCAGCAGAAAACGCATTCGCTGTGTTTCCCCGGCGTCGACACGGACTACAGGTTGAGAAACGATTAAACGAATAGATTTATCGCTATCAGGTAAATCTACAATGTTTGTATAAAGCAATGCAGGTTGCGAATCCGTATTTTTAACATTCATACTGGCTTCGCCTTTTTGTGCATCGACTAATAAAACCGATGTTTCTGGAACCATACCGGTGGCACAACACTTTGTCGCTACAGCCAACAACGCAAGATATAGAATTTTCTTCATGACTTTCCACTCACATAAATAAATAAAAATCATACCGGCATTATTTTTATTATTCTTGCGGCAGAGAAAGCTATTTTAATGCAAAAAAAGCGTGACAATGGCTTTTAAATACTCTAACCATTGCCACGTTAATTAAGCGTTAAATTATTAGAGATATACCAGACTAATGGTTGCGTTACCGTCCAGCGTAATTACGTCAGTCGTACCTAATACCGAGTTATCCTGCACTGCAGAGGTAACCAGCAACGGCACGCTAAGCTGTTTGAAGGCTTTTGGCTGCGTGGTACCGGCTGTTGCTACGGTATTCGCTTTTTGGTAGCCCGTGCAGCCATTAAGCGAGCAGAGGTAACCCAGGCCTGGCGCAACTTTCTCCCAGGAACGCTGGCCTTCAGTGATGCTCCCTGTTACCAGGGTGTCAACATTCGCGCCATCCGCTGTGACCGCTTCAGTATTGATGGCAACGGTGTAAGCACCAATGCTCACGCCAGCGGTGGTTTTACCCAGACCAAAGGCACCAGCGGTGTTGCTGAAGTCTGATTTATCCGTACCGCTACCTGCGATAAACGCGGTTGAAGACAGGTTAACGCGACTGTCCAGGCGGTTATCGGTGGAGGTAAAAGCAACGCTCATGTTGCTTTCGCAACTGATATTTAGCGTGATGCTTTTCTGCCCCAATTGTACCAGCTTGTTTGTCGCACCGGTCGGTGCAATATTTTGGTTCAGTACCGTTCCATAATCTACAACGCCGCCATCAGGCAGGGTCGGCGTACATGCAGCCGGGTTAATCGTACCGACAACTTTCAGCGTAACATCGTTAGCGGCCTGGGCAGCAAAAGCGGATAAACCGAAGGCTACGGCGACGGTTGCTGCCGAGAGTACTTTTTTAAATTCCATTATTTTCATTTCCCGATTTATTTTCTACAGCATTTAGCAATAACGAATATCAAAGATAAACAAGGCTCAGCGTGGCATTACCGTCAAGCGTGATAGTATCGCCTGTACCCAATACAGTGTTGTCCTGAAGCGCAGTTGTAATGCGTAACGGCATATTCATAACTTTAAAAGCTTTTGGTGTGGTGGTTCCCGATGCAGCAGCCGTAAAGACACGTGTCTGGCCTGTGCCACTGTTAACTGGTGCAAAAGCACCCGTACTGGATTTTACCCAGGTATAATTTGATGTATCGGTACCTGTGGCTGCAATGAGATCAGCGACAACACCATCTGTTGTTGTATTAACGGGATCTGCTGCAATGACATAGGAGCCAATATTCACACCCGCACTCGTTTTACCCAAGCCATAGGCGTTTCCTGAAGCGTTAGCATTTACATTATCGAAAAACCCATTTTCAATATAAGCGGCGCTCCCCAGGCCCACACGAGTATCATGGCGGTTATCCGTAGAAGTCACCCCAACGCTGGTATCGCTGTCACAGGTAATAGTGAGAGTAATACTTTTAGCCCCCAACTGAACCAGTGTATTCGCCGTGCCAGTTGGATTGATGGTAGAAGCTGGCATTGTGCCATAATCTACCACTCCACCGTTTGGCAGTGAGGGTACGCAGGAACCAGGAACGATATTACCAATAACTTTCAACGTCACATCATTAGCCGCGTGTGCATTTGACATGGCGAGGGCTGCACAAATAGCAGCAGATGAAAATAATTTTTTAAAAGTGATATTCATAATTTGTCCTTAAAAGAAAATCCGTTTTTGTTAACGCACATATATATTTTCACAGGGTGATATCGGATACAATCAAATTAAAATAAAACATTATTGAAGATAAATTTAACTGTCCTACAGAAAATAACCCAACAAGATTAATCCCATGCCAATTAATAGACCGATATCTTTTGCAAAGACACAAGTTTTTTAGAGAGTAATTTTATGCAGAAAATAAAAAAACCTGCACAGTTGTGCAGGTTCGGAAAAAATATTGTGCTTTATGAAGTTTATTTGACGACACGGAGTGCCGGACGACCACCGCGCGGAGGCGGATCGTCATCAGGGTCATTGTCGTCGTGATGGTCGGGTTTATCGCCATCAATCACAGACATTACCGTGTCGCTTTCACGTTCATCGGATGTCCCATCATCGTTCAGGCTGGCGACCTCTTCATCATAAGCCGCTTCCGGTTCGAACATGGTACCTGCACCGTTTTCACGGGCGTAGATAGCCAGAACCGCAGCCAGCGGAACGGAAACCTGACGCGGCACGCCGCCGAAACGCGCATTAAAGCGCACTTCGTCGTTAGCCAGTTCCAGGTTACCCACTGCACGTGGCGCAATATTCAGTACAATCTGTCCGTCGCGTGCGTATTCCATTGGAACCTGCACGCCCGGCAACGTCACATCCACAACCAGGTGCGGCGTGAGCTGGTTATCCAGCAGCCATTCATAGAAGGCGCGCAGCAGATACGGACGGCGTGGTGAAAGTTGTGACATTTCCACAGTCATTAGCCTCGGCCGAGACGCATTTCGCGCTCCGGTTCAGTTAAGGATGCCAGGAAAGAGTCGCGTTCGAATACGCGAGTCATGTAGCCTTTCAGCTCTTTCGCGCCAGGACCGCTGAATTCTACGCCCAGGGTTGGCAGGCGCCACAGCAGCGGTGCCAGGTAGCAATCTACCAGGCTGAACTCATCGCTCAGGAAGAAAGGTTTTTGACCAAATACCGGCGCAATCGCCAGCAGCTCTTCACGCAGCTGTTTACGCGCAGCATCCGCTTCTGAAGAGGAACCGTTAACGATAACGTTCATCAGCGAGTACCAGTCTTTCTCGATACGCTGCATGTACAGGCGGCTTTCACCACGCGCAACAGGGTAAACAGGCATGAGCGGCGGATGCGGGAAACGCTCATCCAGGTATTCCATAATGATACGGGATTCCCACAGGGTCAGCTCACGATCCACCAGCGTCGGTACGCTTTGGCTCGGGTTGAGATCGATCAGATCCTGAGGCGGGTTATCCTTTTCCACATGCTCGATCTCAAAACTGACACCCTTCTCGGCCAGCACGATACGAACCTGATGGCTATAAATGTCAGTAGGACCAGAAAACAGCGTCATTACCGAACGTTTGTTGGCAGCGACAGCCATGAAAACCTCCAGGTATATTCAGAATTTTTACTGCTACCAGCCCAACGGGGCCAGCCAGATGATGTATCGCCCATCCCAGAGAAAACACATTGTTCAAGAATCGAACAAAAATCGAGTATTCACCGATATTTGGGCATAAAATTGGATGATAGTTTACCAGATTTTGATGGCTTTGTGGTGAGGGGATGCCGGAAATGTGGAAAAAGAGAAGATATATGAAATGTTACTGTGGATAACCTGCGCATTATCCATAAAAAAACCCGCCGAAGCGGGTTTTTCGCCAATCGTTCTGCGTAAGCAGAATAGATTAACGTTTGGAGAACTGTGGACGACGACGTGCTTTACGCAGACCCACTTTCTTACGTTCAACCTGACGAGCGTCACGAGTAACGAAGCCAGCTTTACGCAGTTCAGAACGCAGGGATTCGTCGTACTCCATCAGCGCGCGGGTGATACCGTGACGGATCGCACCTGCCTGACCGGAGATACCACCACCTTTAACGGTGATGTACAGATCCAGTTTTTCTACCATATCAACCAGTTCCAGCGGCTGGCGAACTACCATGCGGGCAGTTTCGCGACCGAAGTATTGTTCCAGAGAACGCTGGTTAATTACGATTTTACCACTGCCCGGTTTAATGAAAACGCGAGCTGCGGAACTTTTGCGGCGACCAGTGCCGTAGTATTGATTTTCAGCCATTGCCTATAATCCCGATTAGATGTCAAGAACTTGCGGTTGCTGTGCCGCGTGGTTGTGCTCGTTGCCTGCGTAAACTTTCAGTTTACGGAACATAGCACGACCCAGCGGGCCTTTTGGCAGCATGCCTTTAACCGCGATTTCAATCACACGCTCAGGACGGCGGGCAATCATCTCTTCAAAGGTCGCTTCTTTGATACCACCGATGTGGCCGGTGTGGTGGTAGTACATTTTGTCAGTACGCTTGTTGCCGGTAACAGCAACTTTGTCAGCGTTCAGAACGATGATGTAATCACCGGTATCAACGTGCGGAGTATATTCCGCTTTATGCTTACCGCGCAGGCGACGAGCCAGTTCAGTAGCCAGACGGCCCAGAGTTTTACCGGTCGCGTCAACAACATACCAGTCGCGCTGTACGGTTTCTGGTTTAGCTGTAAAAGTTTTCATTAAAAGCTTACCCAAATAATAAGTTACACGTTGGTGAACACCCAAACGTTTAGTCAGTTGAGGTTCACACGACAAAGTCCGGCAAACCTACCCCTTCGAATAGCACATGCCGACACATAGAAAGTTTCGGGAAAAAAACCTTCTCGTAACGTGGGGTCGCAAGATTATAGAGAAGTTGAGGTCAAAGATCGACCCTTAAATGTGATTTGGGATGGGTTTTTCGGGGTTGCGTATTGTGCGGTCTGGTGCCCTCACCCCCAGCCCCTCTCCCACAGGGAGAGGGTAGCGTTTGTTAAGGCCTGGTGCCCTCACCCCCAGCCCCTCTCCCACGGGGAGAGGGTAGCATTTATGGCATATGCTCACGCTTGAGGTACTCTTCGCTCTGCATCTCTTGCAGGCGCGACAGGCAGCGCTGGAACTCAAACTTCAGGCGCTCGCCCTGATAGATCTCATATAAAGGCACCTCGGCACTGACTACCAGCTTGACGTGGCGCTCATAAAACTCGTCCACCAGCGCGATGAAGCGGCGCGCTTCGCTCTCCATGAGTGGGGTCATGACGGGCACATCCCATAACATAACGGTATGGAACAGACGCGAAAGCGCAATGTAGTCATGCTGGCTGCGGGCGTCCACGCAGAGCGTTGCAAACGAGACGGCCAGCGTCTGGTTCTCTACGCCAAGCGTCGGCAACGGACGATGATTAATCTCCAGCGTTGGCGCGTTATCCCGCGGCGACCCTGCCAGCGCCAGCCAGAGTTTATCCATCTCGCTGGCTGTGTCGGCGTTCAGCGGTGAAAGCCACAGGTGCGCCTGCGTCAGCGTGCGCAAACGATAGTCGACGCCAGCGTCGACATTCATGATGTCGCAGTGCTGCTTAATGGCAACTATGGCTGGCAGGAAACGCGCCCGCTGGAGACCGTTGCGATAAAGCTCATCCGGCGGGATATTTGAGGTCGCCACCAGGGTGATCCCACGCGCAAACAGCGCTTTCATCAGCCCCCCCAGCAGCATCGCGTCCGTAATATCGGAAACAAAGAATTCGTCGAAGCAGAGTACGTCCGTTTCCGCCTTGAAGCGGTCCGCCACGATTTCCAGCGGGTCGGTTTCGCCCTGGAGCGCCGTCAACTCCTCATGAACCCGCAGCATAAAACGGTGAAAGTGCAGACGCTGCTTACGCGTGCCGGGCAGGCTCTGGTAGAACATGTCCATCAGCCAGGTCTTACCCCGCCCAACGCCGCCCCACATATATAAGCCACGAACCGGTGCGTTTACCGTGGGCTCTTTTTTGCCCAGTAAACGGCCGAATGCCGCCTTCAGCCCACTGCTCTGCACCGCATCGGCGGGTTTCGCCAGAAGCTCCTGGTAAATCGTGTCCAGGCGGTTTACCGCTTCACGCTGGACATCATCCGGCTGGTGTGTGCCCTCACTCAGGGCGAGTTGGTAACGCGACGATGGGGACAGGTTTTGCATGATGTTATTGTTATTCCTTTAGTTAAACCTCATCAGCGGCCGTGGCTGATGAAAAAAAGGCCGTTCTACACTACGCGATGATACGTCAGGATTCCACTTCTGCGGAAATAGCGGTTATAGTGGCATAATCAGGCACAGGCAGGAGCCGAGCCAACACCCTACGGAACAACAAGACAACGGGAGAAGTTCATGACCTGGGAATATGCGCTAATCGGTTTAGTCGTCGGCATCATCATTGGTGCTGTGGCCATGCGTTTCGGTAACCGCAAATTGCGTCAGCAGCAGTCACTGCAATACGAACTGGAAAAGAACAAAGCCGAACTGGAAGAATACCGCGAAGAGCTGGTCAGCCACTTTGCCCGTAGCGCTGAGCTGCTGGACAACATGGCGACAGATTATCGCCAGCTCTACCAGCACATGGCGAAAAGCTCCAGCAGCCTGCTGCCGGAAATGACCGCGGAGAGCAACCCCTTCCGCAATCGTCTGGCGGACTCTGAAGCCGGTAACGATCAGGCACCGGTTCAGATGCCACGCGACTATTCAGACGGCGCGTCCGGCCTGCTGCGCGGTGGCGTAAAACGCGATTAATCGCACAACCTGAATAAATTTTACGGGCGCACCTTATGCGCCCGTCCTTTCTTCCCGTCCCCAGCTATTATTTAGTCAAACTCCTCATTGTTCAGCGGTTGAAAATTCAATAACATCAAGATGTTTTTGGGGCCGTTCTTTTTCATTCCAGGATACGAGAGTCAGCATCGATGAAGAAAAAAAACCAGCTGTTGAGCGCCTTAGCGTTAAGTGTCGGGTTATCTCTCTCGGCGTCCTTCCCCGCCAGTGCGGCACTACCTTCGCAGGTGCCAGGACAAGAAGCCATTCCCAGCCTTGCGCCGATGCTTGAAAAAGTCCTGCCTGCGGTAGTCAGCGTTCAGGTGGAAGGGACGGCACGCCAAAGCCAGCGTATTCCCGAAGAGCTGAAGAAATATTTTGGCGAAGAGGCGCCGGATCAGCAGGCTCAGCCGTTTGAAGGCCTTGGTTCGGGCGTGATTATCGACGCGGCCAAAGGCTATATCCTGACCAATAACCACGTGATCAGCCAGGCTGATAAAATCAGCGTTCAGCTGAACGATGGCCGGGAGTTTGACGCCAAACTGATCGGCGGTGACGATCAGAGTGATATCGCCCTGCTACAGGTGCAAAACCCCAGCAACCTGACCCAGATCGCCATCGCCGATTCCGATAAGCTGCGCGTGGGTGATTTTGCCGTCGCGGTCGGTAATCCGTTCGGTTTAGGGCAGACCGCCACCTCCGGGATTGTCTCTGCCCTGGGGCGCAGCGGCCTGAATCTCGAAGGGCTGGAAAATTTCATCCAGACCGATGCCTCCATCAACCGGGGCAACTCCGGCGGTGCGCTGCTTAACCTGAACGGCGAACTGATCGGCATTAATACCGCTATCCTCGCACCAGGCGGCGGCAGCATCGGGATTGGTTTTGCCATTCCGAGTAACATGGCTAAAACCCTGTCTCAACAGCTGATACAGTTTGGCGAGGTTAAGCGCGGGCTGCTGGGCATTAAAGGCATGGAGATGAGCGCCGATATCGCCAAAGCCTTTAAGCTCAACGTCCAGCGCGGGGCGTTTGTCAGCGAAGTGCTGCCCAACTCAGGATCTGCGAAAGCGGGCGTGAAATCCGGTGACGTTATTGTCAGCCTGAACGATAAACCGCTGAGCAGCTTCGCTGAATTACGTTCGCGTATTGCCACCACGGAGCCTGGCGCTAAAGTGAAGCTGGGCCTGATCCGCGAGGGCAAACCGCTGACCGTGGAAGTCACACTGGACAAGAGCACTTCCTCTTCCGCCAGTGCAGAACAGATCTCCCCGGCGCTACAGGGCGCAACGCTGAGCGACGGTCAGCTTAAAGACGGCACGAAAGGCATTTCTGTCACTGCCGTTGAGAAAAGCAGTCCAGCCGCGCAGGCAGGTTTACATCAGGACGACGTGATCGTGGGCGTGAACCGCACTCGCGTGCAGTCTATTGCCGAAATGCGTAAGGTGCTGGAGAGTAAACCGGCGGTCATTGCCCTGCAAATTATCCGTGGCAACGACACCCTCTACATTTTACTGCGTTAACCATTTGCGACTCCGGGCATCGCCGCTGCGTGTGATGTCCGGATAACTCATGTTATGCTGCAAACCGTTCCTTTTTTAACGACACACGCATCATGCTTTTAAAGCTCTTTCGTTCAATTGTCATTGGTTTGATCGTTGCCGGTCTGCTGCTGGTGGCTATGCCATCTTTACGCCAGTTCAACAAACTGTCGGCTCCTCAGTTCGACAGCACGGATGAAACGCCTGCAACGTACAATCAGGCGGTACGCCGTGCCGCCCCCGCCGTGGTTAACGTCTATAACCGCGGGCTTAACAGTTCCGCTCATAACCAGCTGGAGATCCGCACGCTCGGTTCCGGTGTGATCATGGATGACCGGGGTTACATCATCACCAATAAACACGTGATCAACGATGCCGACCAGATTATCGTCGCCTTGCAGGATGGCCGCGTGTTTGAAGCCCTGCTGGTGGGGTCGGACAGCCTGACCGATCTGGCGGTGCTGAAGATCAACGCCACGGGCGGTCTGCCGACTATCCCGATTAATCGCAAACGAACGCCGCACATCGGCGATGTGGTGCTGGCGATCGGTAACCCGTACAACCTGGGCCAGACCATCACTCAGGGGATCATCAGCGCGACAGGTCGAATTGGACTGAACCCGTCAGGGCGGCAGAACTTCCTGCAAACCGATGCCTCGATCAACCACGGTAACTCCGGCGGTGCGCTGGTGAACTCTCTGGGCGAACTGATGGGCATTAACACCCTCTCCTTTGACAAGAGCAACGATGGCGAAACACCGGAAGGGATTGGCTTTGCCATTCCGTTCCAGCTGGCGACCAAGATCATGGACAAGCTGATCCGCGATGGCCGCGTGATCCGTGGCTACATCGGTATTGGCGGGCGAGAAATCGCGCCGATGCATACGCAGGGCGGTGGTATCGATCAGATCCAGGGGATTGTGGTCAACGAAGTGGCACCTGGCGGCCCGGCGGCCAATGCAGGTATCCAGGTGAACGACGTTATTCTTTCCGTCAACGGCACGCCGGCGGTCTCTGCGCTTGAAACGATGGACCAGGTGGCGGAAATTCGACCGGGCTCTATCATCCCCGTAGAAGTCATGCGTAATGACAAGAAGCTCACGATTCAGGTCACCATCCAGGAATACCCGGCCACTAACTGACGGGCATAAAAAAACGGAGCTTAGCGCTCCGTTTTTTTTACCGGGACAAGATCACTTGTTAACGAACTCTTCGCCCAGCGTGATGTCTTTCTTCAGCGTATCCAGCATGCCTTCCATCGCGTTTTGCTCAAACGCGCTTAGCGTGCCGATAGACTTACGCTCTTCAACGCCGTTTTTACCCAGCAGCAGCGGCTGAGAGAAGAAGCGCGCGTGTTCACCGTCGCCTTCTACGTAAGCGCATTCAACCACGTTTTTCTCGCCCTGCAGCGCGCGAACCAGAGACAGGCCGAAACGCGCCGCCGCCTGGCCCATAGACAGGGTTGCAGAACCGCCACCCGCCTTCGCTTCCACCACTTCGGTGCCTGCATTCTGAATACGTTTGGTCAGGTCAGCCACTTCCTGCTCGGTGAAGCTCACGCCCTGGATCTGCGACAGCAGAGGCAGGATGGTCACGCCAGAGTGTCCGCCGATAACCGGCACTTCCACTTCCGTTGGCTGCTTGCCTTTCAGCTCAGCCACGAAGGTATTGGAACGGATGATATCCAGCGTAGTTACGCCGAACAGTTTGTTCTTGTCGTAAACGCCCGCTTTCTTCAGCACTTCTGCTGCGATGGCAACGGTGGTGTTCACCGGGTTGGTGATGATACCGATGCACGCTTTCGGGCAGGTTTCAGCGATCTGCTGAACCAGGTTTTTCACGATGCCCGCGTTGACGTTGAACAGGTCTGAACGATCCATACCCGGTTTACGTGCAACACCCGCGGAGATCAGCACCACATCGGCACCCTGCAACGCAGGACGCGCATCTTCACCGGAGAAGCCTTTGATTTTCACAGCTGTCGGGATGTGGCTCAGGTCAACCGCCACACCTGGGGTTACCGGAGCAATATCGTACAGGGAGAGTTCTGAGCCTGAAGGCAGTTGGGTTTTCAGTAGTAGGGCAAGCGCCTGGCCGATACCACCAGCAGCGCCGAGGACTGCGACTTTCATCCTAAACTCCTTATTATGGTTAACTTAAGTATCTGTAACTCCGTTGCGGCGACCATAATTCAGCACGTCATTAATTACAATTTTCATCGCTAAAGAATTTGAGGTCGCACGTCTTTGACCTTCACCCGAATGCTATCAGGCTGTGGGCAACAACGAATTAAGAGGGGGTTACAATACACCCTGCCACGCCACCAAAACAACATCATTTTGATAACATTTAATTTACTTTTAAGCTTATTTGCGCGGCGTGACCCAGGCATGTTTTCTGATAACGAAATCTGATAAAATCTCTCCCTTTCATAACATTATTTCAGCCTGGTGCCAGGTAGATAATTTGCATAAAAATTCATCCACATGCATAATAATGTTGTTTCTATCGTCATATTCCGGGTGACTTATGCGAAGCTCGTCTAAGCAAGAAGAATTAGTGAAAGCGTTTAAAGCGCTACTCAAAGAAGAGAAATTCAGTTCTCAGGGAGAAATTGTTCAGGCGTTGCAGGAGCAAGGCTTCGACAACATCAACCAGTCGAAGGTCTCCCGCATGTTAACCAAGTTTGGTGCAGTGCGTACGCGCAACGCCAAAATGGAGATGGTTTATTGCCTGCCTGCTGAACTTGGCGTGCCAACGACCTCCAGCCCGCTGAAAAACCTGGTTCTGGACATTGACTATAACGATGCCGTGGTCGTGATCCACACCAGCCCGGGTGCAGCCCAGCTGATTGCCCGCCTGCTGGACTCGCTGGGTAAAGCAGAGGGGATCCTCGGGACCATCGCCGGCGATGACACCATTTTTACGACCCCGGCAAATGGTTTCTCGGTGAAAGACCTCTACGAAGCGATTCTGGTCCTGTTCGAACAGGAGCTGTAATCTTCTGCCCCGTAGCGCCTGGCTGCGGGGATCATTCTGCGGCCGCCTCGTTTTACCCTGCTTTTCTCTACCTGCTGCTTTTGCAAATAGTGCTTTTTACCGCCTGTTAACATTCATTCAGTGAATGATCTGCCGTAAAATCGCACTAAAAATCAAAGCCACCTATCCAATTGATTTACATAATAAAAAATCATAACACCTGCAGAGTAACGCCCTTTTTTATTCATTCCCGTTATAAAAAATGATGTTTTTAACACGTAATAACAGGCGAAACCATTAGTCTGGTATTAATTTTTTCCGTGATTAGTGTATACTTGATTTTGTGATGAGGGTCACAGAACAAAGACCCCAGTAAAATAATTGACGAGGTAAATAATCATGAAAATTAAAACCACTGTAGCTGCCCTGAGCGTACTGTCAGTCCTGTCATTCGGTGCGTTTGCAGCCGACACTATTAACGCCGAACAGGCACAATCCCGTCAGGCTATCGGGACCGTTTCTGTTGGTGCCATCGGTACTTCTCCGATGGACATGCACGAAATGCTGAACAAAAAAGCGGAAGAACAGGGTGCGTCATCTTATCGCATCATCGAAGCGCGCAGTGGCGACCACTGGCACGCTACCGCAGAACTGTACAAATAAACCCTCGTCGTATCTCATCATACGACTTGCCCCTGACCTCCCGGTCAGGGGCTTTTTTATCACTGGCGCACGTTGAAACGCAGTTGCCCTTCCAGCTCCTCCTCCGCTTCATCAAACAATAAAATCAATGCGCCAAAGCGTCTGCGCAGTTTTTCAGGCAGATGGGTAAATTCGATCTCCAGCGGTAACGGCAGCCTGTCGCCGGTAACCACATCCCATAGCATATCAAGATTGTTTACGCTGCCCCGCTCCAGGTCGAACGCCCGGATAAACTCGCGGTAGAAGTCTTCCTGACTATCAATTTCGTCAAAATCAAAGGTATAAATTTTCATTGCCAGCCACCCGGTACAGGCGGGCGGCAGATGCCGCCCTGTTTATTATAAGCCCCCGATATGCAGGGTTTTAACTTCCAGAAACTCCTCCAGCCCCAGCACGGACCCCTCGCGCCCCAGCCCGGACTCTTTTACGCCCCCAAACGGACCCAGCTCGGTCGAGACCGCACATTCATTAATTCCGATCATGCCGCTCTCAATGGCCTGTGAGACGCGGAACACGCGCGAGAGATTCTGGGTATAAAAGTAGGCCGCCAGCCCGTAAGGCGTATTGTTAGCGCGCATAACCACTTCGTCTTCCGACGTGAAGCGGAAGCAGGCGGCAACGGGACCAAAGGTCTCCTCTTCTGCCAGCTTCATGCCTTCATGGCAGTCACCGAGTACGGTTGGCATCCAGAAGTTGCCGCCAAGTTCGTGCGGTTTACCCCCAGCCAGCACCGTGGCCCCCTTCGCTACCGCATCTTCGACGTGCTCACGGACTTTCTCGACAGCCGAAGGCTCAATCAGCGGGCCGACAACGACGCCCTCGTCCAGACCGTTACCCACCTTCAGCGCCTTCACCGCATCGGCAAGCTGATTGACAAACTTGTCATAGACCGTCTCCTGAATATAGAAACGGTTTACGCTGACGCAGACCTGCCCGGCGTTACGGAATTTATTGGCGATGGCGCCTTTGACGGCGGCCTCAATATCCGCGTCCTCGAAAACGATATACGGCGCATTGCCGCCCAGCTCCATCGATACCTTTTTCATGGTCTCAGCGGAATTGCGAACCAGCGTTTTCCCGACGGCGGTTGACCCCGTAAACGAGATTTTGCGCACGTCATGGCTGGCCATAATGGCGTCGCTAATTTCTGAGGTGCTCCCCGCGACCGCATTCAGCACACCATCCGGCACACCGGCCTGCTTCGCCAGCGTCAGCAGCGCAAAGGCGCTCAGCGGCGTGTTGTTTGCAGGCTTGATGACGCCGGTACATCCTGCTGCCAGCGCCGGGCCGAGCTTACGGGTGAGCATAGCCATCGGGAAATTCCATGGCGTGATAGCAGCAACCACCCCAACAGGTTCACGAGTGGCCAGAATACGGGAGCCGGGTTTAACCGGAGGAATGATTTCACCGTTAGCGCGCTTGGCCTGCTCCGCAAACCACTGAATAAAGCTGGCAGCGTAGTCCACCTCGCCCTCAGCCTCTTTCAGCGGCTTGCCCTGCTCGGTGGTCATCAGCCGCCCGAGCCAGCTTTTGTTCTCGATAATCAGTTCATACCAGCGATAGAGGATCGTGGAACGCTCTTTTGCCGTTTTTGCGCGCCATGCGGGAAAGGCTTTCGTCGCGGCCGCAATGGCCTCTTCGGTTTCGGCTTTCCCTGCTTTCGCCACTTTCGCAACCACCTCGCCCGTGGCCGGGTTTAGCACATCAAACGTGGTGTCGAGTGTTTTCCAGATACCGTTAACCAGATACCCGGTCTGAAAAAGAATACTGTCCTGAAGAGCCTGGGTTGTCATGTGTCCTCCCTTCCTGAATGTTTGAACCTGCAAGAATAAGTATAGCCACAAAAAAACCGACGCTTTTGGCGTCGGTTTTCTCTTCGTTAGCTGTCTGTCAGCGCATTCTGGTAGCGGTGCAGCATAAACACCAGCCGCTCTACCGGCTCGGTAACCTGCGGCGGGGCTTCCCAGACTCGCAGTTTCTCCTGGTAGATATCCAGCTCCTCCAGCAGTTGCTTAAAGTAGCGGCGACGTTTGTCATCACTGGATGCCGATATCACATGGTCCGCCGTTCGCCGTAGCTGGCGGTGGAAAGCGGACAAATCGTCGTTGATCGGCACTGGCGCGTTCCGCAGACGCTGGTGCGCGATAATCATGGTTAACGCCAGACGGAAGCGAGCGACATCGCCCGGGAATTTATTCAACAGCAGGAACAGTTGCTGGTAAAGGGCCGGAAGGTGGTTCTGCTTGCGCCGCGCGGTGTTGGTGGTCAAGGACGATACGGCGGTCGACACAAACTGATTGAGCAGCACGCGCCCTGTCCGCGCCTGAGAGTTATCCCGCACCAGCAGGATCACCATCATCGCCAGGAAACAGCCCACCAGCTGGCCTAATGCGCTATCCAGGAACTGGCTGAAATGGAAGGTCATCGGGTTATCCAGCACGAGGATGTTAATCGTACTCGCCAGCGCACCTAACGATCCCAGACGGCGTTTTTGTACCTCAATCCCGATAAAGAACGCCATCACCGCCAGGCTGATACAGAGCAAAAGCATGCTTTGCTGCGTTGAGGGGATGATTACCAGGAAGTAGAGCGCGCCAATGGGTAACGCCGCAATGGTGCCGTACAGAAAATCAATAGCGACCATGCGCGGGTTGGGCAGACGCATCGCCAGCGCGGTAACGACGGCAATCATCACCATCGCGCCGCTGCCGGACGTCCAGCCGGTCCACAGCCAGAACAGCGTGCCGAGTATACAGGCCAGGGTGGTACGCCAGAAGTTAACCATCGCATGATGACGCTCGGCGGATTCCGGTTTGATCACCACTTCGCCCTGTAACACCTCTTCTTCCGCCGCACTGATTTTGGTGTTGCTAATCACGCCGCGTTTCAGAAGCAGGTAGCGCGTTGCGGCGCCAACCCAGGTATAAATGGTGACTGGCGTATCCCGTTCGCCCGTCCAGGCAATCACACGACGCATGCGTTTAAGCTGTCGATGCACGCCCTGCACCGTCTCCACAGGCTCATCAAACAGTTCGCGGAAGGTATCCGTTACCACTTCGGGGCGAGTGTTCTGAATCAGGTAGGTTTCACACGCCTGGGTGATCAGCGTTAACGAGACGGTATTGATCGCTTTCAGACGACGATTGGCACGCTCCCAGCGGGAAGACTCCATATTGAGATTACTGCGCATCCCTTCCAGCGCCTGCGTGCGGCGCACCAGCGCGCTCCAGGCCTTGTCGACCTCTTCGCTGTCGCCGTGCTTAATGCACAGCTGCATGAGCTGGTACTGGGCAACAATCAGCGCGTCCAGCTCACGATCGACTTCCTGCTTGATGGATCGCGGAGAGAAGAGCAGATCGGCGACAATCGCGCAGACGATACCAATGACAATCTCGCTGCAACGTTCCACGGCGAACTGCGGAGCAAGCAGCGGTTCACTCTGAATGGTGATGATAATAATCAGCGCGGTATATCCCGCCAGGCCCCAGGCATACGAGTTCTCCACCTTCACCAGCGAAGAGACCCAGGTGCAAAAACCCGCCCAGATACAGCATACAATCAGCATCAGCAGCGGCGTGCGGATCATCAGGATGATAATGGTCAGGGCGGCGATACAGCCGATAAAGGTGCCGATAATACGCAGCATCCCGCGATAGCGAATTGCCCCGGAGTAAGGCTCGCCACCCGCCGCGAAGGCAGGACCGGCGGCGACGATCGCGGCGGTCAGAACAGCCCAGCGCGGCGTTTCAAGCTGGAAATGGAAGCCAACAAACAGCGCCAGCACAATGGCGCATGCCAGCTTCACGGCGAAGCGGATGTGCTGGCTGGCGATGGAAAAAATGCCCATAGCGATCAACCAAACTCGCGCAGGCGATGGGCGATTTGACGGAAGATAGAATCCTGGCTGGCATCACGGTCTTTTTCACCGGTGATCACTACCGTCGCCGTGGTGCCTGCGGGCCAGAGGTTGCTCTGCTGCTCATCCAGACGAATGCGTACCGGTACGCGCTGCGCCAGACGAACCCACTCGAGGTTAGAATCGACGGTCGCCATCCCCTTTGAATCATTGGTACTGCTGGCGTTGGTCACCCCCGCGGCCACGCTGTCCACGGTTCCTTTCAGGACCCGGTTGCTGCCGAGCGGCGTGATTTCGGCGCGATAGCCCGGACGCACGCCTTCCAGCTTGGTCTCTTCCATATAGGCGAGGACGTAGAAAGAGTTCTGTTTCACCAGCGCCACGGCGGTGGAGCCGCGCGTGATAAACTCACCCGCATAGACGTTGAGGTTGGTTACCCAGCCATCGGACGGGGCGCGGATAACGGTACGTTCCAGATCGAGCTTCGCCAGATCGCGCGTCGCCTGCGCTTTTGCCAGCTGATGCAGCACGGTTTGCAGCACGTTATTGGACTGATCAATCTCTTCCCGGGACATGGCCTGGATGCCCAGCTTGTTACGACGTCCTGCTTCACGGCGTTTTTCAGCGGCCAGCGCGTTGTAATACGCTACGTCGGCTTCCGCTTCTTCCAGCGCTTTTTGATAGCGCGGCTGGTCGATAGTGAACAGTACCTGATCTTTTTTCACCAGCTGGTTATCGTGGACATTGACCGCCGTAATGAGACCGGCGACATCGGGCGCTATCGCGACCACCTCCGCGCTGAAACGCGCATCGCGCGTCCACGGGGATTCGGTGTAATAAACCCAGGCGCGAAAAATAGCGATGAACGCCAGGATGACCAGCGCCATAGTGATGGCAGTGCGGGAGATTTTTCTTGTTAGCGTTTTCACATCAACCTCAGACAAACATGCGCGATATTAAATAGAACAGGCAGCAATACAGCGCGGTATTAAACAATGCAGGATGCCAGGCGAAATCATAAATCCCGGTAGGGACCAGCACCTTGCGCACCAGCCAGAAGATCGCCAGTGATAAAAGAAGCTCGAAAAATATCGGTGGGAACGACAGACCGAACACCACGATAACGGGAAACAGACTCATGTTGACCTTGATTAAAGAGATGCAGGTTACTGGATTATTAAGCTCACGCCGCCGCAGGAGAGCATGAATTGCCGGGCGAGAGTGGCGCAGCCGTTATGTAATTAATAATATATTAACGTAACTGTTATGCTGTTATCTATCATATGTGATCTAAATCACTTTTAAGCCAGAGTGAATAATGGAACGTCTAAAACGCATGTCCGTCTTTGCGAAAGTGGTTGAGCAAGGCTCTTTTACCGCCGCAGCACGTCAGCTACAAATGAGCGTCTCATCCATTAGCCAGACAGTGTCAAAACTGGAAGATGAGCTCCAGGTGAAGCTGCTCAACCGCAGCACCCGCAGCATTGGGCTGACGGAAGCGGGTAAAATTTACTATCAGGGCTGCCGTCGAATGCTGCATGAAGTGCAGGATGTTCACGAGCAGCTCTACGCCTTTAACAACACGCCTATCGGCACGCTGCGTATCGGGTGTTCTTCAACTATGGCACAAAATGTTCTCGCTGCCATGACGGCGGAAATGCTGAAAGAGTATCCCGGTTTAACCGTTAATCTGGTAACGGGTATTCCGGCACCGGATCTGATTGCCGATGGGTTAGACGTGGTGATCCGCGTTGGCGCATTGCAGGACTCGAGCCTGTTCTCGCGTCGACTGGGCAGCATGCCGATGGTGGTCTGCGCTTCGAAAAGCTATCTGGCACAGTATGGCGTACCGGAAAAACCTGCCGACCTTAGCAACCACTCGTGGCTGGAATACAGCGTTCGCCCAGATAACGAATTTGAACTGATCGCGCCAGAAGGGCTTTCCACCAAACTACTGCCTGAAGGCCGCTTCGTGACCAACGATCCGATGACCATCTCACGCTGGCTGGTGGCCGGGGCCGGGATCGCCTACGTGCCGCTGATGTGGGTGATCAACGAGATCAACAGCGGCGAACTGGAGATCCTCTTCCCGCGCTACCAGTCGGATCCGCGCCCGGTGTACGCGCTCTATACCGAAAAGGACAAGCTGCCGCTGAAGGTGCAGGTCTGTATTAACTATCTGACGGACTATTTTGTGGAAGTGGCAGAGCTGTTTCAGGGGATGCGGGGAAGAAGGAAAGAGTAGGCCTCCCCCCTCACCCCGGCCCTCTCCCCAAAGGGGCGAGGGAGAAAAGACGGCACGGAGCAGTCCCCTCTCCCCGTTGGGGAGAGGGTTAGGGTGAGGGGAAAATGAAAAAATTACGCCGTGCCGCCCACCGTCAGGTTATCAACCTTCAGCGTAGGCTGACCGACGCCCACAGGCAGGCTCTGGCCCTCTTTGCCGCAAACGCCCACGCCGTTATCCAGCTTCAGGTCGTTACCCACCATGGAAATCTGCTGCATGGCCTCAATGCCAGAGCCAATCAGGGTTGCGCCCTTCACCGCTTTGGTCACTTTGCCCTTCTCAATCAGATACGCCTCTGAGGTAGAGAAGACAAATTTACCGGAGGTGATATCCACCTGGCCGCCGCCAAAGTTCGGCGCGAAGATACCGTAATCAACGGATTCGATAATCTCCTGCGGCGTGGATTTACCCGGCAGCATGTAGGTGTTGGTCATGCGCGGCATCGGCAGGTGCGCGTAGGATTCGCGACGACCGTTACCCGTTGGCGCAACGCCCATCAGACGCGCGTTAAGCTTGTCCTGCATGTAACCTTTCAGTACGCCATTTTCGATCAGCACGTTGTACTGGCCCGGCGTGCCTTCATCGTCGATAGAAATCGAGCCGCGACGGTCGAGCATGGTGCCATCATCCACCACGGTACACAGTTCGGAGGAGACAAGCTGCCCCAGCTGACCGCTGAATACTGACGTCCCGCGACGGTTGAAATCCCCCTCCAGGCCGTGACCGACCGCTTCGTGCAGCAGCACGCCAGGCCAGCCTGCGCCCAGAACCACCGGCAGCGTACCGGCAGGTGCCGCCACGGCAGACAGGTTGACCAGCGCCATGCGCACGGCTTCTTTTGCCCACGCATCCGCGCGCGCTTCGCCGTCAACGTCGCCGAGGAACCAGTCGTAGCCAAAACGACCGCCGCCACCGCTTGAGCCGCGCTCGCGCTTGCCGTCGTCTTCCACCTGCACACTGATAGAGAGGCGCACAAGCGGACGCACGTCGGCGGCCAGCGTACCGTCCGTCGCCGCCACCAGGATCAGTTCATAGACCCCGCTCAGACTGGCAGAGACTTCCTGCACGCGTTTATCCGCCGCGCGAGCCACTTTGTCCACGCGACGCAGGATGTCCAGCTTCTCTTCGCGGCTCATGCTTTGCAGTGGGTCGATGCTGGTATAAAGCGCAGCGTGCTGCACTTCACCCAGGGTTTTCACGCGACCGTCGCCGGTATCACGCACAATGGTTCGCGCCGCCTGCGCGCTCTGCTCCAGCGCGGCCAGGCTTATCTGGTCTGCATAAGCAAAACCGGTTTTTTCGCCGCTGACGGCGCGCACGCCGACGCCCTGGTCAATGTTATAAGAACCATCTTTAATGATGCTGTCTTCTAAAACCCAGGATTCGTGATAGCTCGACTGGAAATAGAGATCGCCGTAGTCGAGGCGGCGTTCGGTCAGTTGGCCAAGAATGGAGAACAGGTCCTGATGGCTCAGGCCGTTCGCTGCGAGCAAATGTTCACTTACCAGGTTCAGACTCATCGTATTGCTACTCGTTCGTTGCCGCCAGTGGCGGTATAAAATCAATATTATTGAGAGTGAGGCAATTACCTGCCCACGTCAAATCATTGCTGTGCTTCTTTGCGCGGCTGGCGCAGCACTTCATTAATCTGCGGTTTATCGATTGGGCCCGTAATGCGGTAGCGCAGAATCGAGACTTTGCTCCAGAGCGGCCCCAGCACTTTGCTGGCGGCAAATACCGCCGCGCCGATTATCGGATTGACCACAAAAGCGGTAGCAACACCCACTGTAGCGGAGATTTCCGGGGCAACAACCGCTTCCATATCCAGCTCCCGGCGCACGAGGTTCACTGACCCTTTCATGGCGATGTCCGCTTCCAGGCCGTCCAGCAGCGTATCATCGGTATGCATCACGCCGTCCTTGATCCAGGCCGTTCCGCGAATGGAGTCATAATAGAAACCGTCGTTGAAGGTATCGCTGAAATCGAAGCGCAGCTTGCGCAGCAGCGCGTCAAAGCTCAGCAGGCGCAGTATTTGCCCTGCATGACCGGTGCTAACATCGGCAATTTGTCCCTTACCAAAACGGGTTCTGAGGATACCGTTCAGCGAGGCAACGTCCGGCTGCCACGGTGCCGCGCGCCAGTGCAGATCGTAATTCACATCGAAGGACGATCCGCGAAGCGGCGTGCTGATCCCAAAGAAGTTAGCCGCTGCGTCCAGCTTGTTGCCTTTAATATCGCCCTTCAGCGAGGTGCGCTGTTCACCCGGTTTGTTCACCCACTCGCCAGCGGCGGTCATGCGGCCAAAGCCGGTATCCACCAGCCCACCAGAGAGGCTCAGCGTATTGCCCTGAATAGCAAAATCACCGTCGATACGGCCATATTTCTGTCCCCACAGCCAGCACTCCGCACAGCGCAGCTGGAGATCGGGCCAGTTGCTGAAATCCACGCGCGACGTTCCACTGCTGCTGAAAGGAGACGTACTTGTCGACTGTGTTTTAGACGCCGTAAAGGTCGGGTTGTAATAGAGATAACGGATAGCCGCCTGCCATGGCGCGTTATCGCGCATCGTCAACGAACCGTTAATTTCACGCCCCTGCGCCTCGACCTTTGAGCCGTTCACCGTCGGCCGGGAGACAATACTCAGGTTGTTCCACTGCTGCCCACCCAGCGTCAGCGCAGGCGTGCGCAAGGTAATGGACTGCGGGAACTGCGCCGTTTGATCGACGTTTTGCCCGACACCTTTCTGAAACAGTGCCAGCCACTCTGCGCCATCCATCGGCGGGAGATTCAGTTCAATGCCCGCCTGCTCCGGCAGCGGCGGCGTGGTACGGCTGTCCGTCGTCCAGATCGCCCTGTCCAGCGTCAGCTTGCGGTTAAGCAGCCAGCGGCTGTTGAAGTGGTTTGTTCCGCCAGCGTTTCCGGTTAAATCGAAGCTGTTAAGGTTGCCCGCAACCTTAACGTTGACGGGCAGTGCTTCACCGCTTTTCTTGTTCAGCGGTGCGGGAAGCTGGCTACTGAGGTTTTTTAGATCGCCCGTAATGTCGACGTTATAGCGCGCACCGGCATGATAAGGCAGGTCGATGGCGACCTTGCCATTCCATGACACCGCGCCGTCCACCGCATTCTCAATCGGCTTCGGCAGAAGATCCATGCGTGACGGCTGCCAGTTCGCGTACATATTGACCGCCACCTGGTAGGCTTTATCGCCCTCGGTGGTGGAGAAATCGATATTGACGGGTTGATTGAACCAGGTCGCTTTCAGCGGCTTACTTTTCAGATTGCCGTTAACAAAGCTGAACTGACCGCTAAGGTTTTTCAGCGTGCTGTCCAGCGGCTTGATATAGAGGCTGTTATTGTTCAGACGAACATCGCCTTTGGCGGTGGTCATTTCACCGTCGAGCGGGATATCCAGATGTAAGCGAGCATTCACATCACCATCTAACTGCAACTGCTGGAGAGTGGCCGCCAGGGAGTCATCCAGCGGCGTATCTTCAAAATATGGGCCAACCGCTTTACCCGGCCCCTTAATATCCGCATCAATCAGCAGTTTCTCTTTGGAGTAATCCGGGATGTTTGCCGTCAGGTTGCTTGCTGTTACGCCGCCCAGCGCAACGCTGTCCGTCTTCATCCACAAGCCGTCATTCAGGAAGTTGAGTTCGATATTCAGATTCTTCAGCGCGGGCCAGTCCGGCTGGAAGGCATAGGTGGCGTTGCGTAGCGGCACCAGAACCTGGAACTGGCCTTCGTTATGCTTATACGGGAACAGGTGCGGATTGCCGCCGTAGACCAGCGTGGCGTTATCCGCCTGACCGCCCTGAATGGCGCCGCTGAGATAGTCTACCAGCGCTTTCCCCATCAGGTTTTCCGGGAAGTAGCGCCACGCCTGCGAACCGTCATCCGTGCTGATGCCCGCCAGAATGCCCAGCCACGGCTCATCGCCTTCAGGCTGTAGATAACGGAAATTACCGCGGGCATGTACCGCTTTGGCTTTTACATCAATATCGCGACCATCGAGCTGAAAACCTTTGTCATTCTTCAGCCAGTTGAGGGTGGCGTTTCCCTTTTCGATCTCCAGTGGCGCACGGAAGACCGTTTCGTACGGCATTTTTGCTTCCTGCATTTCTGCCGTCAGCCTGCCGTTTTCCACGCTTCCTTCCAGTTTACCGCTGAAGTGCTCGGCACCCGGCAGCAGTTTCCACTGTTTCCATGCGAGATTTTTCCATGCCGCCTGAAAACGCGTCTTTTCCGTGGCCTGGAGCGGAATATCCAGCGCCAGCCGGTTTATCTGCCCGCTCGGCTGCGTCGCCAGCCAGATTTCGCCCAGCTCCGGGGAGAGTTTTGCGGCCATTGAACGCAGCCCTTCGATCGCCGTCAGATCCAGGTTACTGGCGCGGATACGCAGCTCATCGCTGCGTTTACCGTTTATCCCGCCGACGTCCTGCTCCGGCATCCACGCCAGCGTCAGTGCGCCGCGCGGCCAGGGTTTGTTATCCATGGAGATGCGCGTATCCGGAATAGCGAACTGCCAGCCGCCTTTATCCTGCGTCACGTGTGCGGTGAGGTTATCGACGGAAAGCTGATGCTGATGGTTTTCCCCCTTCCAGCTCGCGCCCCCCTGCTTAAGCCAGATATCGCCGCTGGCGAATGCCCCGTTCGTCAGGGTCATCCAGCCTTCCAGGCTGAAGCGCGCGGTTTCCAGCTGCATGTTCTGCTGTAGCCACTCACCCAGCCACGGCTTCACGTCCACGTCGTCTGCCTGTAGCCACACCCTGCCGTTGTTCAGCAGGCCATTGTCGTCGCGCAGATCCATCCGCACCTGCATAACGCCGTGCTGCCCGTTCAGGCTGGAGAGATTCACCTGCCCCTCGGCGCGGTGGCGATCTTTCCCGTTTAGCCAGGTCAGCTGTGGGATCGCCAACTCAGCGCGCTGTCCGGAAAGGGTTATAAAGCTCACTTCGCTGTCGCGGAGATCGAAATGATCGAACTGACGCAGGAAGAGATCGCTGATACGGCTGGTTTCCAGCCCACGATCGCTGTCGCCGCTTTGCAGCGGCGTGTTGGTCATCAGCTGAAGTTGCCAGAAGGTGAGATCGCGAAACTGCCAGCGCAGATGCAGCAGGCTTTGCCAGACATCCAGCGCCAGGGTGACGCGTTTGATTTTAAGATGGCCGCCATCTTTCAGGCTGGCGCTGATATCCCGCGCATCAAGCGTCGGGCCAAAGTTCTGCCAGCTTGCCTCGATATGGCTCACGTCCACCGGCAGACCGGTGGCAGATTCGATTTTTGCCAGGATCTGCGGCCGCCAGCTGTCCAGATGCGGCAAGGCGAGACGCAGCCCGCTCACGAGCAACGCGACAATCACGACCAGCGTTGCCCCTGTAAGCAGTAAAATCCCCGGCAATCGCCTCACGCGTCTCTCCTTGTCAGCCTTAAATCTCGCAGCGAACTGCGTTTACATCATGACGACGTCAAACTGCTCCTGGTTATAGAGCGGCTCAATTTGCACTTTTACCTGTTTGCCGACAAAGATTTCCACTTCCGCCAGCGCGTGCGACTCTTCCCCTTTCAGGGCCTCTGCCACCGCAGGGGAAGCATAGACCAGAAAACGGTCTGAGTCGTAGGCATGATGGACACGGACAATCTCACGCATGATCTCGTAGCAGACCGTCTCCACCGTCTTTACCGTTCCGCGTCCATGGCAGGTTGGACACTCATTACATAGGACATGTTCCACGCTTTCGCGGGTCCGTTTCCGGGTCATTTCCACCAGACCGAGCTGCGAGAAGCCATTGATGCTGGTTTTCACGCGATCTTTACTCAGCGCCTGCTCCAGGGAGTGCAGCACGCGACGGCGGTGGTCTTCATTATTCATATCGATAAAGTCGATGATGATAATACCGCCCAGATTACGCAGGCGAAGCTGGCGTGCGATGGCCTGCGTCGCTTCTATATTGGTATTAAAGATGGTGTCATCGAGGTTGCGATGGCCGACAAACGCGCCGGTGTTGATGTCGACGGTGGTCATCGCTTCGGTTTGATCGATGATCAGATAGCCACCCGATTTCAGCTCAACCTTACGCTCCAGCGCACGCTGGATTTCGTTTTCAACGTCATAGAGATCAAATATTGGCTGGCGTCCGGTGTAATGCTCCAGCAGCCCCGGCATTTCCGGGATGTACTCGGCGGTGAACTCCAGTAAGGCTTCGTACGTCAGACGGGAGTCCACGCGGATTCGGTCGAGCTGCGCATCGGCGAAATCACGTAATACGCGCTGAGCGAGCGCCAGCTCACCGTACAGCCGGTAGCGGGTCTGGTTGCGTTTTTTACGCTCCATCACTTTGGTCCAGACGCGCTTCAGATAGGCCGCATCCGAGGCCAGGTCTTCTTCGCTGATCCCTTCCGCTGCGGTACGGATAATAAACCCGCCCTGCTCGTCGCAGTAGGCGCTGACCACCTTTTTCAGGCGTTCACGCTCGCTTTCGCTCTCAATACGCTGTGACACGCCGACGTGCGACGCCCCCGGCATAAAGACCAGATAACGTGAAGGAAGGGTGATGTCGGTGGTCAGACGCGCGCCTTTGGTGCCCAGCGGATCTTTTACCACCTGCACCATCAGATCCTGGCCCTGACGCACCAGCTCAGAGATGTCGCGCACGGCAAACTGTTTTTGCTCTTCGCCTGCCACGCATTCGGTATGCGGCATGATGTCGGAGGCGTGCAAAAACGCCGCTTTATCGAGCCCAATATCTACAAAAGCCGCCTGCATACCCGGCAGTACACGACTGACACGACCTTTGTAGATATTGCCTACGATTCCGCGCCGCGCTTCACGCTCAATATGAATTTCCTGAAGAATGCCACCATCAATGTAGGCCACACGGGTTTCCGATGGCGTTACGTTCACCAACAATTCAGCCGTCATAATTATCCCTTCCCTCACGCAGTGAGTTAAAATTGCTCAGCAACTCATACGTTTCCACCAGCGGTAAGCCGACTACGGCGTGATAGCTGCCATTTATCTTCCTGACAAAACAGCCACCCAACCCTTGAATACCGTATGCACCTGCTTTATCCATAGGTTCACCGCTGGCGACATAGCCGGCGATCTCCTCGTCGGTGAGGACTCTGAACGTCACTTCCGTTACCACAAGGCAATCCAGAACGTACTGGCTGTCTGCCAGCGCTACCGCCGTCATCACCTGATGGGTTTGTCCGGACATGTTACGCAGCATCCGCGCAGCATGGTCTGCGTCGCGGGGTTTCTCAAGCACCTCACCATTGAGGATGACGATGGTATCGGCCCCCAGCACCGGTAAGTCACGCGGCACGCATGCAACGCCCGCCTGCGCTTTTTCACGCGCCAGACGGGAGACATACTGCTGAGCGCTTTCGCCCTCAGCACGTTTTTCTTCGATACCGGTAACGATGCGTTCGAAGGATACACCCAACTGCGCGAGCAGTTCCTGGCGACGCGGAGAACCGGAGGCAAGATACAAAGACGTCATAGAAACCTTTTATTGCACGGCAAACTGCTGGCGAATTTTACGCATCAGCAGGAACAGCCACGGCCAGAGCACACCGTTTACTACACTACTCCAGAACACTTCCGGTCGGAAAGAGACGTTGATCACTAAAAACTCTGCCCAGAAAACAACGATATCCGCAGCGAGCGACAACAACATCACCACCAGCGCCTGTTGCCAGAGCGCAAGGTTACGAAAGAGCTGGAATTTGAGTGCAACGAGATACGCAATAATGCTCATGGATAAGGCGCGGACGCCAAGCGTAGAGCCACTGATAAGATCCAGTATGGCACCCATCACAAAACCTGTGCCGACATTTACGCGGTGCGGCAGGGCAAGGATCCAGTAGAGCAAAATGAGTAATACCCAGTTTGGCCGGAAAACAAGAATGTCGTCCGGCCAGGGCATAATTTGCAGCAACAATGCAACGAGGAATGAGAGCCAGATTACCCAGCGCCCCTGGCTACGATAACTGGCCACTACTGCCCTCCACCCGAGACTTGCGGCGGTGGCGGCGCATCCGGTAGCGGCTGCGTTAACCCCGTCGCCGGAGCCGGTACGGGCGCAGGTGGCCCCATTGCATCCGGCGCAGGCAGCACCTGCGGCATCATCTGCATCAGGCGCTCATTGGCCACGCGATGCACATCTTCCGGCGTCATCGGGTTAGCGCCGTTGCGATCGGCGCCCCATAGCAGCAGCAGGTAGCGTAAACGCTGCAAGCCAGCCGTTGGACGCGCCTGGATCACGGTGTAGGCACGTTGAGTGTCGAGCTTCACGGAAGAGACAACCGCAACCGGGTAGCCTTCAGGGAAACGACCGCCCAGACCAGACGTCACCAGCACGTCACCCACGCGGATATCCGTGTTGGCGGGCAGGTGTTCCAGTTGCAGATCGTCCGTACAACCATTACCGGCGGCAATTACGCGAATATCGTTACGCAGCACCTGAATCGGCAGTGCATGGGTGGCATCGCAAATCAGCAGCACACGGCTGGTCAGTTTGGCAACCGCCACGACCTGGCCCACAACGCCTTTATCGCTGATGACAGGCTGACCTTCGTATACGCCGTTCACGCTGCCTTTATCAATCACCACCTGATCGCTGTATGGATCGTTTACGGTGGAGATCACCTGGGTGACCATTTTCTGTTCATCCTGGCGCAGCGGCGAGCCAAGCAGTTCCCGCAGACGCGCGTTTTCCTGCTTATATTGCCCCAGCATCAGTAGCTCGCTGTTTTTCAGCAGCAGTTCCTGGCGTAATGCACGGTTTTCGAGTTCGAGCTGGTCACGCGATGAAAGCGTTTGCGACACGGAGTCGAGCAGTTCACGGGGACCATTTGAAATAAAGTAGAAAGGACTGACGGCGGTATCCATGTACGTTCGGATCTGGCTGAACGTACCGAGGCGGCTATCGGCAATAATGACCCCGAGCGCCACCAGAACCGCCAGGATCAGGCGAAACTGTAGCGACGGGCCACGGCTAAAAATTGGCTTCATAGGCTATGCGTATTCTCGCGTCAGAGAGAAAGGGTAGCCATTTGCTACCCTCTCACACCCGACTACTCTTCGCTAAACAAGTCGCCGCCGTGCATGTCGATCATTTCCAGCGCCTTGCCACCACCACGGGCGACGCAAGTCAGTGGATCTTCTGCAACTACGACAGGAATACCTGTCTCTTCCATTAACAGGCGGTCGAGGTTACGCAGCAGCGCACCACCACCGGTCAGAACCATACCGCGCTCGGAGATATCGGAGGCCAGCTCTGGCGGGCACTGTTCCAGCGCTACCATCACCGCGCTCACGATGCCGGTCAGCGGCTCCTGCAACGCTTCCAGGATTTCGTTGGAGTTCAGGGTGAATCCGCGTGGCACGCCTTCTGCCAGGTTACGACCACGAACTTCGATCTCGCGAACTTCATCACCCGGATAGGCAGAACCGATTTCATGCTTGATGCGCTCTGCGGTCGCTTCACCGATCAGAGAGCCGTAGTTACGGCGAACGTAATTGATGATGGCTTCGTCGAAACGGTCACCGCCGATACGCACGGAAGAGGAGTACACCACGCCGTTCAGGGAGATAACGGCCACTTCAGTGGTACCGCCACCGATATCCACCACCATAGAACCGGTTGCTTCAGAAACCGGCAGACCCGCACCAATTGCCGCAGCCATCGGTTCTTCAATCAGGAACACTTCACGCGCACCGGCACCCTGAGCGGATTCACGGATTGCACGGCGTTCAACCTGGGTTGCGCCAACCGGCACACACACCAGTACGCGCGGGCTTGGGCGCATGAAGCTGTTGCTGTGAACCTGCTTGATGAAGTGCTGAAGCATTTTTTCGGTCACGAAGAAGTCAGCAATAACGCCATCTTTCATTGGGCGGATCGCGGCAATGTTGCCCGGCGTACGGCCCAGCATCTGCTTCGCATCATGGCCTACTGCGGCCACGCTTTTTGGCGAGCCAGCACGATCCTGACGAATGGCCACAACGGAAGGCTCATTCAATACGATGCCTTGTCCTTTTACATAGATAAGGGTATTCGCGGTACCCAGGTCAATGGACAGGTCATTGGAAAACATGCCACGAAATTTTTTCAACATACTAAGGGATAATCCTGAAAGCTGGGGCGGAAAACAAAATCCGCTTACTTTACCAACCACACGCAGCAGCGACAAGGCGCAAAAATCGTCTGCTACGGTGAAAATTAGTGCAGCACGTTTCCTTTGTTACAAATTCATCCCCTGAATCCCTCAGGGCTGAGTAAACAGCAGCGTCCCTCACTTTCACTTGTAACCTATAAAAGGTCGTTCACTGGCTTTTATGCTCGTCTTACTCAAAGCTACAGGCGCGATATTCTACGTGAAAACAAAGTAAACGGCAGGTCAAACAGAGTATCTTTGCAAATATTTTTTCACATTGGTGTCAAGCGGCTGAGAGGCGGCAAAAAAATCCCCCTGACCGCCCGTCACGCCGCGCTCTGTCAACATCTGCCATTCACTGCGTGAACGTACGCCTGCGGCAAATACTTGCGTTTGCGTTCCTTTGCACGCCTCCACCAGGCTTTGTACCAGCAGCTGGTTTTCCGTGCGCTTTTCGATATTCCTTACCAGACCTGGATGCAGCTTCAATAATTCGACATCCAGCTCTTTGATCCAGCTGGTGCTGACCAGGGTAAGACCCGCCTGTGTTACCGCCACGCGAGCCCCAAGCGCATTGATTAAACGCACAACCGAGCGCAACCGGCTGATGTGTTGACCTACATCTGCCTCTGCAAGTTCAAAAATAATGCGTTTGCGTTGCGATTTTTCGCATTGCATTAACGTGTCACGTAACCAACGCTGAAAACGCGGACGGATCAGCGATTCGACGGTCACCTGTAAAGCCAGATTTTCTTCAGGCCAGTACGATAAAAACGGAATGAGGCGGGTGATTTGCTGGCGGTCATACTCTTCGGACAATCCGAATTGCAGCACCATCGGCAAATACTCTGCGGAGATAACCTCCTCGGTCCCATCAAAAATACGGCACATCAGCTCACGATGATGGACATGACCATTTTTTATGACCGCCGGTTTTTGATAGATGCGCGGTCCACCCCGGCTCAGCATCTGTTCAATCAGGGTTCGCCAGCGTACGTTGCCGCGCCCTTTTTCCGGTAGCGTATCATCATAGACCGCCCAGCCGTTCGCCCCCTGCAATACGGCGTTGCGCGTGGCCGCTTCTGCATGTTCCATCACCTGCTCCGTCGACTGACCGCCGCGCCAGGCACAGATGCCCATATGCACCATGTCGTCGCGGTCGAGCATTTTGCTCTGGGGTAGCGCATCGACGGCTTTCAACAGCTGGCTGGCGATACTCTCGGACTCCTTTAAGGTGCGATGCGGCAGCAAGACGGCAAAGTCGCTGCGGTGGTAGCGTGCCAGTAACGCGCCGGGGTAGCGCATAATAAAGGTGGACAGCAGGTTAATCAGCGTGAAGAGGTTCTCTTCCGCCACGCGCTGGCCCCAGGTATCACGGAGCAGATCGAAGTCGGGCAGGCGAATCATCATTACCACGCCATGCGTCCCCACCTTTTCGGGATCATCAAGAAGCGTAGCCAGCTGATTATCAAAGAAGAGACGGTTGTTAAGGCCCGTTTTGTTATCCTGCGCGGCGTAGGAGCGAATCAACGTGTCCATACGGCTACGCTGATCGCTGGCAAACTGGATTTCGGAGAGCAGCACGTCCAGGGCGCTACTGGTACGTGATGGCCATTCATAAACCGATCCCCGTACCTGCGGACCCCGCTCGCCATTCAGTATTCGCACCGAGCGTGTTTCCAGCAGTTCCTGGCCGGAAAGTTGACGACGCTGCCAGCGAACGGCGAGGAAAATCAGCAGGACGATCAAGGCAACGGCGATGGTTAAGGGCGCGGTGGTCATGAGCGAGCGTAAATAGTTGCTCATCGGATCCTGGTACATCAGATGGATTGTCATACCCGGATGTTTAAGTGAGCGTACCGTTATGTCCCGATACTGATCTACCGTGCCGGCAGGACGGTAGCTGCCCTGACGGGTATGGCTGAAAACGGTCTGCTTCCCCTGTTTAATGTCGATCTGCACGATATCCACAGGCACCATTAACTCATCCAGTTCACGCGAAAGTGCCGGGAAGGAGGTTGTAATCAGGCGAGTGTCGATAACCGATGCAACCGATTCTACCCGGTTAACCAGCTTATCCTGGATGGCATTATAAAAGCTCAGCGAGCAGCCGATTAGCGTGACAAATATGGTCAGTCCCGTCAGCAAGGTGATAAAAGCTGAGAACTTCGTCGTTAATCGCATCCTTGAGATTACTCCGTGGGTTGAAGGGGTCGCAAGTGAGCGCTAACTTGCATTTCAAATGCGGCATACTACCAAACCTGGTGTATCTGGCAATTTATTGCGTTAAATCGGCACTGCGTTTCATTGAGCGAGTATAGTCTTCAGTACATATTTTCCCATCATCAATCCTAGTGAGGACCCTGTATGCAGGCTTTGATCTTAGAACAGCAGGACGGCAAAACCGTTGCCTCGGTGCAAGCCATTGACGAGAGCCGCCTGCCGGAGGGCGACGTGACCGTAGATATCGACTGGTCAAGCCTGAACTATAAAGATGCACTGGCCATTACGGGAAAAGGTAAAATCATCCGAAATTTCCCAATGGTGCCAGGCATCGACTTGGCTGGCCGCGTGCATACCAGTGAAGATCCGCGTTTTCACGCCGGACAGCAGGTGCTGCTCACCGGCTGGGGCGTAGGTGAAAACCACTGGGGAGGACTGGCAGCGCAGGCGCGCGTAAAAGGTGACTGGCTGGTCCCGATGCCGAAAGGCCTGGACGGCCGTAAGGCGATGATCGTCGGCACGGCAGGTTTCACCGCCATGCTCTGCGTGATGGCGCTGGAAGAGGCCGGGATCCGTCCTGACTCTGGCGAAATTGTCGTGACCGGCGCCAGCGGTGGCGTGGGCAGCACGGCCGTCACGCTGCTGCACAAGCTGGGGTACCAGGTCGCCGCCGTCTCTGGCCGCGAAAGTACGCATGATTATCTACGTCAGTTGGGCGCAAGCCGTATTCTGAGCCGCGACGAATTCGCCGAGACCCGTCCGCTGGAAAAACAGGTCTGGGCTGGCGCTGTAGATACCGTCGGCGACAAAGTGCTGGCGAAGGTACTGGCGCAAATGAATTACGGTGGCTGCGTGGCGGCCTGTGGTCTGGCGGGTGGTTTTGCCCTGCCGACGACGGTGATGCCATTTATTCTGCGTAACGTGCGTCTTCAGGGTGTCGATTCGGTCATGACCCCAGCCGAGCGGCGGGCTGAGGCCTGGGAACGTCTGGCGCGGGATCTGCCAGCCTCATTCTATGAGCAGAGCGCCACTGAGATTACCCTGAGCCAGGCGCCAGAGTACGCCAATAAAATCATGGACAACCAGTTCCACGGTCGTGCGCTGGTTAAAATCGCCTAATCTTCAAATTTTCGTGACATATTCGCGCTAACCCTCCTCCTCCGTCATGCTTAGAAAAACGCCTGACGGAGGATGCCATGAAAACCCGAAAACTGACGGAAGCAGACGTAACGTCCGAGTCTGTCTTTATGCTACAGCGTCGCCAGATCCTGAAAATGCTTGGCATCAGCGCCACTGCCCTGACGCTCCCCCCTGCGGCCCACGCCGATCTGCTCGACTGGTTTAAGGGCAACGACCGCCCGAAAGCCCCCTCTGGCGCACCGCTTAACTTCACGAAACCGGCGCAGTGGCAGAATAAACTGACGTTGACGCCGGAAGATAAAGTCACCGGCTATAACAACTTCTATGAGTTTGGGCTCGATAAGGCCGATCCTGCCGCCAACGCCGGGAGCATGAAAACCGATCCCTGGACGCTGAAGATTGATGGCGAAGTGGCAAAGCCGCTGACGCTGGATCATCATGACCTCACCACCCGCTTCCCACTTGAAGAACGCATTTACCGTATGCGCTGTGTGGAAGCCTGGTCGATGGTGGTGCCGTGGGTAGGTTTCCCTTTGCATAAACTGCTGGCGCTGGTTGAGCCCACCAGCAACGCGAAGTATGTTTCTTTCCAGACGCGCTATGCCCCGGACGAGATGCCAGGCCAGAAGGATCGGTTTATCGGCGGCGGGCTGGAGTATCCCTACGTTGAAGGTTTACGTCTCGACGAAGCCATGCATCCGCTTACGCTGCTCACCGTCGGGGTTTACGGCAAAGCGCTGCCGCCGCAAAACGGGGCGCCCATTCGCCTGACCGTACCGTGGAAATACGGTTTCAAGGGCATCAAATCGATCGTCAGCATTAAGCTCACCCGTGAACGCCCACCCACCACCTGGAACCTCGCAGCGCCAGATGAGTATGGTTTTTTTGCCAACGTTAACCCGCACGTTGATCATCCACGCTGGTCGCAAGCGACGGAACGTTTTATCGGTTCCGGCGGCGCGCTGGATGTTAAACGCCAGCCAACGCTGCTGTTTAACGGCTATGCAGATGAGGTGGCATCCCTCTATCGTGGGCTGAATTTACGGGAGAACTTCTAAGTGCGTTTAACGGCAAAGCAGATAACCTGGCTGAAGGTACTCCTGCATTTAGCCGGATTACTCCCCTTTATCTGGCTCTTTTGGGCAGCCAGCCAGGGACAGTTCAGTGCCGATCCGGCTAAAGATATTCAGCATTTTACGGGTCGGATGGCTCTGAAATTTTTGCTGGCGACCTTGCTCGTCTCACCGCTGGCGCGCTACGCTAAACAGCCATTGTTAATACGTACCCGTCGGCTTTTGGGGCTATGGTGTTTTGCCTGGGCGACGCTGCATCTCACCAGTTACGCCCTGCTGGAACTGGGCATTAACAACCTGGCACTCCTTGGCAGCGAACTGGTTACGCGTCCTTATCTGACGCTGGGTATCGTAAGCTGGCTGGTTTTACTGGCGCTGACGCTGACATCCACGCAGTACGCGCAGCGAAAAATGGGACGGCGCTGGCAACTGCTGCACAACTTCGTCTATCTTGTCGCGATCCTCGCGCCCATCCATTACCTGTGGTCGGTGAAGATATTATCTCCTCAGCCGGTCATCTACGCCCTGCTGGCATTGGCCCTTTTAGCATGGCGTTACAAGAAGTTCCGCCAGTGGGTACGATAGTCCACGAAACTGTGCGTTTTCCCGCAGATTATTTATCAGCCGCGAATCTTTTTCGGATAGCGGTTGATAATCTTCCCTGATAAGACCAGTATTTAGCTGCCAAATGCTACGAAATCGTTATAATGTGCGACTTCGGTTTTCTGGACAGGGGTTTTTGGCCTCTGAAAGGGTGACAATTGCGTGTTGAGGGTATATGTTGTTTTTTACCCGAAAATCGCAGGAGATAGCGGCACAATGGCTGACAAATTCCAAATTTTAGTATTGAACGGACCGAACCTGAACATGCTCGGCACCCGTGAGCCAGAGAAGTACGGCACGCTGACATTGAGCGAAATTGTTAACCGTCTGGGTACGGAAGCAGCCTCGCTGAATGTGGATTTGGACCATTTTCAGTCAAACGCGGAGTACGCAATCATCGACCGTATTCATCAGGCTAAAGACACTGTGGACTATATCCTGATCAATCCGGCCGCGTTTACGCACACCAGTGTTGCTATACGCGACGCACTGCTCGCGGTGAGTATCCCGTTTATCGAGATCCATCTGAGTAACGTGCACGCCCGAGAGCCGTTCCGCCACCATTCCTACTTGTCAGATATCGCCGCTGGCGTGATATGTGGGCTGGGTGCAGACGGCTATTCATACGCTTTACAGACAGCGGTAAAACGCTTGTCACAATCACACTAAACAAGAGTACGGAACCCACTCATGGATATTCGTAAGATTAAAAAACTGATCGAGCTGGTTGAAGAATCAGGCATCTCCGAACTGGAAATTTCTGAAGGCGAAGAGTCTGTACGCATCAGCCGTGCAGCCCCAGCCGCTAGCTTCCCGGTAATGCAGCAAGCTTATGCTGCGCCAGTGCAGCAGCCTGCGCTCTCCGCAGCCGTTGCACCAGCAGCAGAAGCCGCACCTGCAGCAGCTGCAGAAATCAGTGGTCACATCGTACGTTCCCCAATGGTTGGTACTTTCTACCGCACCCCGAGCCCGGACGCGAAAGCGTTCATCGAAGTGGGTCAGAAAGTCAACGTAGGCGATACCCTGTGCATCGTTGAAGCCATGAAAATGATGAACCAGATCGAAGCAGACAAATCAGGTACTGTGAAAGCGATTCTGGTCGAAAGTGGTCAGCCGGTAGAATTTGACGAGCCGCTGGTCGTCATCGAGTAACGAGGCGAACATGCTGGATAAAATTGTTATCGCCAACCGTGGCGAGATTGCACTGCGTATTCTTCGTGCCTGTAAAGAACTGGGCATCAAGACCGTGGCCGTGCACTCAAGCGCGGATCGCGATTTAAAACACGTATTGCTGGCGGATGAGACGGTCTGTATCGGTCCGGCTCCGTCCGTAAAAAGCTATCTGAACATCCCGGCGATCATCAGCGCCGCCGAAATCACTGGCGCGGTCGCGATTCACCCGGGTTATGGTTTCCTCTCTGAGAACGCCAACTTTGCTGAGCAGGTTGAACGCTCTGGCTTTATCTTCATTGGCCCGAAAGCCGACACCATTCGCCTGATGGGTGACAAAGTGTCTGCCATCACCGCGATGAAAAAAGCTGGCGTGCCAACCGTACCGGGCTCTGACGGCCCGCTGACCGACGATATGGATGCTAACCGCGCCCATGCTAAACGCATTGGCTACCCGGTGATCATCAAAGCGTCCGGCGGCGGCGGCGGTCGCGGTATGCGCGTTGTACGCAGCGATGCTGAACTGGCGCAGTCCATCTCCATGACCAAAGCGGAAGCGAAAGCGGCTTTCAGCAATGACATGGTGTACATGGAAAAATACCTGGAAAACCCACGCCACATCGAAATTCAGGTGCTGGCTGACGGTCAGGGCAACGCGATCTATCTGGCTGAACGTGACTGCTCCATGCAGCGTCGTCACCAGAAAGTCGTCGAAGAAGCGCCAGCGCCGGGCATTACGCCGGAACTGCGTCGCTACATCGGTGAGCGTTGCGCCAAAGCGTGTGTCGATATCGGCTATCGCGGGGCGGGTACCTTTGAGTTCCTGTTCGAAAACGGCGAGTTCTACTTCATTGAAATGAACACCCGTATTCAGGTTGAACACCCGGTTACCGAAATGATCACCGGCGTTGACCTGATCAAAGAACAGCTGCGTATCGCAGCCGGTCAGCCGCTGTCCATCAAACAGGAAGAAGTTGTGGTTAAAGGCCATGCGGTAGAGTGCCGTATCAACGCCGAAGACCCGAACACCTTCCTGCCAAGCCCGGGTAAAATCACGCGTTTCCACGCGCCGGGTGGCTTTGGTGTGCGCTGGGAGTCCCATATTTACGCCGGTTACACCGTACCGCCGTACTATGACTCAATGATCGGTAAGCTGATCTGCTACGGCGAAAACCGTGACGTGGCCATTGCCCGCATGAAGAACGCCCTTCAGGAGCTGATCATCGACGGGATCAAAACCAACGTAGATCTCCAGATGCGCATCATGAGCGACGAGCACTTCCAGAATGGTGGTACTAACATCCACTACCTGGAGAAAAAACTCGGTCTGAACGAGAAGTAAAAGACCAGTGTTGCTAAAAGGCCGGATTATCCGGCCTTTTTTATTTCTGGGGATCGCAAAGCCCCATCATGTACAATCCCCGCTTTCTTCATCCACAAGGGACAAAAAATGGACAAACGTTTTGTTCAGGCCCATAAAGAAGCGCGCTGGGCGCTGTGGCTGACCCTTCTCTATCTCGCTGCATGGTTAGTAACTGCTTACTTACCTGATTCAGCGATTGGCATTACCGGCCTCCCGCACTGGTTTGAAATGGCCTGCCTGCTGCTGCCGCTGGTGTTTATTGTGCTGTGCTGGGCGATGGTGAAATTCATCTATCGCGATATCTCCCTGGAGGACGATGATGCAGCTTGAAGTCATTCTGCCGCTTGTCGCTTACCTGTTCCTGGTGTTTGGCCTGTCGGTTTATGCGATGCGTAAACGTTCGACCGGCACCTTTCTGAACGAGTATTTCCTCGGGAGCCGCTCAATGGGTGGCGTCGTGCTGGCCATGACGCTGACCGCTACTTACATCAGCGCCAGCTCGTTTATCGGTGGCCCGGGCGCCGCTTATAAGTACGGACTGGGCTGGGTACTGCTGGCCATGATCCAGCTGCCTGCCATCTGGCTCTCTCTGGGCATACTGGGTAAAAAGTTTGCCATTCTGGCCCGTCGCTACAATGCCGTGACGCTGAACGATATGCTGTTTGCCCGCTATCAGAGTCGCTTGCTGGTATGGCTGGCAAGCCTGAGTCTGCTGGTGGCGTTTATTGGTGCGATGACGGTGCAGTTTATCGGCGGCGCACGTCTGCTGGAAACGGCAGCCGGGATCCCCTACGAGACGGGTCTGGTCATTTTCGGTGTGAGTATCGCGCTGTACACCGCGTTTGGCGGGTTCCGTGCCAGCGTTCTGAACGACACGATGCAGGGAATGGTGATGCTCATTGGCACTCTCGTTCTGCTGGTGGGTATCGTGCATGCCGCAGGGGGCCTGAGCCATGCGGTTGAAACCCTGGAAGCGATCGATCCGAAACTGGTCTCGCCGCAGGGGGCGGATGACATCCTCTCTCCAACCTTTATGACCTCGTTCTGGGTGCTGGTGTGCTTTGGCGTGATTGGCCTGCCGCATACCGCCGTGCGCTGCATCTCATATAAAGACAGCAAAGCGGTACACCGCGGGATTATTATCGGGACAATTGTGGTGGCAATCCTGATGTTTGGTATGCACCTGGCGGGCGCGCTGGGACGCGCGGTGATCCCTGACCTTACCGTACCGGATCTGGTCATTCCAACCCTGATGGTGAAAGTACTTCCGCCGTTTGCCGCCGGAATTTTCCTCGCCGCACCCATGGCGGCCATTATGTCGACCATCAACGCTCAGTTGCTGCAAAGTTCCGCTACGATCATTAAAGATCTCTATCTGAATTTGCGCCCTGAACAGGTCGAAAATGAGCGACGCCTCAAGCGCATGTCGGCGGTGATTACCCTGGTGCTGGGGGCGTTGCTGCTGCTGGCCGCGTGGCGTCCACCAGAGATGATCATCTGGTTGAACCTGCTCGCCTTTGGCGGGCTGGAAGCCGTTTTCCTGTGGCCGCTGGTGCTGGGGCTGTACTGGGAACGCGCGAATGCCGCGGGTGCATTAAGCGGCATGATTGTCGGGGGCGTCCTGTATGCCGTTCTCGCCACGTTGAAAATTCAGTATCTTGGCTTTCACCCGATCGTGCCTTCGTTACTGTTAAGTTTACTGGCGTTTGTGGTGGGTAACCGTTTTGGCCGTCCCGTTCCACCCGCCACCCTGATTTCTACTGATAAATAAAGAGTTTTGCCATGCCGTGGATCCAATTGAAACTGAACACAACCGGCGCGAACGCCGAAGAACTGAGTGATGCGCTGATGGAGGCCGGTTCGGTCTCTATCACGTTCCAGGACACGCATGACACGCCGGTCTTTGAGCCGCTACCAGGCGAAACGCGCCTGTGGGGTGATACGGACGTTATCGGCCTGTTCGATGCAGAAACCGACATGAAAGAGGTCGTGGCGATTCTGGAAAACCATCCGCTGCTGGGCGCGGGTTTCGCGCATAAAATCGAACAGCTGGAAGACAAAGACTGGGAACGCGAGTGGATGGACAACTTCCATCCAATGCAGTTTGGTCAGCGTCTGTGGATCTGCCCAAGCTGGCGCGACGTTCCCGATGAAAATGCGGTCAACGTAATGCTGGATCCGGGTCTGGCGTTCGGCACCGGTACCCACCCGACAACCTCCCTGTGCCTGCAATGGCTGGATGGCCTGGATCTGGAAGGCAAAACCGTGATCGACTTCGGTTGCGGATCCGGGATCCTCGCTATCGCGGCGCTGAAACTGGGCGCGGCAAAAGCCATCGGGATCGACATCGATCCGCAGGCGATTCAGGCCAGCCGTGATAACGCCGAGCGTAATGGCGTTTCCGATCGCCTTGAACTGTATCTGCCCGATGCACAGCCAGAGGCCATGAAAGCCGATGTGGTGGTCGCGAATATCCTGGCTGGCCCGTTACGCGAGCTGGCGCCGTTAATCAGCGTGCTGCCGGTTGAAGGCGGTCTGCTGGGCCTGTCCGGTATCCTTGCCAGCCAGGCAGACAGCGTCTGTGAAGCCTACGCCGATCTCTTTGCGCTCGACCCGGTTGTCGAGAAAGAAGAGTGGTGTCGCATCACCGGTCGTAAAAAATAAGCCTTTGGCGTGGTCGTCTGACCACGCCTTTTCCCTTCGGCTTTTTCTCCCCCCTTCATCCTTTCTTCGATAAAATAACCACACAAATCACAATGTTAATCATTGATTTGGATAATAAAATTCACAGGAAGAATACGATGAAACACATTTCAGGCAAGGCAGCGCTGCTGGCGCTGAGCGTGATTTCGGCTTCAACTTACGCCTCACACTGGAGCTATCAAGGAGAAGGCGCACCGGAACACTGGGGCGAACTGGACGAGGCGTACAAGACGTGTAAAAGCGGGATGTATCAGTCGCCGGTTAACATTGATAATACGGTCAAAGCTCACATCTCTCCGCTGGAAACGCACTATATCGACGGCCCGGTCACCCTGACAAACAACGGCCATACTATCCAGGCGAGTGAAAATGCCGATACACGCGACAGCATCACGCTTGATAAACAGACCTGGACATTACAGCAGTTCCATTTCCATGCGCCTTCCGAAAACACGGTGCACGGTAAAAAATACGCAATGGAAATGCATCTGGTCCATAAAAACGCTGACGGCGAACTGACGGTCGTTGCCGTTATGTTCGATCAGGGCGCGGCAAACGCTGCACTGGATAAACTCTGGGGCGTGATGCCAGGACAGGTTGACCAGAACGTTACAATTAAGCCAACCCTCGATATGAATAAATTACTGCCTGCGGATAAAACCTACTGGCGTTTTAGCGGCTCCCTGACCACGCCACCGTGCTCAGAAGGGGTGACGTGGTTGGTGCTCAAGCATCCGCTGACCGTCTCTGCTGAACAGCTGCAAAAATTCACTCACACTATGCACCACGAAAACAGCCGCCCGGTTCAGCCGCTTCATGGCCGTCTGGTTGTTGAATAAGCCGATTTTTTGCGCTGATATCCTGTGCTGAAATGCGACGCAGATCGCAAAGAAGCGCCATAATCTGCTGCATATCGCAGCAGATTATCCCGGCCAATTGATTCATTTATTCAGAAATGATGAGAAGTTACGGGAAATTGTAAGCGCCCACAAAATGTTCATTTCTTCATAACACAATGATTTAAATAGCGAATAATCTTATCCGAAAAGAATGACTGGCGATTCCTTGATCTACAACAGAGGATTGTTCAAAGTTTGGCCTTTCATCTCGTGCAAAAAATGCGTAATATACGCCGCCTTGCAGTCACAGTATGGTCATTTCTTAACTCATGCGCATCGGACACCACCAGCTTAGAAATCGCCTGATCGCAGCCCCAATGGCAGGTATTACCGACCGGCCGTTCAGGACGCTGTGCTACGAGATGGGAGCAGGATTAACCGTTTCCGAGATGATGTCGTCTAACCCGCAGGTTTGGGAAAGCGACAAGTCCCGCCTTCGGATGGTGCACGTGGATGAGCCAGGTATCCGCACCGTGCAAATTGCCGGAAGCGTGCCTGAAGAGATGGCAGATGCCGCGCGTATTAACGTGGAAAGTGGCGCCCAGATTATTGATATCAATATGGGTTGCCCGGCCAAAAAGGTGAATCGCAAGCTTGCAGGTTCAGCCCTTCTGCAATACCCCGACCAGGTGAAGTCAATCCTGACGGCGGTTGTCAGCGCAGTGGACGTTCCTGTTACGTTGAAGATTCGCACGGGTTGGTCGCCGGAACACCGTAACTGTGTAGAGATTGCCCAACTGGCCGAAGACTGTGGCATTCAGGCCCTGACCATTCATGGACGCACTCGCGCCTGTTTGTTCAACGGTGAAGCTGAATACGACAGCATTCGGGCAGTTAAGCAGAAAGTTTCCATTCCGATTATCGCGAATGGCGACATAACTGACCCGCTTAAAGCCAGAGCTGTGCTCGACTATACGGGAGCTGATGCTCTGATGATAGGACGTGCCGCTCAGGGAAGACCCTGGATCTTTCGGGAAATCCAGCATTATCTGGACACTGGGGAGCTGCTTGCCCCGCTGCCTCTGGCAGAGGTTAAGCGCTTGCTTTGTTCGCATGTTCGGGAACTGCATGACCACTACGGCCAGGCAAAAGGGTACCGAATTGCGCGTAAACACGTATCCTGGTATCTCCAGGAGCACGCTCCAAATGACCAGTTTCGGCGCACATTCAACGCCATTGAGGATGCCAGCGAACAGCTGGAGGCGTTGGAGGCATACTTCGAAAATCTTGCGTAATGAAATAAAGAGCTGACAGAACTATGTTCGAACAACGCGTAAATTCTGACGTACTGACCGTTTCTACCGTTAACTCTCAGGATCAGGTGACTCAAAAGCCCCTGCGTGACTCGGTTAAACAGGCACTGAAGAACTATTTTGCTCAACTGAACGGTCAGGATGTTAATGACCTGTATGAGCTGGTACTGGCTGAAGTTGAACAGCCACTGTTGGACATGGTGATGCAATACACCCGTGGTAATCAAACCCGCGCTGCCCTGATGATGGGCATCAACCGTGGTACCCTGCGTAAGAAATTGAAAAAATACGGCATGAACTGATACTAATCAGTTAAATGCTTGTTTAAAAAGGCGCTCTTCGGCATGGGGAAGCGCCTTTTTTATTGCCCGGATGAGCGACCGTCAACGCTTTGTAAACCTTCTCCTTCCCCACTTTTCAACGCCCGCTTTTCGTGTATATTTCCACCACCTTACAGGCTCTCTTTTCGCGGAATGACACATGATTCGTAAATACTGGTGGCTGGTCGTTTTTGCTGTCTCTGTTTTCATTTTCGATGCGCTGCTGATGCAGTGGATTGAACTGATGAGCACCGAAACCGATAAATGTCGCAATATGAATTCCGTGAACCCGCTAAAACTGGTCAACTGCTCAGAGCTGGACTAGCCTCTTCCATCCTGTACCCCTCTGTTATCACCCAATAAAAACAGGGGCTTAAATCACTTTTCGTCATTTCCTGACGATGATAATGTCTGTGCCCTTTCCAACCGCTCTTGCTTAACGTCTCACAACGAGTGAACAGACCATGCTGGTTAGCCAATACAACCAAATCCTCGTCGTCATCTCCTTTATTGTCGCCATTCTTGCCGCCTATACCGCGCTGAATATGGCTGCGCGCGTTGCCGGAAGCCAGGGCGTCGCTGCACGCGTCTGGCTGGCAGGTGGCGGTGTTTCGATGGGGATTGGCGTGTGGGCGATGCATTTCATCGGTATGCTGGCGATGGATCTTTCCATGAGCATGAGTTACAACGCGACCCTGACCGTGCTTTCGATGATTATCGCCATCAGCTCGTCAATGTTCGCCCTGTGGCTCGTTAGCGGCGAGCAGCTACATTTGCGCCGACTGCTGCCTGGCGCCGTCGTGATGGGTACAGGCATAGTTGCCATGCACTACACCGGTATGGCTGCCCTGGAGGTCACACCGGGTATTGTCTGGGATAAAACGTGGATGGCTATCTCTGTGGGCATAGCCCTTGCCGCTTCACTGGCCGCTCTTTGGCTGACGTTCCGTTTACGTCAGGAAGCTGCACGAATGGCGTTGATGCGTCTGGGGGCGGCGATCACCATGGGCATCGCTATCGCTGGCATGCATTACGCCGGCATGGAAGCAGCACAATTTCCGATGTCGACGATGGTCCATCATCATGGTATTAACGGGAGCTGGCTGGCGATACTGGTTAGCGTGGTCGCGCTCGCTATTCTGGGGATTACGCTGCTGGTATCGATGTTCGATGCCCGCCTTCAGGCTCGTACCTCGCTGCTGGCCTCATCACTGGCAGAAGCTAACCGTGAACTCGCTCAGCTGGCGTTGCATGATACGCTGACGCGCTTACCCAATCGTATTCTGCTTGAGGATCGCCTCGATCAGGCCATCAGCAAGGCCGATCGCGAAGGAAGCCCTTTCGCGCTGATGTTTATGGATCTTGATGGCTTTAAAACCGTCAACGATGCCTATGGTCATGATGTCGGTGACAAGCTTCTGGTTGCGGTGACTCAGCGTTTGCTGTTGCAGTTGAAAGGTCAGTACACGCTGGCGCGTATCGGTGGGGATGAATTCGTCCTGCTGGCCGAAACCACTACCCCGGATGATGCTGCCTCACTGGCAAATTCACTGGTACGCGTCATTGATAGCCCGTTCCATCTCGATCCTTACGAACTGATGGTCACCCTGAGCATTGGCATTGCGCTCTATCCACACGATGGCAAAACCGATCGTGAACTGATGTTTAACGCTGATGCTGCGATGTACCACACGAAACATATGGGTCGTAACGGTTATCACTTCTTTCAGCCGTCAATGAATACGCTGGCGCAGACGCATCTTCAGCTGATGAATGATCTGTGGCAGGCCATCGACCGTAATGAGTTACGTCTGCTTTATCAACCTAAATTCCACGCCCCTGCCGGGCCGGTCATCGGATTCGAAGCGCTGTTACGCTGGCAGCATCCCAAACAGGGATTACTGCCCCCCGACCTGTTTCTACCGCTTGCAGAGAAAACCGGGCTGATTATTCCAATTGGAAACTGGGTAATCGACGAGGCCTGCCGCCAGCTTCGAGAATGGCACCTTCAGGGCCACACGGACTGGTCAATGGCGGTGAATCTTTCCACGTTGCAGTTCGAACAGCCGTCGCTGGTTAAAACGGTTCTCGATTGTCTGACGCGCCATAGCGTACCGCCCGGCATGTTGATCCTGGAGGTGACCGAAACCACGGCGATGAGCAATCCGGACGAAAGCGTTCGTGTCCTGACAGCGCTGACGGATGCGGGCGTAAAAGCCTCGATAGACGATTTTGGTACAGGTTATTCAAGCCTTCTTTATCTTAAGCGACTCCCTGCCTGCGAGTTGAAAATCGATCGTGCTTTTGTAAAAGAGTTAAGTGGAGAGAGTGAAGATGCGACGATCGTCTCGGCGATTATCGCCCTGGCAAAAACGCTGAATCTGAAGGTCGTGGCAGAAGGGGTCGAAACCGCAGCGCAGCAGACCTTTCTGACAGAACTGGGATGCAATACGCTACAGGGTTATCTGCTGGGCAAACCGATTACCGCGCAGGCTATTATGGAACAGTGCCAGCACGGGGAGATGTCACCATCCCGTATGCAATCATGAGGCTGTATCGTAGAACACTGGCGCCACTCGAGTGATATTTAGTGTCGCAAGAATATTATCCACCAGCGCCGGCGCCTGTTTGTACAGATTAAAACTGTTGCTATCCATTAACCAGTTTTTAATGACTCCGCTAAAAAATGCGTGGAAAACAATCAGCGCCAGTTCAATATTAGTTTGGGAAGAAATAATGCTACGCGCAACGCATTGTCTCAACGTCCTGCGAAGATAAGTATCGTTTAAACCGATCCGCTTGCGTATTTCACATTCTGAAATCACATCGTCATGAAATTCACACTTATGATACAGAATTTGTAAAAGAGCATACTGACGTGGCTCGCTCGCAATATATTGCAGCGCGACAATAAACTGTTCACGAAGCATTAACAAAGGGTCATCTTTTTCAGAAAGTATTAACCTGTCACGAATCATTTCACGCAGCGGCAATTGCTGTTCCCAGATGGCGTTGAATATTTCCGCTTTACTCGAAAAATGCCAGTAAACCGCCCCGCGAGTAAGATGTGCAGCATCGGCGATGTCGGTAAGCGTGGTATTAGCCACGCCACGTGTCGCGAATAGCCCGATAGCGGCTTCAATCAGCTGCTGCCGGGTCTTTTGAGCCTCTTCTTTCTTTTTACGCGCCATAGCCTGCTACTCATTACTTATACGGTTGATACGACATCAAACGTTATTAAAGGGTCGTGTAAGTCAAAGTATTCACCATAACCCGTTTTAGTTTTGCACAAAAAAAGTCAATTCATTTAATTTATAATTCATACGAATAAATTGAGCAAATCAAATTCATTAAATAAATAGTTTGTATTTACTCATAAGTATTCCGTTGATTATCCTGACAGAAGCCGGATTTCGAATACACTGGTTCAGAATCTGATTTTGCTTTTTATTGCCTCCATCAGCACTTATAAATTAAAAAACCTTGAATACCCTCATTATTATACGCAGCTACATTTCTTTTTTTGCCTCACACCCTTTCACCGACTTATGGCATATATCGGTTCAAGGGTAGTTTAAGGAACAGTAATGACGAATCACTTCAGACGCTTACCCTTATCCGGTTTCATTGTCTGTGCTGCACTGCTCGCCGGGTGCGATGGGCAAGAAAACCCACAGCAGCATGGGCAAGCTCCTCAGGTCAGTGTTCATATTGTCAAAAGCGCGCCACTGGCCGTAACGACGGAATTGCCAGGCAGAACTGATGCTTATCGTGTAGCGGAGGTTCGTCCCCAGGTAAGTGGTATCATTCTGCACCGTAATTTTACCGAAGGCAGCGACGTCAAAGCGGGTGAATCACTTTATCAGATCGATCCGGCCACCTATCAGGCAGCCTACGACAATGCGAAAGGTGAACTGGTAAAAGCGCAGGCGGCGGCAAACATAGCCCATCTGACGGTAAAACGTTACCTTCCGCTGGTCGGTACGCAATATGTGAGCAAGCAGGAGTATGATCAGGCGGTGGCAACCGCCCAGCAGGCGGATGCAAGCGTCGTTGCCGCGAAAGCTGGCGTTGAGAGCGCGCGGATCAATCTTGCTTATACGAAAGTCACATCGCCAATCAACGGGCGCATTGGCAAATCCAGCGTCACTGAAGGGGCGTTAGTCACTAATGGTCAGTCAACCGCACTGGCGACAGTTCAGCAGCTCGATCCCATTTATGTCGATGTAACGCAATCCAGCAGCGATTTTATGCGTCTGAAGCAGCAGACGAGCCTGCAAAAGGGAGACACCAGCAGCGTTGAGTTGCTGATGGAAAATGGCCAGCCTTATCCGCTGAAAGGAACGCTCCAGTTCTCTGATGTCACGGTAGATGAAAGTACCGGCTCAATCACCCTTCGCGCTCTCTTCCCTAACCCTCAGCATATGCTGTTACCGGGTATGTTTGTCCGTGCACGCATTGACGAAGGCACACAGCCTGATGCCATCCTTGTTCCCCAGCAGGGGGTAACCCGTACACCTCGCGGTGATGCAACCGTGCTTGTGGTAAACGATAAAAACCAGGTGGAATCTCGCACTGTCGTTGCACCGCAGGCGATTGGCGATCGGTGGTTGATCACGGAAGGTCTGAAAAATGGCGACCGCGTCATTATCAGCGGCCTGCAAAAAGTTCGCCCTGGCGTCACCGCCGTGGCTATTCCTGATACCGCCGCGACTCCAGCCAGTTAAGGGATAACGAGATGGCTAATTTCTTTATTCAACGGCCTGTTTTCGCCTGGGTGCTCTCCATCATTCTGATGATTGCGGGCGGGCTGGCCATTTTAAAACTGCCGGTGGCGCAATATCCAACCATTGCGCCGCCAGCAGTTGCGGTGACAGCGACCTACCCTGGCGCTGATGCCCAGACGGTCCAGGATACCGTGACGCAGGTTATCGAACAGAACATGAACGGAATCGACAATCTGATGTACATGTCGTCCACCAGTGATTCTGCCGGTAACGTCACCATCACCCTGACGTTCGAGTCGGGTACGGATCCTGACATCGCGCAGGTGCAGGTTCAGAACAAACTCCAGCTCGCTATGCCGCTGCTACCGCAAGAAGTACAGCAACAGGGGATCGGCGTGGAAAAATCCAGCAGCAGCTTCCTGCTGGTCGCGGGATTTGTGTCGGATAATAAAAACCTCACTCAGGATGATATCTCCGACTATGTCGCTTCTAACGTAAAAGATGCGATCAGCCGTACTTCCGGCGTCGGTGATGTGCAGCTGTTCGGTGCGCAGTATGCAATGCGCATCTGGCTGGACAGCAACGCGATGAATAAATATCAGCTCACGCCGTTGGATGTCATTAACCAACTGAAAACGCAGAACGACCAGATTGCTGCGGGCCAGTTGGGAGGTACGCCGTCCGTACCAGGGCAGCAACTGAACGCCTCAATTATTGCTCAAACGCGCCTGAAATCGCCGGAGGAGTTTGGCCGTGTGACGCTGAAGGTGAACCAGGACGGTTCAATGGTCCACCTGAAAGATGTGGCCCGCATTGAGCTGGGTGGCGAAAACTACAACATGGTCACCAAAATCAATGGCCAGGCAGCAACGGGGCTCGGGATCAAGCTGGCGACTGGCGCAAACGCGCTGGATACCGCTGCCGCCATTAAGAGTAAACTGGCGCAGTTGCAGCCCTTCTTCCCTCAGGGCCTGAAAGTCGTTTATCCGTACGACACCACACCTTTCGTGAAGATCTCAATCCATGAAGTGGTGAAGACGCTGTTTGAAGCGATCGTTCTCGTGTTCCTGGTGATGTACTTGTTCCTGCAAAACCTGCGGGCGACCCTTATTCCGACTATTGCCGTGCCCGTGGTGCTACTGGGTACCTTCGCGGTACTGGCTGCGTTTGGTTTCTCCATTAACACCCTGACGATGTTCGGGATGGTATTGGCGATAGGTTTGCTCGTCGATGATGCCATCGTGGTGGTTGAGAACGTAGAACGCGTCATGGTTGAGGACAAGCTGCCGCCAAAAGAGGCGACCCAGAAGTCGATGGAGCAAATCCAGGGCGCTCTGGTGGGCATTGCCATGGTGCTTTCAGCGGTGTTTATTCCGATGGCATTTTTTGGAGGTTCAACCGGGGCTATCTATCGTCAGTTCTCGCTGACCATTGTCTCCGCGATGGCCTTATCGGTGCTGGTGGCGTTGATATTAACGCCTGCTTTATGTGCAACGCTGCTCAAACCGGTTTCCAGCGACCATCATGAAAAGAAAGGTGGATTCTTCGGCTGGTTTAACGCGCTTTTTGATAAGAGCGTGGAGCACTACAGCAACAGCGTGAGCGGCATTTTACGTAAGACCGGACGCTATCTGCTGGTTTACGTCATCATCGTCGGCGGCATGGCAGTACTGTTCCTGCGCCTGCCTTCCTCCTTCCTGCCGGAAGAGGATCAGGGGGTGTTTATGACGATGGTTCAGCTGCCGGCAGGGGCGACGCAGATGCGTACCCAGCAGGTACTCGATCAGGTTCAGGACTATTATCTGACGAAAGAGAAAGCGAACGTTGAATCGGTCTTTACCGTAAACGGATTTAGCTTTAGCGGGCAGGGGCAGAACTCCGGTATCGCTTTCGTCAGCCTGAAGCCATGGGAAGAACGCCCGGGCAAGGAAAACGGCGTTGAGGCGATTGTCAGCCGCGCAACGAAAGCGTTTAGCCAGATCAAAGATGGTCTTGTATTTCCGTTTAACCTCCCTGCCATTATTGAACTGGGTACCGCAACAGGCTTTGACTTTGAACTGATTGACCAGGCAAACCTGGGACATACGCAGCTCACGCAGGCACGTAACCAACTGCTTGGCATGGTAAGGGAACATCCTGACTTACTGGTCCGCGTGCGTCCTAACGGACTGGAAGATACGCCACAGTACAAACTGGATGTCGACCAGGAGAAGGCCCAGGCGCTGGGTGTGAGCATATCTGATGTCAATCAGACCATCTCAACAGCATTGGGTGGCACTTATGTGAACGACTTTATCGATCATGGACGCGTGAAAAAAGTTTATGTCCAGGCTGATGCTCGCTTCCGTATGTTACCAGGAGATATTAACGACCTGTATGTGCGTAGTGCTAACGGCGAAATGGTGCCTTTCTCTGCCTTTAGCAGCTCTCACTGGGTGTACGGCTCACCTCGTCTGGAACGTTACAATGGGATGCCATCAATGGAGATCCTCGGTGAGTCTGCGCCAGGCAAAAGTACCGGTGAGGCAATGGAGATGATGGAAAGCCTTGCGTCGAAACTGCCTTCCGGAATTGGCTACGACTGGACGGGGATGTCTTATCAGGAACGTCTTTCCGGAAATCAGGCTCCAGCACTGTATGCCATTTCACTGATTGTGGTGTTCCTGTGTCTGGCGGCTCTCTATGAAAGCTGGTCAATTCCATTCTCGGTCATGCTGGTTGTGCCCCTGGGGGTGATCGGCGCGCTTCTGGCTGCATCAATACGTGGGCTGAACAATGACGTTTACTTCCAGGTTGGTCTGCTTACGACAATTGGTTTATCAGCCAAAAACGCCATACTGATCGTTGAGTTCGCCAAGGATCTTATGGATAAAGAAGGCAAAGGGATTATTGAAGCCACACTGGAAGCCTCACGTATGCGTCTGCGCCCTATCCTGATGACCTCTCTGGCATTTATCCTTGGTGTTATGCCTCTGGTCATCAGTAGTGGCGCAGGTAGTGGGGCACAAAACGCTGTCGGGACGGGCGTGATGGGCGGGATGCTGTCAGCCACTCTGCTGGCCATTTTCTTTGTTCCTGTTTTCTTCGTTGTTGTCCGGAGACGGTTTACAAAGCATAAGGATTAATGAAAATCATAAAGGCACCTCTGGTGCCTTTTTTATTTCCTGTCAGCATTCTAATAAAAAGACATCTCTTCACATTTCCTACATAAATAATCAACGCCCCTCTTTTTTCTCCATGATTTTTACAATCCACACAATTTGAGATTATTCCCCGTGCTGTATGGTATTAGTGCGGTGGTAAAATAATCATCAATTCGTAAATTGCCGCATCGGCTCTTAAGCGAATAAGCGATCATATTGAGGTAACATCATGAAAAGATTCCTTTCCGTTGCACTTCTCGCTGCGCTGCTTGCTGGTTGCGCGCACGACTCTCCCTGTGTACCGGTATACGACGATCAGGGGCGACTGGTTCACACCAATACCTGTATGAAGGGGACTACCCAGGATAACTGGGAAACAGCAGGTGCGATTGCCGGTGGCGCCGCAGCAATAGCTGGCCTGACTCTCGGTATTGTCGCCCTGACTAAATAATACTTTTAAAAGCGCGGCCATCGCCGCGCTTTTATTTTATCTAATCAAAGGGATGTATATTTCCCCTCTCAGATATCATCAGATAAATTTTAGATTCAGTATCCTGTTTTTTTATAGCCCTATTTCCTTACCTATACAACCTCAGTCTGAATCACTGAATTGATTTAACGCTGCTGCGAGTAAGCATTATGCATTCCGTGAATTCATTTATAGCTGGGTTAAGACGCTTTAATACGTCAGTAAGGTATTAACGGCACTCGTTGGAATATCTGATAAGTAAATTGGTTTAGCTGAGGGCATAACGCAAAAAGGCCATCCTTTCGGATGGCCTTTCTACTTGTTTGATGTCTGGCAGTTCCCTACTCTCACATGGGGAGACCCCACACTACCATCGGCGCTACGGCGTTTCACTTCTGAGTTCGGCATGGGGTCAGGTGGGACCACCGCGCTAAAGCCGCCAGACAAATTCTTTTACTTCTTGCCGAACTTTAACCTAAGTATAAAGTGGTGCTGATACCCAGAGTCGAACTGGGGACCTCACCCTTACCAAGGGTGCGCTCTACCAACTGAGCCATATCAGCACGCTAAATTTGATGCCTGGCAGTTCCCTACTCTCACATGGGGAGACCCCACACTACCATCGGCGCTACGGCGTTTCACTTCTGAGTTCGGCATGGGGTCAGGTGGGACCACCGCGCTAAAGCCGCCAGGCAAATTCTGTTAATCTGTATCAGCTGAAAATCGTGTCTGTCTCTTCGCCGAAACAGCTTCGGCGTTGTAAGGTTAAGCCTCACGGTTCATTA
>NZ_JBMKJN010000016.1:0-122045 GCF_049236805.1 Enterobacter cloacae complex sp. XAL002
CTTTATTGCTTCTGCATAAAAAAATTACTGGGGATCCCTCAGCCCCGTGGGAGAGGGTTGGGGTGAGGGCATCAGCCCGCACTAAATCTACTTCTCTTCCACCGCCGGCACATCCGGCCACGCGTGGACCACGGCTTTAATCAGCGTCGCCAGCGGAATGGCGAAGAACACGCCCCAGAATCCCCACAGCCCGCCGAAAATCACCACTGACAGGATAATCACCAGCGGATGCAGGTTAACTGCTTCTGAGAACAGCACCGGTACCAGCAGGTTCCCGTCCAGTCCCTGAATAATCAGGTATACGGCGAAACAGCTCCAGAACTCCGTACCCAGACCAAACTGGAACAGCGCCACACCGACTACCGGAATGGTCACCACAAACGCGCCGATATACGGGATCAGAACCGAGAATCCGACCAACACCGCCAGCAGCAGCGAGTAGTTCAGCCCGAAAATCACGAAGCCAATCCAGGTCGCCACGCCCACCACAATCATCTCCAGCACTTTACCGCGAATGTAGTTGGTGATCTGCTGGTTCATCTCCTGCCAGACCTGACCGGCGAGACCGCGATTGCGCGGCAGCACGCGGCGCACCGCGTTCAGCATCTGCTCTTTATCTTTGACCAGGAAAAACACCATTAACGGCACGAGAACAAGGTAAACCGCCAGCGTCAGCAACCCCACCAGCGAGGCCAGAGAGTATTTCACCACCGAGTCACCCATGGTCATGATGCGGGCGCGCATGTTTTCGGCCATCGCATCGATGATCCCGGCGTCCATCAGCGCAGGATAGCGGCGCGGCAGCGTGGCGGCAAAATCAGAAAGTTTATTCAGCATGCCGGGCATGTCGCGGATCAGGTAGATCCCCTGTTGCCAGGCGATGGGCATCACCACGAAGGACATCAGCAGCAGAATGCCGACAAACAGCACCAGAACAATGCTGGTCGCCCAGCGTCGGGAACAGCCGATATGTTCCAGACGCGCGGTGGGCCACTCCAGCAGATACGCCAGCACAATCGCCACCAGAAGCGGTGCCAACAGGCCACTAAAGAAGAACAGGATACCGAATCCGGCAACCAGAATGACCAGCAAAGCAATGGCTTCCGGATCGCTAAACCGACGCCGATACCACTGCATTAACATTTCGAGCATACAACCCTTCCCTGAATCGAATGGCGGGAGTGAGACGGTGAATTGTATCTAACTGTCACAAAAAAGACTTTCCTTTTTGTTTCACTGTCAGGTTTCGCAAAACCCTGATGAATGGGATTTTCTTCATCTCTTAACACGGCTACACTCGCAGAGCAGCGGAGATGAACGTTATGCGGGTTCATCGGTCAAATTAGCACATCCAACATACAGGACAGTGGTTATGTTCAGGCAGTTGAGAAAAACACTGGTTGCGACACTGATTGCCGCCGTGACGGTGGGTCAGGTGTTGCCCGCTTTCGCTGACTCGTCCGATTCATTGCCGGACATGGGCACCACGGCAGGAAGCACGCTCTCCATCGGGCAGGAGATGCAGATGGGTGATTATTACGTACGCCAGCTGCGCGGCAGTGCTCCGCTGATTAACGACCCTTTGCTGGTGCAGTACATCAACGGTCTGGGGATGCGACTGGTGGCGCACGCAGACTCGGTAAAAACGCCCTTCCACTTCTATTTAATCAATAACGACGAAATCAACGCCTTCGCCTTCTTTGGCGGGAACGTGGTGCTGCATTCGGCGTTGTTCCGTTATTCCGATAACGAAAGCCAGCTGGCGTCCGTCATGGCGCACGAAATTTCGCACGTCACCCAGCGCCATCTGGCGCGTGCGATGGAAGATCAGAAGCGTAACGCCCCCCTGACCTGGGTGGGCGCGCTGGGCTCTATTCTGCTGGCGATGGCCAGCCCGCAGGCCGGAATGGCGGCGCTTACCGGGACGCTGGCGGGAACGCGTCAGGGGATGATCAGCTTTACCCAGCAGAACGAGCAGGAAGCAGACCGCATCGGCATTCAGGTTTTACAGCGTTCCGGCTTTGACCCGCAGGCCATGCCGAGCTTCCTGGAAAAACTGCTCGACCAGGCACGCTACTCGTCGCGCCCGCCTGAAATTCTGTTGACCCACCCGTTGCCGGAAAGCCGTCTCTCGGATGCGCGTAACCGTGCTAACCAGATGCGTCCGGTCGTCGTGCAGTCCTCGCAGGATTTCTACATGGCCAAAGTGAGAACGCTTGGCATGTACAACTCCGGACGTAATCAGCTCACCAGCGATCTGCTGGACGCGCTGGCGAAAGGCAACGTGCGCGAGAAGAACGCCTCGCAGTATGGTCAGGCACTCCAGGCGATGGAAGCAAGCAAGTACGATGAAGCGCGTAAAGCGCTACAGCCGCTGCTGGCGTCGGCGCCTGACAATCCGTGGTATCTTGACCTCGCAACCGATATCGATTTAGGACAGAAAAAAGCGACCGATGCGATCAACCGTCTGAAAGGGGCGAAAGACATTCGCAACAATCCGGTATTGCAGCTAAACCTGGCGAACGCCTACTTACAGGGCGGCCAGCCCGGCGAGGCGGTGACCATTCTGAACCGCTATACCTTTAACAATAAAGATGACCAGAACGGCTGGGAGCTGCTCGCCCAGGCCCAGGGGCAACTGGGTAATCGCGATCAGGAGCTGGCCGCGCGTGCGGAAGGTCTGGCGCTGGCGGGGCGCCTCGATCAGGCCATATCCCTGCTAAGCAGCGCCAGCTCACAGGTGAAGCTCGGCAGCCTGCAACAGGCCCGCTACGATGCGCGAATCGACCAGCTGCGTGGCCTGCAACAACGTTTTAAGCCGTACGAGAAGATGTAATAAAGGAGAAGTCATGACAGACGCGGTAAAAATTTACCATAACCCTCGCTGCTCCAAGAGCCGCGAGACTCTGAATCTGCTGAAGTCTAACGACATCGAGCCGGAAGTGGTGTTGTATCTGGAGACGCCCCCGGACGCGCAGACGATCCGCCAGTTGCTGAAGATGCTGAACATGGGCAGCGCACGCGAGCTGATGCGTCAGAAAGAAGATCTGTATAAATCGCTCAATCTGAACGATACCAGTCTCACTGAAGATCGGCTGATTCAGGCGATGGTCGACAATCCTAAGCTGATTGAGCGCCCGATTGTCGTAGCGAACGGCAAGGCGTGTATCGGCCGTCCACCGGAAGACGTACTCGGGATCGTCTAATCGTTACGCCGCAGCGCTTCCAGAAACGCCTGCGGCGTACTCTCCCCCAGCTTTTTCTGCGCTTTTCCCCGGTTGAAAAATTCACACAGCTGGATCAACAGCTCTCCCGCCGGTTCACTATTCACGCGCGGAATGATCTCACGTAACGGCACGGCGACCTGAAGGGCAAGATAATACTGTGAATGCACTTTTACGGTGACGTTATGCTCCGGCAAGTTCACTGCCAGCCCAAAAGTCTCAATAGATTGAATATCAGCCGGACAGGCAGACAGCACCTCGTTCGTCCAGCGGGTCAGCAACTGCGGCGAGACACCGGCATAAAGCCGGGCGTAGCACCAGCCGCTGACGGGTTCACGCGCCCAGAGCAGGTGTTGCTCCCCACCGTCGTCCATATGCAGCGATAGCGGCTGATGATGCAGAAGTAGCTTCTGCGGCATGATACCGGCCTTCAGTGCCTTTTTGCCCTGCAACGGCGCCCCCTTTTGTCTTACCGAAGCCGGTTTGAGGTAGCGGTTCAGGGTCGCGCGGGAAACGGCGATCCCGAGTCCGTCATTCACCAGCAGCAGCAGTTCATCCAGCGGTGCCCCAGTGATATCCCGCAGGGCATTTATCAGTGCCGCCTGCTCTTGTCTCAATGCTTTGTGTATCACTTTTGGCGTTGTGTGGTTATCCGAAACCTGGTCGCGGTTGCGCCAGCGCCTGACGGTGGTGACCGAGATCCCCAGTTCAACAGCTAGCTCTCTGTCGCTTTTATCTGACTGCTGAAGATAGCGACGGATACGCGGTGTGGTGGTGGCGTTAGCATGCAGTTTGATTTCCATCGCGTCCCTCTCCGCAACTAATCTCATGAGATTTATAGTAGAGCAGCGAATGCTTTGTGACCGATTTCACCTTTCGCTCGCCGCGCTTCACTGATAATCCACAGACATAACATAAACAACACCTCTCAATCTTGTACGGAGTTCACAATGAACAATGTTCTGGGATTTCTTGAAGCAAAACTGATGCCGCTGGCGGCGAAAACGGCCCAGCAGCGTCATCTTGGGGCCATTCGTGGGGCCTACGTTTCATTCATGCCGTTTATCATCGTCGGCTCCATCCTGCTGGTGATCTCCTCCTTCCCGAATCAGGCCTATCAGCAGTTTATGTCTCAGGCCTTTGGTGAGAGCTGGAGTGCGATTATAGAGATTCCATTCAACGCGGTATTCTCAACCATGTCGCTGTTTATCAGCTTCCTGGTGGCCTACCGCCTGGCTGAGCATTATGGCGAGGACCGCATCTCCTGCGGCATCCTGGCGCTGGTTGCGTTTCTGATCCTGACGCCCTTTATCAAAGTGGCGGAAAACGGCGGCATTACCGTGATGCCAGTGGAGTGGATTGGCAGCAAAGGGTTGTTTGTGGCGATGATCGGTTCCCTGCTGTGGACGGAACTGTTCTGCTGGCTGAAGCGCAAAAAACTGGTCATCAAAATGCCGGACGGCGTACCTCCGGCGGTGCAGGAGTCGTTCGCGGCGCTGATCCCGGCCCTGCTGGTGATGATTCTGGTGCTTATTATCCGCATCATCTTCGAAAACACCCACTACCACACCATCCACCAGTTTATTTATGAAGTGGTTGCCACCCCGGTGCGCCACTACGGTACCTCTTATTTCGGTGCGCTGATGACCGTATTCAGTATCACCATTCTGTGGTCAGTGGGCATTAACTCCGGTTCGATGATCAACGGCATTATTCGCCCGCTGTGGATGGAAAACCAGACCGACAACATCGCCGCGATCCAGGCGGGAACGACGCCGCCGCACATCATCACCGAACAGTTTTTTGACATGATCTGGATGGGCGGCGCGGGCGCCACGCTGTCGCTGGTGATTGCGATGTTGATTTTCGCCCGCAGCAAAAACATGCGAGAAGTGGCGCGCCTCGGCGCAGGAGCCTCGGTATTTAACATCAACGAACCGATCCTGTTTGGCCTGCCGGTGATCATGAACCCGATCATGCTCATCCCGTTTAATCTGGTGCCGCTGGTGCTGGTCACCGTGCAGTATGCGGCGATGAAAATTGGCGCGGTCGCCGTCACCACCGGGGTGTTTATTCCCTGGACGCTGCCGCCGGTTATCAGCGGCTTTATCGTCACCGGGCACCTGAGCGGCAGCGTGATGCAGCTGATCAACCTGCTGATTGGCGCCATGCTGTACCTGCCTTTCATGCGTATCCTGGATAAACAGTACCGCGCCGCGGAGCTGACTATTGCTACACAACCCGACACCACCCTTGCAAAACAGGAGTAAAGCATGTGGGGAATTATCGCAACCTGGCGAATGGCACTTGAAGGGGTAACGGAATCCGCGTCTGCCCTGGCGGCGGGAAAACCGGTCGCTTCGGCGGTGGTCGATGCCGTCGCTGCCGTGGAAGACTTTCCGCTGTATAAATCCGTCGGCTACGGTGGCCTGCCGACCGAGAACGGCGAGGTGGAGCTGGACGCGGCCTATATGGACGGCGACACGCTGGCGTTCGGCGCCGTGGGGAATCTGGTGGATATCGCCAACCCGGTGCGCGTGGCGCACGCGCTCAGCCGCCAGCGCTATAACAGCCTGCTGGTCGGCCAGGGCGCGCGCGAATGGGCGCTGAGCCAGGGCTTTGCCGACAAAACTATGCTCACGGATCGCGCCATGCAGCACTACCGCAAGCGCTGCCGCGAAACGCTGGATAAGGGGTTAAGCCCCTACGACGGACATGACACCGTCGGCATCATTGGCCTTGATAAACAGGGTTCGATGAGCGTCGCCACCTCCACCAGTGGCCTGTTTATGAAAAAACGCGGTCGCCTCGGTGACTCACCCATCATCGGCTCCGGCTTTTACTGCGACAGCGAAACCGGCGCGGCCACCGCCACAGGCGTCGGTGAAGACCTGATGAAGGGCTGTACCAGCTACGAAATCGTTCGCCGGATGGCGCAAGGGATGACGCCGCAGCAGGCGGCGGATTCAGTCGTATTCGAACTGGAAGACAAGCTGATGTCGCGCTTCGGTCGCGCGGGCGATCTCTCCGTGGTGTGCATGAACAACCAGGGCGAATTTGGCGCCGCGACTAACATAAAAACCTTCTCGTTCGTGGTGGCGACGGCTCGCCAGCCCCTCACCGTTTTTCGTACTGAACGCCTGCGGGAGAAAACGCACTATCATGCGGTAGATGAGGAGTGGATGCAGGCCTATGCCGCACGGATCCGCGCGCCGATTGAGGAATCATGATGATCACGTACCAGTTTATCAACGCGCTTTCAGACGCGAAGCCGAACAGCCATTTGATTGCGCGCGCTGACAGTTCCCTGTTACCGGATAGCGCTCTTATCGCTGAAATGCGCCAGCAGAGCACCGTCGCGGACGCGCGCTTTGGCTGCGCGCCGTTTGCGCGCATTACTCTGTTGCCGGACACGATCTGGCATGACGCCCTGACCGAAGGGTTGCTCACCGCCCTGCGACCGTTGCTTACCGCCCCCGCCAGCGCCGAACTCGTGCTGGACGTGACGGATATCGACGATGTGGTGCTGGCGCAGGTGCTGCGTTTTCTCTTTAATCAGGCGCACAGGCTCAGTGACCTGAAGCTGAAGAAGACGGACGAAGCGGTGCGTCTTACCTGCATCACTGCCCTCTGCCTGCCGGAACAGCAGGCGAAGCTGGAGACGACCTTCCGCCAGCAGCAGGCCATTGCGCTCGGCATGATCGCGGCGCGACGTCTGGCGGATATGCCATCCGACCGCTGCACGCCGCAGTTTGTGGTGGAAGAGGCGCAAAAACTGTGTGCCGCCAGCCCTGCCCTGCGCTGCGAGGTGCTGAACGAAAAAGATATTGCTGAGCAGGGTCTTGGACTGCTGCACGCCGTTGGCAAAGGGGCGACCTGCCCGCCGCGTCTGCTGGCTATTCATTATGATGGTGCCAACGACGGCCCGATGCGCTGCTACGTGGGAAAAGGCATTACCTTTGACACCGGCGGCCTGTGGCTGAAGGAAGGCGCGGGCATGTACACCATGAAATATGACATGTGCGGCGCGGCCAACGTACTGGGGCTGATGCTGACCGTTGCGGAGCTGAAATTACCCGTGCGCATCATGGGCGTGCTGGCGCTGGCGGAAAACGCCATCGGCCCCGACGCCATGCAGCCCGGCACGGTGGCAACAGCCTGTAACGGAACCACCGTTGAAATCAATAATACCGATGCCGAGGGCCGGCTGGTGCTGGCTGACGCCATTGCCTGGGCCAGCCAGCGGTACCCGCAGGCCCGCTACATCATTGATATGGCGACTTTGACGGGCGCAGTGGTGAAAGCGCTGGGGTATGAGCTGAGCGGGCTGATGACCCAGGATGAACCGCTGCGCGCCGCGTTGACGCAGGCAGGTAAACGGAGCGGTGACGAGGTGTGGTCTCTGCCGCTGGACGCACGGCTGAAAAAGCAGACCGACAGCGCGATTGCCGATCTGTGCAACACACCGACTAACAATGCAGCGATAAGCGCCTCGGCGGCGTGGCTGCTGCATCACTTCTGTCCGCCGGCGATCCCATGGGCACATCTGGATATCAGCGGGACGGCGCTGTGGCGTGAGAACGGCAGAAGCGTGGCGTCGGGAAGACCGATTCCGCTGCTGGTTGAGCACCTGATGGGGGATCTTTAGCCCGGTGGCGCTGCGCTTACCGGGCCTACGGGTGCCATATGTAGGCCGGGTAAGGCGCTGCCGCCACCCGGCATAACTACAGCTTAAGAATATCTTTCACAAACGGAATGGTCAGCTTGCGCTGGGCGGTGATGGAGGCGCGATCGAGCTGATCGAGCGTATCAAAGAGCGTGCGCATCTCCCGATCCAGACGCTTGAGCAGGAAGCGCCCTACGTCTTCCGGCAGTTCAAATCCGCGCAGTCTGGCGCGCAACTGAAGTGCCTGGAGTTTGTCTTCATCCGACAGCGGTTGCAGCTTGTAGATTTGCCCCCAGTCCAGACGAGACGCCAGATCCGGCAGACCCAGATTGAGCTGACGCGGCGGACGATCGCCGGTGATCAGCAGCCGGGTTTTGCCCGACTCCAGAATGCGGTTGTAGAGGTTAAAGATCGCCATTTCCCACGGCTCGTCTCCCGCCACGCATTCAATATTATCGATGCAGACCAGGGAGAGATGTTCCATGCCCTCCAGCACTTCAGGCACAAACCAGGTGCGTTTATCCAGCGGCACATAGCCTACCGCGTCACCGCGCGCCGAAAGTTCCGCACAGGCGGCATGCAGCAGGTGGCTGCGTCCCGCGCCTTCGCGTGACCAGATATAGATGTATCCGCTGTGTTCCTGGCGCAGCACGTTTTGCAGTGCAGCCAGTAAAGAGGGGTTATCACCCGGCCAGAAACTCGCGAAAGTTTCGTCGTCAGGGAGATAAAGTGGCAGAGAGAGCTGTGCCGGTCCGTTCAGAAATACCTCAACCAGAGATCTTACATAAAATCGGAATGGAGTTTAACACGGAACCAGCAAGGAGAGAACCGGGCGGATCGTCCGCCCGGTTAAAGGATCAATGTGGTGCTTTTTCGCTATCGTCAGCGTCCAGGATTTCTTCTTCCGGACGAATGACCGAGATCAGCTTGAAAATCAGGCTCAGGCCCACGCCGACGATGGTCGCCAGCGCCATACCCTTCAGCTCTGCCGCGCCGATGTGCACCTTCGCGCCGCTCACGCCGATGATCAGGATAACGGAGGTCAGGATCAGGTTCTGCGCCTTGCTGTAATCCACTTTGGATTCAATCAGCACGCGAATACCGGACGCACCGATCACCCCGTAAAGCAGCAGGGAAACGCCGCCCATCACCGGAACCGGGATAATCTGGATCGCCGCCGCCAGTTTGCCGACGCAGGAGAGCAGAATAGCGATGATCGCCGCGCCGCCGATAACCCAGGTGCTGTAGACGCGGGTGATCGCCATTACGCCGATGTTCTCCCCGTAAGTGGTGTTAGGCGTGGAGCCGAAGAAACCGGAGATGATGGTGGAGAAACCGTTGGCAAACATGGAGCGATGCAGGCCCGGGTCGCGGATCAGGTCACGCTTCACGATGTTCGCCGTCACCACCAGGTGGCCAACGTGCTCAGCAATCACCACCAGTGCAGCAGGCAGAATGGTGAAGATAGCAAACCATTCGAAGCGTGGGGTGTAGAAGGTCGGCAGCGCGAACCAGTGTGCCTCGGCAATCGGTGTGGTATCCACAACGCCCATCACGAAGGAGAGCGCGTAACCCGCCAGCACGCCGATCAGGATCGGGATAATCGCCATAAAGCCGCGGAACAGGACGGAACCGAAAACCGTCACGCCCAGCGTCACCAGCGAAATAATAATGGTTTTAGAATCCGGTGACTGACCGTCCGCAGGCAGTAGCCCAGCCATGTTCGCCGCGACACCCGCCAGTTCCAGGCCGATGACGGCAACGATTGCCCCCATTGCCGCAGGCGGGAACATCACGTCCAGCCAGCCGGTACCCGCTTTCTTCACGATGAAGGAGACCAGGCAGAACAGCACGCCGCACATGATAAAGCCGCCCAGCGCGACCTCGTAACCCAGCGGCAGCAACAGCAGTACCGGGGAGATAAACGCGAAGCTCGACCCGAGATAGGCCGGGATTTTGCCTTTACAGATGAAGAGGTAAAGCAGCGTACCGATGCCGTTAAACAACAGCACGGTAGCCGGGTTAATGTGAAACAGGATTGGCACCAGCACGGTTGCGCCAAACATGGCGAACAGGTGCTGCAAACTAAGCGGGATTGTCTGTAAAAGCGGCGGTCTTTCACTCACCCCGATAGCACGGCGCGTCATAGTGTTTTCCTCTGAGTGTCATTGTTGGTTTTTATTCAAAAAAAAGCCGACTATCAAAGTCGGCTTCTTTATCGTTATTCGATTATTTAGTCCCAAAAATCTTATCGCCGGCATCGCCGAGCCCCGGGATGATGTACCCGTGCTCGTTCAGTCCCTGGTCGACAGACGCGGTATAGAGTTCAACGTCCGGGTGCGCTTTTTCCAGCGCCGCGATACCTTCCGGCGCCGCGACCAGTACCAGCACTTTGATGCTGCTGCAACCTGCTTGTTTCAGCAGGTCAATGGTGGCGATCATCGAACCACCGGTCGCCAGCATCGGGTCAACTACCAGCGCCATACGCTCATCAATGTTAGAGACCAGCTTCTGGAAGTATGGGACCGGCTCAAGCGTCTCTTCGTTACGGTAGATACCTACCACGCTGATACGCGCGCTTGGGACGTGCTCCAGCACGCCTTCCATCATGCCCAGACCCGCACGCAGGATTGGCACCACGGTAATTTTTTTACCTTTGATCTGCTCAACCTGTACCGGGCCGTTCCAGCCTTCGATGGTCACTTTTTCCGTTTCCAGATCAGAGGTCGCTTCGTAGGTCAGCAGGCTACCCACTTCAGAAGCCAGTTCGCGAAAACGCTTCGTGCTGATGTCATGCTCACGCATCAGGCCCAACTTGTGTTTAACGAGTGGGTGTTTCACTTCCACAATCTTCATTCTCTTTCTCCTCTGAGGTGGCATCCGCAAAAAAATCGCGGGATTATACCGCTTTTTTCGGATTGCGCCATACCCATGTTGCTTGATGTACATCAATCAAAAACAAAAAAGCCGGAGGCTGGGCTCCGGTTTGGGTGCGGGGTCTTGCCCGGTGGCGCTGCGCTTACGCGGGCCTACGTGTAGTGTAGGTCGGGTAAGCGTTAGCGCCACCCGACAATTACAGGTTATCGCCGTTGCTCGCAATCACCTGCTTATACCAGTCGAACGATTTCTTCTTGCTGCGGTTCAGCGTGCCGTTACCTTCGTTATCTTTATCGACAAAGATAAAACCGTAGCGTTTCTTCATCTCGCCAGTGCCGGCAGAGACCAGGTCGATACAGCCCCACGGGGTATAGCCCATCAGATCTACGCCGTCTTCCACCACCGCTTTTTTCATCTCGCGGATGTGGGCGGAAAGGTAGTCGATGCGGTACTGGTCGTTCACCGTGCCGTCGTTCTCCTGCACGTCGATCGCGCCAAAGCCGTTTTCCACAATAAACAGCGGCAGCTGATAGTGATCCCAGAACCAGTTGAGGGAGTAGCGAAGCCCCACCGGGTCAATCTGCCAGCCCCAGTCGGATTTCTGCACGTACGGGTTAGAAACCAGGCTCTTGCTCTCGTCATAATCCAGCGTCGGATTATCCGCCGTCGCTTTGGTGGCGAACGACATGTAGTAGCTGAACCCGATGTAATCCACGCAGCCCTGCGTCAGCGCCACTTTATCTTCTTCGGTGATATCCAGCGCGAAGCCGCGACGTTCAAAGTAGTTGAGCAGATGCTGCGGATACTTGCCGCGCACGTGAACGTCGGTGAACCAGTAGCGGCGATGCATGGCGTTCATCGCCATCATCATGTCGTCCGGGGCACAGGTCAGCGGATAGATGGGGCACATGGCAATCATGCAGCCGATATGCAGTGACGGGTTGATCTCACGCCCCGCTTTCACCGCCAGGGCGCTGGCCACCAGCTCATAGTGCGCCGCCTGGAACATCACCGGCTCGCGATCTTCTCCCGGCGCATATTTCAGCCCGGAGTTGGTAAACGGCGCAAAGTCTTCGTGAAAGTTGGCCTGGTTATTGATCTCGTTAAAGGTCATCCAGTACTTCACTTTATGCTGATAGCGCTCAAAAACGACCTTCGCGAAGCGGACAAAGAAGTCGATCAGCTTACGGTTACGCCAGCCGCCGTATTCCGTTACGAGGTGGAAAGGCATCTCGAAGTGGGAAAGCGTGATCACCGGCTCGATGCCGTGCTTCAGGCACTCGTCGAAAAGATCGTCATAGAATTTGAGTCCCGCTTCGTTCGGCTCCAGCTCGTCGCCTTTCGGGAAGATACGCGTCCAGGCAATGGAGGTGCGGAAGCATTTGAACCCCATCTCGGCAAAGAGTTTGATGTCTTCTTTATAGCGGTGGTAAAAGTCGATGGCTTCGTGGTTTGGGTAATTTTTCCCCTCCAGCACGCCGTTGGTGATTTCACGCGGTACCCCGTGGGCGCCTGCCGTCATGACATCGGCAACGCTCACGCCCTTGCCGCCCTCTTTCCAGCCGCCTTCAAGCTGGTGCGCCGCAACGGCCCCACCCCACAGAAAACCTGCTTTAAATCCTGACATTCGCTTTCCCTCATTCTGCGTTATTTTCTGCAAAAACAGTTACAGAAACCGGTTTCATTTTGATGATGTGCAAAGGGGATAGCCGTTGCAAGCAGATCGCCGAAACCGGTTTCATTTTCGTGAACGGAGTCAAGTTTGTTGCCCTGGACAGTCCGCACAGAAAAAAAGATCCCCGCGCCGAGAATAGTCTCGCAAACGTTTGCCTGGACTGTTAGAATTGCGCCGATTTTTCTTACTAGCTATGCAATCGCGTGGGGATTTAAGCCGTGACCAACAAAACTTCTCTCAGCTACAAAGATGCCGGTGTTGATATTGACGCAGGTAATGCGCTGGTTGACCGAATCAAAGGTGTGGTGAAAAAAACCCGCCGCCCGGAAGTGATGGGTGGCCTGGGTGGATTCGGCGCACTGTGCGCGCTGCCGCAAAAATATCGTGAACCTGTGCTGGTCTCGGGTACGGATGGTGTCGGTACAAAACTGCGCCTGGCGATGGATCTTAAGCGTCACGATACGATTGGTATTGATCTGGTGGCGATGTGCGTCAACGACCTGGTGGTACAGGGCGCTGAGCCGCTGTTCTTCCTGGATTACTACGCGACCGGCAAGCTGGATGTGGATACCGCAGCCAGCGTCATTAACGGTATCGCCGAAGGCTGTCTGCAATCCGGCTGTGCGCTGGTCGGCGGTGAAACCGCTGAAATGCCAGGCATGTATCACGGTGAAGATTATGACGTCGCAGGCTTCTGCGTCGGTGTGGTAGAAAAATCAGAAATTATCGACGGCAGCAAAGTGGCTGACGGCGATGTGCTGGTTGCGCTGGCCTCCAGCGGTCCGCACTCCAACGGCTACTCTCTGGTGCGTAAGATCCTCGAAGTGAGCGGTTGCGACCCGCTGACCACCGAGCTGGACGGCAAACCGCTGGCCGATCACCTGCTGGCCCCGACCCGTATCTACGTCAAAAACGTGCTGGAGCTGATTGAGAACGTTGACGTGCACGCCATCGCTCACCTTACCGGCGGCGGCTTCTGGGAAAACATTCCGCGCGTGCTGCCGGACAATACCCAGGCGGTGATCGACGCCTCCTCATGGCAGTGGCCGCCCGTCTTCAACTGGCTGCAATCCGCAGGCAACGTGAGCGAGCATGAAATGTACCGCACCTTTAACTGCGGCGTGGGCATGGTTATCGCCCTGCCCGCCAGCGAAGCGGATAAAGCGGTTAAGCTGCTGACAGAAAAAGGTGAAAACGCGTGGAAAATCGGTACGATTAAAGCTTCCGATTCCGAACAGCGTGTGGTCATTGAATGAAAAACATCGTGGTGCTCATTTCCGGCAACGGAAGCAATTTGCAGGCAATTATAGACGCCTGCAAACAGAAGAAAATCAATGGCACCATTCGGGCAGTATTCAGCAACAAGGCCGATGCGTTCGGCCTTGAGCGCTCGCGGGAAGCGAACATTCCTGCGCACGCGCTGGAAGCCAGCCAGTTCGCCGGGCGTGAAGCCTTTGACCGTGAGCTGGTGCAGGAGATTGACGCCTACGCGCCTGACGTGGTGGTGCTGGCGGGCTACATGCGTATCCTGAGCCCGGCCTTCGTCGCGCATTACAACGGACGTTTGCTGAATATCCACCCTTCTCTTCTGCCGAAATATCCTGGCCTGCATACCCATCGTCAGGTGCTGGAGAACGGCGATGAGGAGCATGGTACCTCCGTGCATTTCGTTACCGACGAGCTGGACGGCGGTCCGGTCATTTTGCAGGCAAAAGTACCGGTCTTTGACGGTGACAACGAAGACGACGTGACGGAACGTGTACAGGCTCAGGAACACGCCATTTATCCGCTGGTGGTAAGCTGGTTTGTTGACGGCCGTCTTGAGATGCGCGACGGTGCCGCCTGGCTGGACGGCGTGAAGTTGCCCCCGCAGGGTCATGCGGCTGAAGAGTAGTTTGTTCTGTCGGGTGGCGCTGCGCTTACCCGACCTACATATTGCATTACCCGATATTCCCTTCTCCAACCCCCTAAAATCCCCAACAAAAAAAATAACTGTCATACTTTTCTGGCACTGTTGGACATATCGTGGAAATGCTCGCCATAATAAGGACGAGACGGATTTACCACGTCCTGTGATTGAACTGGAGTGTGAGCTGTAATGGGTCAGGAAAAGTTATATATCGAGAAAGAGCTAAGCTGGTTAGCATTCAACGAACGTGTACTTCAGGAAGCGGCCGATAAAAGCAACCCGCTGATTGAGCGTATGCGTTTTTTAGGCATCTATTCCAACAATCTGGATGAGTTCTACAAGGTTCGCTTCGCCGAACTGAAACGCCGAATCATCATCAGCGAAGAACAGGGCTTAAACTCCCACTCGCGGCATCTGCTTGGAAAAATCCAGTCTCGCGTCATGAAAGCCGATCAGGAATTTGATGGCCTCTATAACGAGCTGCTGCTGGAAATGGCACGCAACCAAATCTTCCTGATCAACGAACGCCAGCTCTCCGCGAATCAGCAAAACTGGCTGCGCCACTATTTCAAACACTATCTGCGCCAGCATATCACCCCGATTCTGATCAACCGTGAAACCGATCTGGTGCAGTTCCTGAAAGATGATTACACCTATCTGGCGGTAGAAATCATTCGTGGTGAGACCATTAACTACGCGCTGCTGGAAATACCGTCTGATAAAGTCCCGCGCTTTGTAAATCTGCCGCCGGAAACCCCGCGCCGACGTAAGCCGATGATCCTGCTGGATAACATTCTGCGCTACTGTCTGGACGATATCTTCAAAGGTTTCTTCGATTACGACGCGCTCAACGCCTACTCGATGAAGATGACCCGTGACGCCGAGTACGATCTGGTGCATGAGATGGAGGCCAGCCTGATGGAGCTGATGTCTTCCAGCCTCAAGCAGCGCCTGACGGCAGAGCCGGTGCGTTTTGTCTATCAGCGCGATATGCCGGACGCGATGGTGGAGATGCTGCGCGATAAGCTGACCATCTCCCGCTACGACTCCATAATCCCCGGTGGGCGTTACCACAACTTTAAAGATTTCATTGGCTTCCCGAACGTCGGCAAAGCCAATCTGGTAAACAAACCGCTGCCGCGCCTGCGCCATATCTGGTTCGATAAATTCCGCAACGGGTTCGATGCCATCCGCGAGCGGGATGTGCTGCTCTACTATCCGTATCACACCTTTGAACACGTGCTGGAATTGCTGCGTCAGGCCTCGTTCGATCCGAACGTGCTGGCGATTAAAATCAACATTTATCGCGTGGCGAAAGATTCCCGTATCATCGATGCGATGATCCACGCAGCGCACAACGGCAAGAAAGTGACCGTGGTGGTTGAGCTCCAGGCTCGCTTCGACGAAGAGGCCAACATCCACTGGGCGCGCAGACTGACGGAAGCGGGCGTGCACGTCATCTTCTCCGCGCCGGGGCTGAAAATTCACGCCAAGTTGTTCCTGATCTCCCGTAAAGAGGGCGACGATGTGGTGCGCTACGCCCATATCGGTACCGGGAACTTTAACGAGAAAACCGCGCGTATTTACACCGACTATTCACTGCTGACTGCCGATGCCCGCATCACCAACGAAGTGCGTCGGGTGTTCAACTTCATTGAGAACCCGTACCGCCCGGTGAGCTTCGATTATCTGCTGGTGTCGCCGCAGAACTCACGGCGCCTGCTGTACGATATGATCGACAAAGAGATTGCCAATGCGCAGAACGGCTTGTCGTCCGGCATCACGCTGAAGCTCAACAATCTGGTGGACAAAGGCCTGGTGGATCGCCTGTATGCGGCCTCCAGCTCCGGCGTTCCGGTAAATCTGCTCATTCGCGGCATGTGCTCGCTCATTCCGGAACTGGAAGGCATCAGCGACAACATCCGCGTGATCAGCATTGTGGATCGCTATCTTGAACACGATCGCGTCTATATTTTCGATAACGCCGGTGATAAGCGCGTATACCTCTCGTCCGCCGACTGGATGACGCGTAATATTGATTACCGTATTGAAGTGGCGGCACCGCTGCTGGATCCTCGCCTGAAGCAGCGTATCCTGGACATTATCGAGATCCTGTTCAGCGATACGGTGAAAGCACGTTATATCGACAAAGAACTCAGTAATCGCTATGTACCGCGCGGCAATCGCCGTAAAGTGCGGTCGCAGCTGGCGATTTACGATTACATCAAATCACTTGAGCAACCCGATTAACCTATGCCAATAAACGATAATACCCCACGCCCGCAGGAGTTCGCTGCGGTCGATCTTGGCTCAAACAGTTTCCATATGGTCATCGCCCGCGAGGTGGATGGCGCGATGCAGATCATCGGTCGTCTGAAGCAGCGCGTGCATCTGGCCGATGGGCTCGACGCGCGTAACATGCTGAGCGAAGAGGCAATGGAGCGCGGGCTTAACTGCCTGTCGCTGTTCGCAGAACGTCTGCAAGGCTTTTCGCCGTCCAGCGTCTGCATCGTCGGGACGCATACGCTACGCCAGGCGCTGAACGCGCCGGAATTTCTTAAGCGCGCGGAAAAGGTTATCCCCTACCCGATTGAGATCATCTCTGGTAACGAAGAAGCGCGCCTGATTTTTATGGGCGTGGAGCATACGCAGCCGGAAAAAGGCCGCAAGCTGGTGATTGATATCGGCGGAGGCTCAACCGAACTGGTGATTGGCGAAGATTTCGAGCCGCGTCTGGTTGAAAGCCGCCGTATGGGCTGCGTTAGCTTCGCGCAAATGTATTTTCCGGGCGGCGTCATCACCCGCGAAAACTTCCAGCGCGCGCGCATGGCCGCCGTGCAAAAACTGGAAAATCTGGCCTGGCAGTATCGTATTCAGGGCTGGAACGTGGCGCTGGGCGCATCGGGGTCGATTAAAGCGGCCCATGAAGTGCTGCTGGCGATGGGTGAAAAGGACGGGTTTATTACGCCTGAGCGCCTGGTGAAACTCACCGAAGAGGTGCTTAAGCACAAGAGCTTCGACGCCCTGAGTCTGCCGGGCTTGTCCGACGAGCGTAAAGCGGTGTTCGTACCGGGGCTGGCGATCCTCTGCGGCGTGTTTGACGCGCTGGCGATCAAAGAGCTGCGCCTCTCTGACGGCGCCCTGCGCGAAGGTGTGCTGTATGAGATGGAAGGCCGTTTCCGTCATCAGGATATTCGCAGCCGCACCGCGCAGAGCCTTGCCAACCAGTACAACATCGACCGCGAACAGGCGAAACGGGTGCTGGAAACCACGGTTCAGATGTACGAGCAGTGGGAGGAGCAGAATCCAAAGCTGGCGCATCCGCAGCTGGCCGCGCTGTTAAAATGGGCCGCGATGCTGCATGAGGTGGGGCTGAACATTAACCACAGCGGAATGCATCGCCATTCAGCCTATATTCTGCAAAATAGCGATCTGCCTGGCTTCAACCAGGAGCAGCAAACCATGATGGCGACGCTGGTGCGCTATCACCGCAAAGCCATCAAGCTCGACGATCTGCCGCGCTTTACGCTATTTAAGAAAAAGCAGTTCCTGCCACTCATTCAGCTTCTGCGCCTGGGCGTGCTGCTCAATAATCAGCGACAGGCGACCACCACGCCGCCGACGTTGAAGCTTAAAACGGATGACTATCACTGGACGCTGAGCTTCCCGCACGACTGGTTTAGCCAGAACGCGCTGGTGCTGCTGGATCTGGAAAAAGAGCAGCAGTACTGGGAAGCGGTCACCGGCTGGCTGTTGAAGATTGAAGAAGAGAGTTCTGAGGCGGCAGCGTAACGGCTAAGGCGCTCTCCTGAGAAGGCTGTGTTTCGAGCAACGTATCAAGCTCAACTGGCAATCCAATCAAGTAGCCCTGCACATAATCGATACCTAGCGCGTGCACCGCGCTACGTATCTCTTCTGTTTCCACACATTCCGCCACCACCAGCATTTTCTTCATCCGGGCCAGATGGCAAATGGATGCCACGATCTGGTAATCCAGACTGTTGCTGACAATATTGCGAATAAAGCCGCCGTCGATTTTGAGAATGTCGGCGTCCACGCTTTTTAACCGCGCATAGCTGGCGTAGCCGGTGCCAAAATCATCAATGGCGATCCGTATTCCCATTTTTTGCAATTGCCTGAGGGTGGATGCCGCCAGATCCGCATGACCAAAGGCGCTACTTTCGGTCACTTCAAAGATCAGCTGCCATGCTTCAACGGCATATCTGGCTAACAGGCGGCTCACTTCAAGCGGGAACTGCGCCCGGTAGACGGTAGAAGGTGCGAGGTTGATGGCAAAGCGCTGGCCCGGCAAACGCTGGCGGTGCTGTGCCAGGAAACTCAACGTACGCTCCAGTACCCATAAATCGACACGCGACGATAAACCAAACTCCTGTGCTATGGGCAGGAACTGCTCGGGAAAGATCAGCGCCCCGTTATCATCACGCATTCGCAGCAGCACTTCGTGGTAATGATCGCCGCGCAGGCCGCGAACGGGCTGAACTAACAGGCTAAAAGCGTTCTGCTCCAGCGCTGTCTGCAAACGGCTCATCATCGCCACCTTATCTTTCAGGCTACGCTGCAAGTGAACAGCCCCGCGCTGCTGAAGGTTTTCCGGGTGATTCGTTGAGAGGGAGAGGTCAGCCACGATGCCCAGTTCCCCCAGCACCAGATAGAGGTGATTGACGGGTGAGCGTACATAGCAGTAGCTCACGCCAACCTGAGGCTGCACCGGCATACCATCCCAGATAAAAACAAATTGCTTAATATACTCGTCCAGCGTCTCAATGCGCTGTTGATGCGACTCCGCCTCCAGACGCACCGCCATGTCATATCCGGTGAGGTGATAGACTTGCTCTTTTGGCTGAAGGGTGCCATTTATCCATTGCGCCAGCTGCTGTTTATACTGGATCCGTAGCAGTACGCCGTAATTGCGTCCCAGTACTTCCAGCTCGGGCACGCGCAGTAAACAGAGCGCTGACCACGGATGACTGGCCAGCTCGCGCGACAGCGCCCGCAGGTTGGGCATATGCACCACCGGATCGAGAAAAGCCTGACTGCGGGAGCGAATATTGATGGTCCGCTGGCGTGTCGCCAGCATCGACATGTACGTCACAACGAAGGAAAAGACCAGATAGCTGGATGAGGTGATCGCCAGCTGAATGCCATAACCCCCCTGCACCGGAATGTAGTGATAAAAAAAGTGAATCGACACCAGCAGGACCGGCGTCCAGATGATTGACATCAGCTTGTAGCCAAAGCGCATCGCCCCCCAGAGCATCACGGGCATCAGCAGTGACAAAGTGTAGTTGGTGCTGAAAATGGAACTGTTTTCATTCATGGGCAGCAGCAGCATAGCCAGCAACCCTCCCAGAGCTAAAAACCACACCACAAACTCAACGGCCGTCACCTTTTTGTCTATTTGCGTGCGGAGCTGGGACATCAGTCCCTTGAAATAGCGCGGATGACGTATCAGGCGGATCAGCAGGTAGCTTAGCGGCACACCCGTCAGCCCGCTCACCAGCAGCCCCTGATAGTTAATAAGGGTCCGAATATTGAGGGGATTCAATCCTGCAAGGCTCTGGCGGCTCTCATAGACCCCGAGATAAACCGCAAACTGAAATAGCACCAGAAAAAGCGTTGCCGGGCAAAACACCTGCCAGAAGATACGTTGCCCCATCAGGCGTATGTCACCGTAAGCGGTCATATTGCGTCGGGGCGCAAACACGCGGTAACCGCCCCAGCTGAGCACCAGGGGGACGATAAAATGCAAAATGCCGGTCACGGTTTCAAACAACCCAACGGACGGGTAATAACGTAAAAACAGCGACACCACCACTCCGGGAAGGGCTTCCAGGCCAAAGAACAACATCAGCGTCAGCAGAAAGGAGAGCGGGAGATAATAGAGCGCAACGATACCGTCGCCCAGCTGCGTTAAGGTATTAGCCACACTAAGCACCGGGAGTAACACGACGGGTAATATAAGAGGAAGTGCCCACCAGCGGTCTTTATTTTGCTTCAGGATGTGGTGAATATTCATAGATGCTCGTTTACAACCCTTGCGCTCCAGAGGGTAAATGAAGACAGGCATCCAACCTGACGTACACGATGCCCGGAAAATTCCTGGCAAGCACAGTGGAGGTGGGATTTTAAATATCAACGACGAGATGCCGTTGACCTAAATCAAATTAATTTATCTGAATAAACATTTCTTACGTTTTATTTGAATATTTTTCCTGTAATTATCAATGCGATAAATAAAAGCGTTGTTTTTAATAACATAAATTAATGTAAGCATTGACGGTATTTTACATTTCGCTGAATTGACCCCGACTTGCGGCTGTGCCTTAATAGCCGTATCGCCCAAAAGGGTATACTCAGGAAAAGAAAGTGAGTCAGGCTACGCGTATGCGAAAACGACATCGATTTAACACCCGGATGACCCGCATCATACTGCTCATCAGTTTCCTGTTTTTCTTTGGCCGCTTTGTTTATTCCTCCATTGGCGCCTGGTATCACCATCAGGACAAAATTCAGTCGCAGCAATCAGGCCTCGTAGTGGATTCGCCCGAGCGCTAAAGCGTGTTCGCTCCAGGCAGACAAACTGTATCGCACTGTATCCCGAGCGCTACGCTGACAAACCGGTACAAAACGCCCGCAAAAGCAAACATCCCCGATACATAAAAATGGTCTTCTGTGTCCCTCGCCATAATAAACTGATGAGGAGAGCCACAGATGATTCGTCGATATTTCCTGCTTCCTGTATTTGCGCTGACGTCCTTTGCTGGCGCACTGGCCGCACCGTTGGATGGCCTGAGCGCCGCTGATGTTAATGGCCCGGCCGCCGTAGCGCCGCAGGAAAAACCCCAGCCGCCAGCAAAACTGATCGTCGACCCACCGCTGGCGGGACCGCTGAGTAAAAGTGCGGTCTTTATTCAGTACCGCGTCGAAAACCTGCGCATTGAACCTGTATTTGGACCCGACGCGCTGAAAGTCATTCCGCGTATCGGCCATATTCACGTAGTGGTGGATGACGCGCCCTGGCACTGGGCTGATACCAGCGGCGAGCCGGTGATCCTGGTCGGGCTGCCCGCCGGGAAACACAAGGTAACCATCATCGTTGCCGACCCGACGCATAAGCCCATCGACCATAAAACCGTTGAATTCACCGTACCGCCCCACGCGGCGGTTCATCACTTTTAAGGAGCCTGTTATGAAAGCATTGTCTGTATTAACAGCGGCGCTGCTGGCGGTTTCCACCAGCGCGCTGGCAGAGACGAAAGCCAGCGTGGTGCTGGTGCACGGGGCGTTTGCCGACGGCAGCAGTTGGAATAAGGTGATTACCCGGCTGCAAAAACACCATACCGAGGTCATTGCGGTACAACTTCCGCTCACGTCTCTGAAAGATGATGTCGCCGCCACGCAGCGTGCTATCGCCCGGGCTCATGGCGACGTTGTGCTGGTTGGGCACTCCTGGGGCGGGTCGGTAATCAGCGAAGCGGGCAATAATGCGCGGGTGAAGTCTCTGGTTTACGTTGCCGCTTTTGCGCCGGATTCCGGCCAGTCGACGGCAGAACTGGCAAATAGCTTCCCTGCTCCGCCAGGGAGCGCCAGCCTCGCTAAAACGGCAGAGGGGTATTTATATCTGCCGACAAAAGCGGTCAGCGAGAATTTTGCCCCTGACGTGAAGGACGTTGAGCGCAGCGTGATTGCCGCGACGCAGAGCCCCATTAAGGCCAATGCGTTTGGGGAGAAAGTCGCGCATGCCGCCTGGCATGACAAACCGAGCTGGTATGTGGTCAGCAAAAATGACCGGATGATCAATCCTGAGCTTGAGCGCGCAATGGCGAAGAAAATCAACGCCAACACCACGGAGGTTGCGGCAAGCCATGTATCGATGGTCAGCCAGCCGGACGTTGTTACCCGTACGATTGAACAGGCGTTATCGGGTCAACAGTGATAAAAAAAGCCCGCATGATGAACGGTCCGACTTCGGGCCACGCCATCCTACGGGCTTTATGTACTTCCGGCTCCTGTAACGGGGTTATGTGCGGTTTTGTCACAAACGCGCCTTCGCCCTCACTGAACCATCAGAAGCTATACGTCACCTTCAAACTTCCCACAGGAGACGTTTTTCGCTGAACAATGGGGCTATCGCCCGCCTCTCCCGTCAGCTGCGTAACGCCAGCTGCGGCAAGCAGGCTCCAGCGGGAGGTGAGCTTATGGGTCCAGTCCAGGTTCAGCGAATAGGCGTATATGCCCGATCCGGCATCATGTCGGGCAAAACCCGATGCGGCCGACTGGGCGGCGCTGACCCCGTAGTACGTTTGCATGTACTTGCTGGATCCCCAGCTGCCGGTCAGCGCCAGCGTCACCGAGTTTTCAGGAGAGGTGTAGAGCGGGCTGGCAATGCCAAAGTGCACAGCCTCACCGTTGTCTCTTTCCGAAACCGGGACCTCAGCCTGCAGCTGCACGTTAAGCCAGTCAGTTATCCTGTACCCCAGCCCCGGCACAACGACGGCCGAGCCTTTGATGTCACCCATCCCCCGCAGGTAGTCGCTGCCGGAGGCGATTGAATCGCTGCTTACGTCGCGATCCTTACGTCCTGCGCGATAGCTCAGCGCAGCGCTGTAATCCAGGTTGCCAACGCGGTTGCCGTAGCCGAGCCCGCGGGTGGTACTGATAAAGAACCCATTTGCCATCGCGTAATCAACCACCTGAGCCGCAGTAACGCGGCTCTTATCCGAACCGGAATAGCGTGGCGCAACATCCACGCCGCCCCCCAGGGTTAACACGTTGTCCTGGCGCTGCCCGGCCGCCAGCGCCGGGGTAGCCAGTAACGCCAGGACGGCCCCCGACAGGATGCTTTTCACGCTGCGACCGATGAGTGAACGGGGGAACCTGTGACGCAGTTTGCAGTTTCTCATTAAAGAAGCCCTTTTGGATTCAGATGGTTACGATTCAGGCGGTGTTAAACGCCAGCGCGCTCATTCTGAATACCCTCCCTAAGGTTCTTATGAGCCGAAAATGAAGAAACGCTGAAGCACGTGCTGGTTATGTAAAGCTAAATGATTTCCTGATACCGTTTTTTTCTTAAGCTGTTCTTCATCCACTGCTGATACCGTTACCTTTGTGAAAATTCTACTAATTGAAGACGACCTGGATCTCGGCAACGGCGTACGTTTCGCCCTTGCAGATCAAGGATTTGATGTCATATGGGTACGCCGGAAAGAGGATGCGCTGCATCAGCTTGAGCTCTGCGTGCCGGAGCTTATCCTGCTCGACCTGGGGCTGCCCGATGGCGATGGCATGAGCCTGATGACGCGTCTGCGTCAGCAGCTCCGGGGGATCCCCGTCATTATCCTGACGGCGCGAGGCACGCTGCAGGACCGCCTGTGCGGGCTGGACGCGGGCGCGGACGACTATCTGGTCAAACCTTTTGTTCTCGCCGAGCTGCTGGCACGCGTGAGAGCCCTTGCGCGACGCAGTTACGGTTTTGAAAATGAGGCAATAGAAATTCGCGGTTTGTCGCTTCATATTCCGACGCGTCGCGTAACGGTGAGCGCACGCCACGTTGAGCTGACGGCAAGCGAATATGCGCTGCTTGAAACGTTAATGCTGCGCGCCGATCGCGTGCTTACGCGGCGGTATCTGGAAGAGAGGATATTCGGCACGAAAGAAAATCTCAGCAACGCGCTCGACGTGCATATGGGTAACCTGCGGCGAAAAATTGGCGATGGCTTTGTGCGAACGGTGCGGGGCGTAGGGTACGTCATTGATACCGTACCGGTTCAGAAGGCGGCAGGTTGATGCGTAATTTTTGGTACCGCCTCAGGCTCCCTACGCTGGTCAGGCGAATGCTGGTCGCCCAGATGCTGCTGCTTACGTTGCTCTGGTTTTTCTTTTTTACCTTCATTTTGCTGGAGGACCTGCGCAGCCCTCCAATACTCACGGGCAGTGAGACTTACGCAACCCTCTTTTCCCTTGTAGAGAGCATGGAGGATAGGCCGCAGGCGCGTAATGAGGTGCTGGCCGCATTCAGCAAGGCGCTGCGGGAGGGGTATGGCGGCGGTGAAGATCCGGAACTCGCTATCAACCTGATCGTTCGCAAGCATAATGAGATTATTTTTTCTTCGCGTGGCGCGCCAACGGAGGTGAAAAATAGCCGCCTGGGGGAAATGCAGCGCGTCCGGACCGGAGACCACACCTGGACGAGCCGCACACTCAAATCCGCGCGCTCCGACGTTGAAGTCACCCTTTTTACCCCGGCTGGCAGCTGGAATTTCTTTATCTACCTGAACTCGCGCGGCTATTACGTCATGCCGCTGCTGGTATGCATTCCTTTTCTTCTTTTTCCCGCGTGGCTGTCAATCCGCATCGCGATGCGCCCCTGGAACAGGGTAGTGAATGAAATTTCATTGCGCACGCCAGACGATCTCTCTCCCTTAAAAGCCGTTCCCAGGCACAGGGAGCTGCGCCAGACGGTGGACGCGATTAATGACTTTCTCGCCAGGGTGCGGGAAAGCGCCGAAAGGGAAAGGGTGTTTATTGCCGATGCCGCGCACGAGCTGCGTACGCCGCTGGCCGCGATGCGAATCAACGTCGAGGCGCTGCAGTCCTCGGTCATCAGCGAAAGCCAGCAGGAGCTGCTTGCAGGCATTGTTCGCAGCAATAGCCGTGCTGCTCGTCTCGTCAATCAGCTTCTGCTGATGAAGCACAGCGAAGCGCACATCGACACGGTAATGGAGCCTGTGCCGCTGACAACGCTTATTCAGGAGCGAATGGCCGCACTGGAGCCGCTGGCATCGGCACGCGGGATTGAGTTTGAATTCTTCGGTGACGATGAAATCCATGTCGCAGGCATTCGGGAACGTCTGGTGTCGCTGATCGACAATTTAATTGAGAATGCCGTGAAGTACAGCCCTGAGGGTGGACGCATTGAGGTACAACTGCAATCGCGTGATACGTCCGCTCAGCTGCGCGTCTCAGACGCGGGCCCCGGTATCCCGGTTGAACTGCGGGAGCGCGTGTTCGACAGATTTTTCCGCGATCCTAATCAGACCCAAAGCGGGAGTGGACTGGGGCTTGCCATCGTCAAAGCCGTTACGCAGCAACACAACGGCAGGGTCAATCTGAGTACGTCAGCCGAAGGTGGTCTTATGGTGACCGTTGATTTCCCGAATCCGGCGTTCGCATGAACGTAAACCCGGCGCTACACGTCCTGACATGTGTCAGCGCAGCGTTACTTCACGTATGCCGCAGATTGCTTCAATAAAATTACCGTATTTGTTATATTGTTACTTACTGATTATTCACCTCTGCGGTGCCAAAAAGAACAAGATTCACCGCAACCCAGGACAGAAAAATGTTAGATTACCGCTTCCCGACAGCTTTGCAGATGGTTCTCAGCGTAGCGATGGCGGAGCAATCGGGTGAACGTTCGACGAGTGCAATCCTGGCTTACGGCCTGGAAGCGAATCCGAGCTTTATCCGCAAATTAATGGTTCCTCTCGCCCGGGACGGCATTATCGTCTCCACGCTTGGCCGCAACGGCTCTATTCACCTTGGCCGCCCGGCTGAAGAGATCACCCTGCGTGATATCTACCTTTCCGTCACTGAAGATAAAAAGCTGTGGGCGTCCCGTCCTGACGTCCCGGCCCGCTGTGTGGTCAGCGCCAACGCCTGCTGGTACTTCAAATCAATCGCTGATGAAGCGGAGCAGGCTTCGTTAGCGGTTTTAGCGCGCCATACCGTCGCCAGCGCGCTGGAAGAGGTGAAAAAAGCCGATACCAGCGGGTGCGATCCGGTGCCGGAACTCTGTACGCAGCATAAAAAAGCGCCTTAATCCTGACGGATTGCGAAAAAAAAGCCGCCTTCACAATGAAGGCGGCTTTTTGTTATCTGCTACGTCCTACGCAGGCAACACCTCTCTTTCCGCTTTGCCGCGCGTCACTAACTTACGCAGCGTCACGTAAAAGACCGGCGTCAGGAACAGACCAAACAGCGTCACGCCCAGCATCCCGGAGAAGACGGTGATCCCGGTGACGCCGCGGACCTCTGCCCCTGCCCCGTGACCTAGGATCAGTGGAATGGTCCCGGCAATAAAGGCGATAGAGGTCATTACAATCGGGCGTAAACGCAGGCGGCACGCCTCCAGCGCAGCCTCCATGATGCCTTTGCCCTGAATTTCCAGCTCGCGGGCAAACTCCACGATAAGTATCGCGTTTTTACAGGCCAGCCCCATCAGCACGACCAGCCCCACCTGCACGAAGACGTTGTTATCGCCCCCGGTCAGCCAGACGCCGAACAGCGCGGAGAGCATCGTCATCGGCACGATAAGGATCACCGCCAGCGGCAGCGTCCAGCTTTCATACAGCGCCGCCAGCACCAGGAACGCCAGCAGCACCGCGACCGGGAAGACGATCAGCGCCGTATTGCCCTGGGTGGCCTGCTGGAAACTCAGGTCCGTCCATTCAATATTCATCCCGTTCGGCAGGATCTGCTTAGACATGGCGTCCAACTGCGTCATCGCCTGCGCGGAAGAGAGCACCCGCGGGTCAGCATCACCAATAAGATCCGCCGCCGGGTAACCATTGTAGCGGATCACCGGGTCCGGCCCGTAGGTGGTCGTGATTTTCACCATACTGCCAATCGGCACCATTTCGCCCTGGTCATTGCGTGTGCGTAAATTCGCGATATCTTCCACGCTGTCGCGGAACTGCCCGTCGGCCTGTGCCATTACGCGCCAGGTCCGTCCAAACTGGTTAAAGTCGTTTACATATGACGAGCCCAGATAGGTTTGCAGCGTGCCGAAAAGATCGGTAAGCGATACGCCCTGCGCTTTCGCTTTATCACGGTCAACCTGCACATCCAGCTGCGGAACGTTAGCCTGGTAGGTTGAGATGGGGAAATGCATACCCGGCGTCTGCATAATCGCCCCGGACATGGTGTTCACCGCGTTTTGCAGCGCGCCATAGCCCAGACCAGCACGATCCTGAATATACAGGGAATAACCGGACCCTTGACCCAGCCCTAAAATCGGCGGCGGCAGAATCGAGAAGCCAAAGCCCTGCTGGATTTGCGCGATTTTCGCATTGATCTCCGCGTTAATTTCCGCCGCAGTATGTTTACGCTGGTCGAACGGCTTCAGGCCAAAGAAGACCGTTCCGGTGTTCGGCGTATTGGTGAACTGGAGCGCGTTCAGGCCAGGAAACGCGACCGCATAATCCACGCCTTCGGTATTCATCCCGATTTCGCTCATTTTGCGGATCACCGCATCGGTACGCGCCAGCGACGAGCCTTCCGGCATTTTCACGCCGCCGATCAGGTACAGCTTATCCTGCGTCGGAATAAACCCGCCGGGTACGACTTTAAACATCACACCCGCGGCACAAAGCAGCAGCAAATAAACCGCAAACACTGCACCGCGTCGGCCAAGCGTTTTCCCTACCAGTCCCTGATAGCCGGTCGAGCTGCGATGGAAAAAGCGGTTAAACGGACGGAAAATCCAGCCGAACAGACGATCGATAAGCCGGGTCGGGAAATCTTTCGGGGCACCATGCGGCTTCAACAGCAGCGCGGCCAGCGCCGGAGAAAGCGTCAGCGAGTTGATCGCGGAGATCACCGTGGAAATGGCTATCGTTACCGCAAACTGTTTGTAGAACTGGCCGGTCACGCCAGAGAGGAACGCCATCGGCACAAACACTGCACACAGCACCAGCGCAATGGCGATAATCGGCCCGGACACTTCACGCATCGCCTGATGCGCCGCCGCAAGCGGGGCGAGCCCCTCTTCGATATTTCGCTCGACGTTCTCCACCACCACGATGGCATCATCCACCACGATACCGATGGCCAGCACCAGCCCGAACAGGCTCAGGGTATTCAGCGAGAAGCCCAGCAGGTAAAGAATGCTGAAGGTACCCACGACCGATACCGGCACCGCGATCAGCGGGATGATCGACGCGCGCCAGGTTTGCAGGAACAGGATCACCACCAGCACGACCAGCACCACCGCTTCCAGCAGCGTTTGTACAACCGCACGGATCGAGTCGCGCACAAATACCGTTGGGTCGTAAGGTGCCGCCCACTTCATATCGTCCGGGAATCGCGTGGACAGTTCGTCCATTTTGGCGCGCACCGCGTTAGACAGATCGATGGCGTTTGCCCCCGGCGACTGGAAGATACCAATCCCGACCGCGTCTTTATTGTTCAGCTGGGAGCGCAGCGCATAGCTGCCGGAACCCATCTCGATACGCGCCACGTCGCGCAGGCGGACGACCGTACCGTCCTGCGTTGTTTTCAGGACAATATTGCCAAACTCTTCTTCGGTATGCAGACGGCCCTGGGCGTTAATGGAGATCAGGAAATCGCTCTCTTTCGGCAGCGGCTCGGCGCCAAGCTGCCCGGCGGAGACCTGTACGTTTTGCTCCTGCATCGCCGTCACCACGTCCGAGGCCGTCAGTCCGCGCGCCGCCACCTTGTTTGGATCCAGCCAGACGCGCATCGCGTATTCACCCGAGCCGAAAATCTGGATCTGACCCACGCCGGGCAGACGCGCCAGCTCGTCCTTCACCTTCAGCGTGGCGTAGTTACGCATATACAGTGAATCGTACTTACCGCCAGGCGAAAAGAGATGCACCACCAGCGTCAGCGTTGGCGACTGTTTCTGAGTCGTAATGCCCAGACGCCGAACGTCTTCCGGCAGACGCGCCTCGGCCTGTGCGACGCGGTTTTGCACCTGTACCTGCGCCTGATCCGGGTCGGTACCCGGACGGAAGGTGACGGTAGTCACCAGCACGCCGTCGGAGCCCGCGACGGATTTCATGTACATCATGTTTTCAACGCCGTTGATCGCCTCTTCCAGCGGCGTCGCCACGGTTTCGGCAATCACTTTCGGGTTGGCGCCCGGGTACTCGGCGCGCACCTGCACGCTTGGCGGCACGACATCAGGATATTCGCTCACCGGCAGCAGCGGGATGGCGATTAATCCTGTGATAAAAATCAGAATCGACAGTACGGCGGCAAAAATCGGCCTGTCGATGAAAAAACGGGAAAAGTCCATGGATTGGATTCTCAGGTAAGGGATCAGTTGAGGGCGGAGCTGGCGGTCATGGCAACGGTTTTCGCGTTAACCGGCATACCCGGCATAAACACTTTTTGTAAACCATCGACGATGACTTTATCCCCGGGTTTCAGCCCCTGCTGTACGATACGTAAACCGTCGGCCAGACGCCCCGGCGTAATATCGCGGCGCTGCGCTTTCCCGTCTTTATCTACGACATAAACATACTTACGATCCTGATCGGTCAGCACCGCCTTATCGTCAACAAGCGTGGCTTTAAATTCCGCACTGCCCGGCAGGCGCACGCGTGCGAAGAGTCCCGGCGTGAACTGACGCTGTGAGTTGTCCAGCAGCGCACGCATGCGGATTGTACCGGTACTCGGCGTGAGCTGGTTATCCAGGAAATCCACTTTGCCCTGATGGGGATAGCCCTCCTCACCCGTCAGACCAATCTCCACCGGCAGCGCCGTGTGGTGACTGGACGCCCCCTGCCCGCTGCGGGCCAGGTTCTGATAGTGAAGATAGGTGGACTCGTCCACGTCGAAGTAGACGTAAACCGTCTTCTGTGAGACCAGGGTGGTGAGCACGCTGGCGCTGTCACCCGCAGTCACCAGGTTACCGCTGGTGATCAGCGCCCGGCTGGCGCGACCGTCGATAGGCGCGGTCACTTTGGTGAAGTCGAGGTTGAGCTGCGCGGCATCAACCGCCGCCTGCGCCGCGCGAATATCGGCCTGTGCCTGGGTAGCAGCGGAACGGCGCTGCTCCCACTCTTCACGGGATACCACGTTGGTATTGACTAATTTATCGGTACGGTTAGCCTCGCTTCGCGCCAGGCTGGCCTGCGTTTTGGCTCTCGCCAGGTTCGCCTGCGCCTGTTCCAGCGCCGCGCGATAGGTTCGGTCATCAATCGTGAACAGCACCTCGCCCTTTTTCACCTCCTGGCCGTCGGTGTAATTCACTTTATCAATGTAGCCGGAGACGCGTGGGCGCAGCTGAACGCTTTCCACCGCTTCAATGCGACCGTTAAAGCTGTCCCACTGGCTAATGGATTTCACCACCACGTCAGCTGCGCTGACGACGGGCGCTTGCGGTGCGGCATTTTGCGCGACGCTGTCATCGCACCCGACGAGAAGCGCGGAGAGTAAAACCACCCCCGTCGCGCTCAGATGAAAGTAACCCCAGGTTTTTTGCAGGCTCATTATTTTTATTCCGGTTATTGTAGCCGCCGGGCAAGACGCAGCGGGAGGCGCCGCGCCACTTCCTTTGTCCGGTCTGGCTTAAGGCCATTTGTGTCGTTCATCGCCACAAAACTGTAACAGTTGCGAATACACTATCGCGGCGATTGTAGGAAGGCGCTTAATTAAGTGCAAGAATAATTGTTGCACTTTATGTGCTATTTGCGACGAAGGTAAATCACGGGTTATTAGAAGGGGTTTAAATGTAACAATAAAACTTGCAATTAATTTCAAAACGGGCCACCTTTAAGTGCAACAAACAAAGATGCTTTTAATGCGTGGCGTAGGGGGAAGCAAGATGAACACGAGTGCATTCATTCACGATTTGCTCGACTGGATCGACAACAACCTTGATAGCCGCCTGGACATTGAAACCGTCTCCAGGCGAGCCGGCTATTCGAAATGGCATCTCCAGCGGATCTTCAAAGAACATACCGGTTCCCCTCTCGCCGAATATATTCGCGCGCAAAAGCTGCAAAAATCAGTTGAGCGCTTAGCCCAAAGCGATGAACCGATTCTGAACGTGGCGATCGCGCTGGGCTTTGACTCTCAGCAGTCATTCAACCGCAGCTTTAAGCGTCAGTATGGTCAGGCGCCAGGGGCATGGCGACGCAGTATCGGCTGCCGTGGATCCCGGCAGATGAGCCAGTAATTCACGTCCCGTTCGGATATCAGTTACAAAAGAAAAACCCTCTGTAAACAGAGGGTTTTATCAGTCTTACCTGCTTATAACTTCGCAGGAAAGGTTATGGGCTTACTCCCACTCGATCGTCGCCGGTGGCTTGCCGCTGATGTCATACACCACGCGGGAAATGCCGTTCACTTCGTTGATGATGCGGTTAGACACGCGGCCTAAGAAGTCATACGGCAGGTGCGCCCAGTGCGCGGTCATGAAGTCGATGGTTTCCACAGCACGCAGGGAGACAACCCAGTCGTACTTGCGGCCATCGCCCATCACGCCGACGGAGCGAACCGGCAGGAACACGGTGAACGCCTGGCTAACCTTGTTGTACAGGTCAGCCTTGTGCAGCTCTTCAATGAAGATCGCGTCCGCGCGACGCAGCAGGTCGCAGTACTCTTTCTTCACTTCGCCCAGCACGCGTACGCCGAGGCCCGGGCCCGGGAATGGGTGACGGTAGAGCATGTCGTACGGCAGCCCCAGCTCCAGACCGATCTTACGCACTTCGTCTTTGAATAGCTCGCGCAGTGGTTCAACCAGGCCCATCTTCATCTCTTTCGGCAGGCCGCCCACGTTGTGGTGAGATTTGATGACGTGTGCTTTACCGGTCGCGGAGGCCGCAGACTCGATCACGTCAGGGTAGATAGTGCCCTGCGCCAGCCATTTCACGTCTTCCAGCTTCAGCGCTTCTTCGTCGAACACTTCCACGAATACGCGGCCGATGATTTTACGTTTCGCTTCCGGATCGTTCTCGCCTTTCAGCGCGTCCAGGAAGCGCTGCTCGCCTTCCACGTGAACGATGTTCAGACCGAAGTGGTCGCCGAACATGTCCATGACCTGCTGGGCTTCGTTCAGACGCAGCAGGCCGTTGTCCACGAAGACGCAGGTCAGGTTTTTGCCGATGGCGCGGTGCAGCAGCATCGCGGTCACGGAGGAGTCCACGCCGCCGGAGAGGCCGAGGATCACTTTGTCATCACCAACCTGCTGGCGGATACGCTCCACGGCGTCGTCGATGATTTTTGCCGGGGTCCACAGGGCTTCACACTGGCAGATATCACGCACGAAGCGCTCCAGCATGCGCATACCCTGACGGGTGTGAGTCACTTCCGGGTGGAACTGCACGCCGTAGAAGCGTTTTTCTTCGTTCGCCATAATCGCGAACGGGCAGCTTTCGGTGCTGGCTACGGTCACGAAGTCCGACGGGATAGCGGTGACTTTGTCGCCGTGGCTCATCCACACGTCCAGCAGCGGTTTGCCGTCTGCGGTCAGGGAGTCTTCGATACCGCGCACCAGCGCGCTGTCGGTGACGACTTCAACCTGCGCGTAGCCGAACTCACGCTCGTTAGAGCCTTCTACGTGGCCGCCCAGCTGCATCGCCATAGTCTGCATGCCGTAGCACACGCCGAACACCGGTACGCCCGCTTCGAATACGTACTGCGGCGCGCGCGGGCTGTTCTCTTCGGTGGTGCTCTCCGGGCCGCCGGACAGAATGATGCCGCTTGGATTGAACTCGCGAATCTGTGCTTCCGTGACATCCCACGCCCACAGCTCACAGTAAACGCCCAGCTCACGCACGCGACGCGCCACCAGTTGAGTGTACTGAGAACCAAAATCGAGGATGAGGATGCGATGTTTATGAATGTTTTCCGTCATTGACGCTAATTCCGAGGCAAGTGAAACAGATTAAATAAATCGCCCGACACGAGGTCGGGCGAAGAAAATCATGATCCCAGACGGTAGTTCGGGGACTCTTTGGTGATCGTCACGTCGTGCACGTGGCTCTCCTGGATACCCGCACCGCTGATGCGTACGAATTCCGCTTTGGTACGCAGCAGGTCAATGGTACCACAGCCGGTCAGCCCCATACAGGAACGCAGGCCGCCCATCTGCTGGTGGATGATCTCTTTCAGACGGCCTTTATAGGCCACGCGGCCTTCGATGCCTTCCGGTACCAGTTTGTCAGCGGCGTTATCGGTCTGGAAGTAACGGTCGGAGGAACCTTTGGACATCGCGCCCAGGGAGCCCATACCGCGGTAGGATTTATAAGAACGGCCCTGGTAGAGTTCGATTTCGCCCGGGGATTCTTCGGTACCGGCCAGCATGGAGCCCACCATCACGGCTGCGGCACCTGCGGCGATCGCTTTGGCGATGTCGCCAGAGAAGCGGATACCGCCGTCCGCGATAACCGGAATACCGGTGCCTTCCAGCGCTTCAACCGCGTCAGACACCGCGGTGATCTGCGGAACGCCCACGCCGGTGACAATACGGGTAGTACAGATAGAGCCTGGACCGATACCTACTTTCACCGCGCTGCAACCGGCTTCCGCCAGCGCGCGAGCACCTGCGCCCGTAGCCACGTTACCGCCGATGATCTGGAGATCCGGGTATTTAGCACGGGTTTCACGAATACGTTGCAGAACGCCTTCGGAGTGGCCGTGTGAGGAGTCAATCAGCAGCACGTCAACGCCCGCGGCAACCAGCGCGTCAACGCGCTCTTCGTTACCTGCGCCCGCGCCAACCGCAGCGCCGACGCGCAGACGGCCATGCTCGTCTTTACAGGCGTTCGGTTTACGTTCTGCTTTCTGGAAATCTTTAACGGTGATCATGCCACGCAGGTGGAAGTTCGCATCCACAACCAGCGCTTTCTCAACGCGTTTTTCGTGCATTTTCGCCAGCACCACGTCGCGGGTTTCGCCTTCGCGAACGGTCACCAGGCGCTCTTTTGGCGTCATATAGACGCTGACAGGCTGGTTCAGGTCAGTCACGAAACGCACATCACGACCGGTGATGATGCCCACCAGCTCGTTGTCTTCGGTCACAACCGGGTAACCTGCAAAGCCGTTACGCTCGGTTAGCGCTTTCACTTCGTGCAGGGTGGTGGTTGGCAGAACGGTCTGAGGATCGGACACGATACCGGATTCATGTTTCTTCACGCGGCGAACTTCTTCCGCCTGACGCTCGATAGACATGTTTTTGTGGATAAAGCCAATGCCGCCTTCCTGTGCCAAAGCGATAGCCAGACGCGCTTCAGTCACGGTGTCCATTGCTGCGGAGAGCATAGGAATGTTCAGACGAATGGTTTTCGTCAACTGCGTGCTGAGGTCGGCAGTATTCGGCAGAACGGTGGAATGAGCGGGAACGAGGAGGACGTCGTCAAACGTCAGTGCTTCTTTAGCGATACGTAGCATGGGCAATATCTCTGACCTGGGTGGTTAAATATTGCCGTGGCATTATACAGAGCGTAACCGATTGCATCTACACTTTTTTGAAAAAATGCTTGCGATCGCCTCTCAGCAGGTTACTATCGACTGAATAACTTGCTGATTTAGAATTTGATCCCGCTCACATGTTATCCTCTCAATCCCCCTCAATTTATACTGTCAGCCGCCTTAATCAGACGGTGCGTTTGCTGCTTGAGCAGGAAATGGGACAGGTCTGGATCAGCGGTGAAATCTCTAACTTCACGCAGCCTGCTTCCGGTCACTGGTACTTTACGCTAAAAGACGACACCGCTCAGGTGCGCTGCGCGATGTTCCGCAACAGCAATCGTCGCGTGACGTTCCGCCCTCAGCATGGCCAGCAGGTTCTGGTTCGCGCCAACATTACCCTGTATGAGCCGCGCGGCGATTATCAGATTATCGTCGAGAGCATGCAGCCCGCTGGTGAAGGCTTGTTGCAGCAGAAGTACGAGCAGTTAAAAGCCATGCTTTCGGCTGAGGGATTGTTTGACCAGCAGTTTAAAAAGCCCCTGCCCTCACCTGCCCACTGTATTGGAGTTATCACCTCGAAAACCGGCGCGGCGCTGCACGATATTTTGCACGTCCTGAAGCGCCGTGACCCTTCCCTGCCCGTCATTATCTACCCAACTGCCGTTCAGGGTGACGATGCGCCGGGGCAGATCGTGCGCGCGATTGAGCTGGCGAATGCGCGTCAGGAGTGCGATGTCCTGATCGTCGGGCGCGGCGGCGGCTCGCTGGAAGACCTGTGGAGCTTTAACGACGAGCGCGTGGCGCGGGCAATCTTTGCCAGCCTTATCCCTGTGGTGAGCGCCGTCGGCCATGAAACGGATGTGACGATAGCCGATTTTGTCGCGGATTTACGCACGCCCACGCCGTCCGCGGCGGCAGAGGTGGTCAGCCGTAATCAGCAGGAGCTGCTGCGCCAGATCCAGAACGGGCAGCAGCGCCTGGAGATGGCGATGGACTACTTCCTCGCCAACCGTACCCGCCGCTTTACCCAGCTTCATCATCGTCTGCAACAGCAGCATCCGCAATTGCGTCTGGCGCGTCAGCAAACCGTACTGGAGCGTCTGCGTCAGCGGATGAACTTCGCGCTGGATAACCAGCTTAAGAAAGCGATATCGCGCCAGCAGCGCACGACTCAGCGTCTGAACCAGCAGAATCCGCAGCCAAAGATTTATCGCGCACAAACGCGGATCCAGCAGCTTGAGTTCCGCCTCGCGGAAAATATCCGCTCACGCCTGAGCGCCACCCGCGAGCGTTTTGGCAATGCGGTCACCCATCTGGAAGCCGTCAGCCCACTCTCCACGCTGGCCCGCGGCTATAGCGTGACCACCGCGACGGACGGCAAAGTGCTGAAGCAGACGAAGCAGGTTAAAGCAGGGGATGTGCTCACCACCCGGCTTTCTGACGGCTGGGTCGAGAGTGAAGTGAAAGAGATCAAACCGGTGAAAAAAACGCGTCAGCGTAAAAGCGGATAAATCTTCGCCGGTTACAAACTATACTGCTGCTATTGCCTTTTTTAATAAGGAGAGCAGCATGCCCCATCTACATAGCGTCATCCCTCCGTATATTCTTCGCCGTATTATCGAAAGCGGTTCTGAGCCGCAGCAGCGCTGCGCCCGTCAGACCTTAACCCACGTCCAGACGCTGATGGCCCATATGCCGGGCAAACCCGCCGCGCCGCATGTGAATAAAGCCGGTCAGCTTGAGCGTGACATCTACGATGCGAAACAGACCCAGGAGCTGCCGGGTACCCAGGTACGCTATGAAGGCCAGCCCTCCAACGGAGATGTGGCGGTGGATGAAGCGTACGATTATCTGGGTATTACCCATGATTTCTTCTGGAAGGAATATCAGCGCGATTCGCTCGATAACAAAGGGCTGATCCTCACCGGCACCGTGCACTATGGCCGTGAGTATCAAAACGCCTTCTGGAACGGCCAGCAGATGGTCTTTGGCGATGGCGACGGGGAAATCTTCAACCGCTTTACCATTGCCATCGACGTGGTAGCGCATGAGCTTAGCCACGGCGTGACGGAGACCGAAGCCGGACTCATCTACTTTGAACAATCGGGCGCGCTGAACGAGTCGTTATCCGACGTGTTCGGTTCGCTGGTGAAGCAATACCATCTTAAGCAAACCGCCGATAAAGCAGACTGGCTGATTGGTGAAGGGCTGCTGGCGGAGGGCATCAACGGGAAAGGGCTTCGCTCCATGTCTGAACCCGGCACGGCCTATAACGATCCGCTGCTCGGTAAAGATCCGCAGCCCGGGCATATGAAAGATTTCATCAAAACGCGCGAGGATAACGGCGGCGTACACCTTAACTCCGGTATCCCCAACCGCGCGTTTTACCTGGCCGCAACGGCGATCGGTGGCTACGCCTGGGAAAAAGCGGGTTATGCCTGGTACGACACGGTTTGCGATCGCAACCTGGCACAGGATGCGGATTTTGATGCCTTTGCAAAACTGACGATAGCGCACGGCGAGAAACGCTCCGGTAGCGACGTTGGGGCGGCTATAAAACAAGCCTGGGAACAGGTAGGAGTGCTTTAAATGCAGGTTCCGGAACTGACGGATGACGCCGTGGTTGAGCTGGCCCGGGAAGGCGGCGTCGCTTTTATCCCTAAGCTGAGCGGCCAGCGCACCATTGCGCTCTCCTCGCTTAATGAGGCCCAGCGCCAGCGCCTGGTGAGCATTCTGGAGCAGGCTTTCCCGCGCGGCCAGCCGCCCGGGCAAGCCTCTTCCCCCGGCAGCGGTGACCAGCGCTATTTCCGCATCCAGATTATCTGGACCGGCCAAAATCAGGCGCACTACGCCGATATCATCGTGCTGGTACCCGAGCAGGAAGCACCCGAGTCGCTGGTGGAACTGTGGCAGAAAGGTGAAGGCTGCGTGTGCGATTAAGCCTCAGCTCTGACGAACTCAACGCGTTTTTTTGAGATAAGCCCGTGGCCGTTCTGGCAAAAGTAATCCACCGCACCGCAGGCCTTGAGTACCTGAAGCGGTTGATGGCAGTCAGGGCAGCGCGCTTCGAGGGGAATATCGTTATTGCAGCTGTCGCAGTGCGCGATACCGTTTTGCGGCTCGAGCGCTGCGTGGCAATCCGGACAGATTATCGACATGCTCTCTCCTGTTGAGGTGGGCCGGGGCTGGATAACTGCCCCGGCAGGCTGAATAGTATCAGGCTTCGGTAGCCGGTTTTGTCTGCACATTTTCCAGCATGCGACGCACCGGAACAATGAGGACGATCAGCACCGCAGCACAAATCAACAGCGCGATGGAGCAACGGGCAAAGAGGTCCGGCAGCATATCCAGCTGGTCGGCCTTCACGTGACCACCAATCAGGCCCGCAGCCAGGTTACCCAGCGCACTGGCGCAGAACCACAGGCCCATCATCTGACCGCGCATTCTTTCCGGCGCCAGCAGGGTCATGGTTGCCAGACCAATAGGACTCAGGCACAGTTCCCCGAGCGTCAGCATCAGGATACTGCCCACCAGCCAGAACGGAGAAACCCCTGCTCCACCGTTGCTCAGCACGTTCTGTGCCGCCAGCATCATCAGGCCGAAGCCCGCCGCCGCGCACAAAATACCGATCACGAACTTGGTGATACTGCTCGGGCGAATATTATTGCTCGCCAGCTTCGGCCATGCCCAGCTAAATACCGGTGCCAGCAGAATGATGAACAGGGCATTAATCGACTGGAACCACACCGCCGGGATCTCAAAATCACCGATCATGCGGTTAGTGTAGTCGTTGGCGAACAGGTTGAAAGAGGTTGGCTTCTGCTCGAACGCGGACCAGAAGAACGCGGCGGAGACCAGCAGAATAAAGCATACCAGCAGCCTTGCGCGCTCTTTGCGATTCAGCCCGGCGAAGATGAACAGGTAGATGAAGTAGAGCGCGACGGAGGCGGCAATCACATATACCAGCACGCTGGCCACCGCGACCGGATTAATCACAATCACGCCCTGGGCAATCAACGTGACGATGATTGCAACACCCACAGCCAGCGCCAGCAGCCAGGCACCCACGCCGTTACGTTTCACTACTGGACTGTTCCAGGTGGAGTCCAGACCGACTTCGCTGTCGTAGCGCTTCATGGCCGGAACGGCAAACACGCGGAAGATAATCAGGGCGACCAGCATCCCGATACCGCCGATACCAAAGCCCCAGTGCCAGCCGTGGGTTTTAATCAGCCAGCCGGAAATCAGAGGAGCAATGAACGAGCCCATGTTGATGCCCATATAGAACAGCGAGAAACCGCCGTCACGACGCGCATCGCCCTTTTTGTAGAGGGTACCGACCATGACCGAGATACAGGTCTTGAACAGGCCGGAGCCGAGCACGATGAACATCAGGCCGATGAAGAACAGGTTGTCGCCCATAATGGCCGACAGGGCAATCGACAGGTGCCCAAGCGCAATCAAAATCGAACCGTACCAGACGGCCCGCTGCTGGCCGAGCCAGTTATCCGCCAGCCAGCCGCCCGGCAGTGCGGCGAGGTACATGGTGCCCGCGAAGATGCCGACAATCGCCGAGGCGTTTTCACGCGCCAGGCCCATCCCCCCGTCGTACACGGTGGCGGCCATAAACAGGATCAATAGCGGGCGAATACCGTAAAACGAGAAACGCTCCCACATCTCGGTGAAGAACAGCGAACCGAGCGGATAAGGATGGCCGAAGAAGGTTCGGCTCTCTTTTTGATTAACAGAGGATTGCATAATTCTCCCGAAAAGGTATGTGTCGTGCTTGTAAACACCAGCATGTACGCCGAACGGTTACGTATCCGATCGATTTTTTACATGCGGCGAAATGTTGGTTAACCATTTGATAACCAGGCGCTAGTTTTGTCTAGTACCGAACCCTGGACTTTAAGATGAAAATTCGACGATTGTCTACTTTCTTAGATATAAACATGGTTAAAAGCGAATAGTGATTGACATCACAAAGGGAAGGCAGACCTTTTGAATGAGCGAAAAAAACCCGCGACAGGCGCGGGTTTTAGTGAGTTCGGTAAGAATTATTTGCTTTTCTTAATGTGCTTAATCAAACGCTTACGCTTACGCATCTGGTTCGGCGTCAGGGTATTACGTTTATTCGCAAACGGGTTTTCCCCTTCCTTGAACTGAATACGGATAGGCGTACCCATCACGTCCAGCGACTTGCGGAAGTAGTTCATCAGGTAGCGTTTGTAGGAGTCCGGCAGGTCTTTCACCTGGTTACCGTGGATCACCACGATAGGCGGGTTATACCCCCCGGCGTGGGCATATTTCAGCTTCACGCGACGGCCACGCACCAGCGGCGGCTGGTGATCTTCTGCTGCCATGTTCATGATACGGGTCAGCATCGCCGTGCTCTGGCGGCGGGTAGAGCTGTCATAGGCTTCACGAACGGATTCGAACAGGTTGCCTACGCCGCTGCCGTGCAGGGCAGAGATGAAGTGAACGCGGGCAAAGTCGATAAAGCCCAGACGGAAGTCCAGCGTCTCTTTCACCTGTTCGCGTACTTCATTGCTCAGGCCATCCCACTTGTTGACGACGATAACCAGTGAGCGCCCGCTATTAAGAATAAAGCCGAGCAGAGAGAGATCCTGATCGGAGATACCTTCACGTGCGTCAATAACCAGCAGCACCACGTTGGCGTCTTCAATCGCCTGAAGTGTTTTGATCACCGAGAATTTTTCCACTACATCGGTGATTTTCCCGCGCTTACGCACCCCTGCAGTGTCGATAAGTACGTACTCACGTTCATCGCGCTGCATTGGAATGTAAATGCTGTCACGCGTTGTGCCTGGCATGTCGTAAACCACCACGCGCTCTTCGCCCAGAATACGGTTAGTAAGCGTAGACTTACCTACGTTTGGGCGACCAACGATAGCCAGCTTAATCGGCAGATCCTGCGGGTTGAAGTCATCTTCCGGCTCTTCCTCGCCTTCCTCTCCGGCTTCAAACTGTGCCCAGTATTCGGCGTCTTCGTCCACCTCTTCCGGCGGGTTTACTTCATCAACCCACGGCAGCAGAACGGTTTCCAGCAGGCTGGTGACGCCACGGCCATGCGAGGCCGCAATTGGATAAATATCGCCAAGGCCTAAAGACCAGAAATCCGCAACGGCCTGATCGGCATCAATGCCGTCAGTTTTGTTCGCCACCAGGAAGGTTGGCTTTTCGCGTGAACGCAGATGTTTAGCGATAGCAGAATCCGCAGGCATCAGGCCAGCGCGAGCATCCACCATAAACAGCACTACATCCGCTTCTTCGATAGCCAGCAGAGATTGCTCTGCCATGCGGGTTTCTACGCCGTCTTCCGTACCGTCAATACCCCCGGTATCGATACAGATGAACTCGCGTCCTTCCACCTCTGCACGACCGTACTTACGGTCACGCGTCAGCCCCGGGAAATCCGCAACCAGCGCATCACGGGTGCGTGTTAAACGGTTAAAAAGAGTGGATTTTCCAACGTTAGGGCGCCCGACAAGCGCGACCACAGGTACCATGTTTGAAGCCTCATAAAATTCAAAATAACGTCGCTTTCGCAGCGTTCTTAAAAATGTCAAAACGGCTCCTGAGTGAACAGGAGCCGTTTAGTATACTACAACCGCCGTGTAATTAACGCGTGATCGCGTACAGCGTGCCGTCTTTTGCCTGAATCAGCAGTTTGCCGTCAGCCACAACCGGGTCGGTCAGGAAGCCTGAGCCGTCCACTTTCTGCTGCGCCACGAAGCGGCCATTCTCTGGATCGATCCAGTGCATATAGCCTTCGCTGTCGCCCACCACCAGGCTGCCGTTATACAGTGCCGGTGCGGTCAGCAGACGGTGCAGCAGATCGCTCTGCGTCCACAGCGTCACGCCACCTTCGGTGCTCAGCGCCAGCAGACGGTCGTTCTGATCCACCATATAAATACGGTTGCCGTCGACAATGAAATCGTTCACGGAACCCAGCTCACGTTTCCACATGATCTGGCCGCTACGCAGGTCCAGCGCCGTCAGGTTGCCGTTATACGCCAGCGCGTAAACCACACCGTCAACGATGACCGGCGTGGTGTCCACGTCACTCAGACGGTCGATTTCAGTTGAACCGGTCGCCTGGGAAATACGCTGCTGCCAGATCATCTGGCCCTGCTGCATCAGTACTGCGCTGACACGACCGTTGTCACCACCCACAATGGCGGCGCCAAATGCAGTCGCCGGAGCAGATTCACCACGCAGAGACAGCGCTGGCATATCCAGGTTAACCGTCCATTTTACCAGACCATCGGCTTCGTTCAGCGCCTGCAACTGGCCGTTGCTGGTATGGATCAACACCAGGCCGTCGCTGACAACCGGACGCGACAAGGATTCACCGGCAACGCTGGTCTGCCATGCAACCGAACCGTCGCTGGCATTCAGCGCGTAAACCTGCGCTTTTTCGCTGCCCACATACACGTGACCGCCGGCAACGGTCAGGCCGCCAGAAAGCAGCGCAGGTTTACGGGAGAACCAGCCGTCTTTTTCCGCCAGGTTAATGGACCACACTTCTTTTCCGTCATCAGCGTTCAGCGCTTTAACGGTGCCTTTGCGATCGGCCGCATAGACCACGCCGTCAGCAAATGCCGGGTGCAGGTTGGAATAAAAATCGCCAATACCATCACCCACGGAGGTGTCCCAGGCGGTGGACGGAGTGAACTGGTTTTCAACCGTCGGCAGCGGGGACATTTTGACAACGTCTTCTTCGCCACTGAACAGTGAACAACCACTCAATAACGTAACAGAAAGCAGTCCTGGCAGAAGTAATTTACGCAATTGCATTGGGTCCCTCTCAGACGGACAAATTATTTATTTTCATCTGCATCATTTCGCTCAGCGCAGGTGAAGCTTTACTATCCACGCCAGCTTGCCACGCTTTACGCGCGCCCGCTTTATCACCCTTACTCAGCAGTGCTTCACCGCGAAGATCGGCGACAATAGCGGCAAAGCCATCACCTTTGATGGTATCAAGCGTTTTCAGCGCGTCGTCGGCTTTTTTCTGCTGAACCTGAATACGTGCCAGGCGCAGATTGATCACCGCTTTCAGATTTTCGTCACTGGCAGCAGCAAGCCCCTGAGACAGTTGCGCAGCGGCTTTATCCAGTTCGTTTTTATCAACATACTGCTGAGCCACTTCCAGCGCAGCCAGCGCACCGTAGGTGTTTTTGTTGTCAGCGGCAAATTTCTCCGCAGCCGTCAGCGTTTGCGGCTGATCGGCACGGATTGCGCTAACGGTGTTTTCGTAGTTCAGGGATGAACCGCGAGCAGAGTCAGCCTGATGATTGTTCCAGTAACGCCAGCCAACCAGCGCACCAACACCTAAAATAACCCCTACAACCAGCGCCTTGCCGTTTTCAGCAAAGAAGCGTTTAACCGCATCAACCTGGTCGTGTTCGTTCTCGTACATTTCCACGCAGTCCTTCTCCTTAGCCCAATAGAGTGCGCAAGTGCGCCGCAACGCCATCCTGCGTTACCGTAGTTTGCTCACCAGAGCGCAGGTCTTTAACCACCACTTCGCCGTTGGCCACTTCGGACTCACCCAGCACCAGTGCAATACTTGCGCCCCACTTATCGGCACGAGCAAACTGTTTTTTAAAGTTGCCGCCGCCGTGGTTGGTCATCAGCTTTACGTCCGGCAGCGCATCGCGCACGCGTTCGGCAAGCTGCATCGCCGCAGACTGCGTATCCGCACCTGAGGCCACCAGGTATATATCGACAACAGGATCGGCTTTAAATTCCGGATTAACTGCCTGAACCAGCAAAACAAGTCGCTCAAGGCCCATCGCGAAGCCTACAGCCGGTGCTGCGCGACCACCCAGTTGCTCGACCAGTCCGTCATAACGACCGCCAGCACAGACGGTGCCCTGCGAACCGAGGCTGGTGGTGACCCACTCAAATACGGTGCGGTTGTAGTAGTCCAGACCGCGCACCAGACGCTGGTTAACGGTATAAGCAATGCCCGCCGCTTCAAGCAGCTTGCACAGGCCAGCAAAGTGTTCGCGGGAATCCTCATCCAGGTAGTCACCCAGCGCTGGCGCATCGTTCAGCAGCGCCTGTACGTCAGGATTTTTGGAATCGAGTACGCGCAGCGGGTTGCTGTACATACGACGTTTACAGTCTTCGTCGAGCTTCTCTTTGTGTTGTTCCAGGAACGCCACCAGCGCATCGCGATAGTTCGCACGCGCTTCCAGAGAACCGATAGAGTTCAGCTCCAGGGAAACGTGCTCAGAAATACCGAGCGCACGCCACCAGCGGGCAGTCAGCATAATCAGTTCGGCATCGATATCTGGTCCTTGCAGACCAAACACTTCCACGCCAAGCTGGTTGAACTGACGGTAGCGGCCTTTTTGCGGACGTTCGTGGCGGAACATCGGGCCGATATACCACAGGCGCTGCTCCTGATTGTACAGGAGACCATGTTCGATGCCGGCGCGTACGCAACCCGCCGTCCCCTCAGGACGCAGGGTCAGGCTGTCGCCGTTGCGGTCCTCAAAGGTATACATCTCTTTTTCAACCACGTCGGTTACTTCGCCGATCGCGCGTTTGAATAACGGGGTCTGCTCTACAATCGGCAAACGAATTTCGCTGTAACCGTAGCTGCCGAGCACCTGCTTCAGTGTGCCTTCAATGCGCTGCCAGATGGCGGTTTCGCCAGGCAGATAATCGTTCATGCCGCGGATGGCTTGAATGTTTTTTGCCACGTTTATTCTCTTTCTATATACAAAAAAGAACCCAAAGAATGGGTTCAATCATACATGGGAAGCAGCCTGCTTCCCATCACGTTATTTTTCAACCTGCTGAACGCTGATGCGCTGCGCTTCGTCCATCATCGTCGCTTTTGCGCGAATGCGGGCTTCGAGCTGGTCGATCATATCACTATTATCCAGACGATCTTTACGAACGCCATCTTCATAGAGACCACTTTTCTTGTTACCGCCGGTAACGCCCAGCGTGGACACCAGCGCTTCACCCGGACCGTTCACCACGCAGCCGATGATGGAAACGTCCATCGGGGTGATGATGTCTTCCAGACGCTGCTCCAGGGCATTGACGGTGCCGATCACGTCAAACTCCTGACGTGAACAGGTTGGGCAGGCAATGAAGTTGATCCCACGCGCGCGGATACGCAGTGATTTCAGGATGTCGAAACCGACTTTGATCTCTTCCACCGGATCGGCGGCCAGGGAGACGCGTAACGTGTCACCGATGCCTTCAGAGAGCAGCAGGCCGAGACCAATTGCCGATTTTACCGAACCGCTGCGCAGACCGCCCGCCTCGGTGATGCCAAGGTGCAGCGGCTGATCGATCTGTTTTGCCAGCAGACGATACGAGTCAACGGCCAGGAAGACGTCAGACGCTTTCACGCTCACTTTGAACTGATCGAAGTTAAGGCGATCCAGATGATCGACGTGACGCATGGCGGATTCGAGCAGCGCCTGTGGCGTCGGCTCACCATACTTTTCCTGGAGATCTTTTTCCAGAGAGCCAGCGTTTACGCCGATACGGATTGGAATGTTTTTGTCGCGGGCGCAGTCAACCACCATGCGAATGCGCTCTTCGTTGCCGATGTTGCCTGGGTTAATACGCAGACAATCGACACCGTATTCAGCGACTTTCAGCGCGATACGGTAATCGAAGTGAATATCGGCAACCAGCGGAACGCTCACCTGCTGCTTGATCAGTTTGAACGCCTCAGCGGCGTCCATGGTCGGCACTGAGACGCGAACAATGTCCGCGCCGACGCGTTCTAATGCTTTGATTTGATTAACCGTCGCTTCTACATCCGTAGTACGCGTATTGGTCATCGACTGGACGGCGATAGGCGCCCCATCGCCGATTGGCACGTTCCCAACGTAAATCCGTTTCGATTTTCTACGTTGAATAGGAGCCTGGTTATGCATGTAAAATCTCCCGCATTGCCCGTCTGTTACTGTGCTGCTGATTGTTCGGCATTAACGGTAAGACGCGCAACCTGGTTAGTTCTGATAAAGCGGCTCAGATCGACAGGTTTTCCTTGATACTGGATCTGTACCGCTGCCGGTGCGCCGATTTTAAGCTTGTATGGTGCCTGGCCCGTTAGATTTAACGTGCCATCTTTACGTTGCAGGCCGCTGAACAGCTTTTTACCTGTCGCGTCAGTCACTTCCAGCCAGCAATCAGCCGTGAAATTCATCACCAGCGCATTCGGGTCAACGGCAGGTGCCGCCGTACCCGCCGGGTCAGTTGGCAGTGACGCCGCGGTGTTATCTGCCGGTGCCGTTGCCGCAGGGGCGGTATCAACATTGGCCTGAGAAGGTGATACGACCGCGTTCTGATCCTGGGCCTGGGTGGCTGGTGCGGTATTCGCCGTCGCTTCTGGCGTCGCCGCTGGCTCGGTTGCAGGCGTACTGGTTGCTGCCGCCTGAGGTTCGCTGGAGGTCGCAGCCCCTTCGGTGCTCAACGGCACGCTTTGCGCGCCGTTAGTACCAGACTGATTAAGCTCAGCGGAGGACTGATCGGCCATGGTGGTGATCTCTTCCTGTTGCGCTTTGTGGTTTTGCCACCACCATGCGCCCGTCAGGCCGACAACCACGAACAGGACCAGCCAGGTAAAGCTCATCAGCCAGCCATCGCGTTTTTTACGACGTTTACCCAAAGAGAAGCTTTGCATCGGCGCAACTTTTGCCGCACGCACAGGCGCCTGCTTCTCCATCATCGGCAGTAATTCGTCTTCAGGAATATGAACCAGTTTGGCGTAAGAACGGATATAACCGCGCAGAAACGTTGAAGCCAGATCGGCGGGCGCCTTATCTTCTTCAATGTCGCGAACGGTGGAAACCTTCAGGCACAGGCGTTCTGCAACGGCTTGCTGGCTGAGTCCGAGTTGTTCACGGGCGTTGCGAAGACGAACGCCAGTGGAGAGTGCTGCATTTTGATCGTGAGTGGCTTCAGTATTCATTCGCTACAACTACTGGTACGTGAAAATAAGGGTTCAGGTGCCGGTGAGTCACAATGCCACCCGCACCGCGAAACTTTAGGTCAGTTAACCTGGAACAAACAGTATAAGACTGTCGGGCCGCAGATGACAGCGCTGGCAGGCCTTCACGCTAAACTGTTGTTACGTCGTTACATACTGCCCGAAAGTCGTATGAAACGCACCGTAATTATTAATCAGTCGTGATGATTGTGGCTGGTTATTCAGTAAATTAATGCTTCACGGCGCAAAAAATGCGCCGTGTCTGCATAATAATCAAACGGTTTTAACCGCGATTGACTCACCCTGCATACGCTTACGCAGCGTACGTTTGGTACGGTCAATAACGTCACCCGCCAGCTGACCACAGGCTGCGTCGATATCGTCGCCACGCGTTTTACGTACGATGGTGGTGAAACCATACTCCATCAGCACTTTTGAGAAGCGATCGATACGGCTGTTCGAGCTACGGCCATACGGCGCGCCCGGGAACGGGTTCCATGGGATCAGGTTGATCTTACATGGCGTATCTTTCAGCAGTTCAGCCAGCTCATGTGCATGCTCGGTACCGTCGTTAACATGATCCAGCATCACGTATTCAATGGTCACGCGGCCCTGGTTAGCGTTGGATTTCTCCAGGTAACGGCGCACGCCAGCCAGGAAAGTTTCGATATTGTACTTTTTGTTGATCGGCACAATTTCGTCACGGATGGCGTCGTTTGGCGCGTGAAGGGAGATGGCCAGCGCAACGTCAATCATGTCACCCAGTTTGTCCAGCGCAGGCACAACGCCGGAAGTAGAGAGCGTAACGCGGCGCTTGGACAGACCAAAACCGAAATCGTCAAGCATGATTTCCATCGCCGGAACGACGTTGGTCAGGTTGAGCAGCGGTTCACCCATCCCCATCATCACCACGTTGGTGATTGGACGTGTACCGGTGACTTTCGCTGCACCCACGATTTTCGCAGCACGCCAGACCTGGCCGATAATTTCCGATACGCGCAGGTTACGGTTAAAGCCCTGCTGCGCCGTAGAGCAGAATTTGCACTCAAGCGCACAGCCCACCTGAGAAGAGACGCACAGCGTGGCGCGATCGTCTTCCGGGATATACACGGTTTCAACGCGCTGATCGCCAACGGCAATAGCCCACTTGATGGTGCCATCTGAAGAGCGCTGCTCTTCCACCACTTCCGGTGCGCGGATTTCCGCCACTTCTTTAAGCTTATTGCGCAGTACTTTGTTGATGTCCGTCATGTCATCAAAGTTGTCGCTGCAATAGTGGTACATCCATTTCATGACCTGATCGGCACGAAACGGCTTCTCGCCCATCTCTTTAAAGAACTCGCGCATCTGCTGACGGTTCAGGTCCAGCAGGTTAATTTTTCCATTTTTATTGGGAACCGCAGGAATGGCGACTTCGGTGGTATTCACTAATTCAGACATAATTTTTTCCGGCCTCGTTGTTACACGTTGTGGCCCTTGGTGGGTTGAAAAGAAACGCCCCGGTAAGCAGTCTGCTCGTCCGGGGCGTTGCATTGTACAAAGTCTGGCGCAGGGATGCCACGTTTGCACGCGGCATTTACGAAATTATTAGCGAGTGCGCGGGCACACTTCGCCTTCTGCAAAGAAGAACGCGATTTCGCGCGCAGCAGATTCAACAGAGTCGGAACCGTGGGTGCCGTTCTCGGTGAAGCTGTCTGCGTAGTCAGCGCGCAGAGTACCTGCCAGCGCGTTGTCCGGGTTGGTTGCACCCAGCAGATCGCGGTGACGCTGTACCGCGTTTTCGCCTTCCAGTACGGATACCACGATTGGGCCAGAAGTCATGAACTCGACCAGACCGTCAAAGAATGGGCGACCTTCGTGCTCAGCGTAGAAACCGCGAGCCTGTTCAACGGTCAGGTGCAGCATTTTGGTGCCAACGATCTTAAACCCTGCTGATTCAAAGCGAGCGAAGATGCTGCCAATAACGTTTTTTGCCACCGCGTTTGGTTTGATGATGGAAAAAGTACGTTCAATAGCCATTGATAACCTCTGTAAAATGTTCTGTTGTTTTTGCATACCTGAGTATGGTGTGGCGCGGATTATAAAGAGCAATAGCGCCATTGCCTATGGTTATGCATAACATTTTTTTAAAATGAGACGAAGATTAGCAACAGCTCGTATTTCGCATGCCGTACTGATGGTGAAAACAGAGCGGACACTGCTTTTCATCAGAACTAAATGACCAGAAATGCCGGTGGCACGTCAAACAAACGGCTTCATATGCCGGTATGGTCACGCTTTTCGCTGTCCCGTCTGTTTGCGTCACGTTTATCGCCGCATGCTGGCATACCGCTTCGCAGCCGCCACACCCCGTACAGCGTCCGGTTTCCACGACCAGTTCAGCGTTCTCAAACCGAATCGCGTTTTCCGTACAACTCCGCCAGCACGCGCCGCAGAGTACGCAGGATTCGGTATCGAGAGTTATCTCTGCCTCGCTAAACGCAGAAAACGCCCTGCGCAGCTCACGCTGACCGGGCACGACGCAACAGACCCGGACATCCTCACGGGGAACGTGCATCAGCGCACGCCGGGCGGTATTTACCTCGTTGACGGGTATATGTTTAAACGCCCACGCTGCTTCACCACGTCGACGAAGCGCCAGATTCAGCCGGGCAATCGCCAGCAACCAGTCAGGATTCTGCTCCGCGTCGATACTGATAAAACGAACGTGGTGCTGCGCGTGCCACAGCAGAAGCTCATTCACCTCTGGCGCACGGTCAGTAAAAGGCCCAACAAGCGTATCGCCACACAGAAAACGTTTTCGCGGCGTGATGCCGGTGATGGCTTCAGCGGGGCAGACAAACAGGCAGTCACCGCATTCAATACAGCGGCTGTCATCAACCGAGACGCCGGTGTCGGTAAAAGAAAAAGCCTGCACGGGACAGACGTCCGCGCAGGCGCAGCAGGAAGAGTGGCGAAAACGGCGACGGACGCACGCATGCGTCACGTCCATCGCCGGGGCAAAGGTTAATCCGCCCATCAGCCAATACTGAAGAAAACAAAGCGCAGCATCAGCTCACCCACAATCAGCAAGGCGCTGCCCAACAGCATTGTGCCTCGCGCCGCTTTTAAGCCGCCCGCAGCAAAGCACAGCATACCCGCAACGGAAACGCACCAGCTCAGCAGATGCACGGTTCGCAGTTGCTCCAGCATTTGTAACGGTGCGTGTGGGAACGTCACAACGGTGTTGTCCATAGCCGTAATATCTGCCAGCCAGACGGGCTGCATCACCAGACGTGCAATCACCAGCAGCGTGATAATGACAATCGCCGTTCGCACGCGAGTCTGGGAACGTGCCCCAACGGCCATGCAGGCTGAACCGATAATTCCCACCGAACCGATAAACAGCACCAGGGTATTAATGTGATGCCACGTCACCACGGATGCATGCATGTAGATCTGCGCCATGCAGAACACATCCACCAGCCCGACAAGACCTGCCACAACCAACAGCGGCTTCCAGCCTGGTTTTTTGACAAACATCAGCAGCGTTGCGAGGCCAAGTGCCGCAAGATAAAGACTGGCAAAGATAATCTCACGGCTCAGCCAGGAGCTGGATACGTGACGCAGCGCGTTGAACGCATTAAGTGGATAACCCATGTGCAACGCGGAGGCGAGCAGACCGAGGCTGGCCAGCACAAACGCTCCGGCAGCCGGCAGCAGCGCGCTGCGTTGCGTGCTTCCGAAGGCCAGCCACAGCGTAACGCCAACCGATCCTTGCAGGAACAGCGTAAAAATCAGCAGCGGTAACTCATGCATGACGTTTCCCCTCTTTCTCTGCGCCCTGATGCGCTTTGATCACCAGGTTCGGTTTGGTGATGGAGGAATCAGGCAAGCCTTTCACATCACAGACCGCACCATACTTCGCCCGCAGTTCATCAATCGGCCCGAATTTAATCGCTTCGAGTGGACAGGTTGCCACACAGACAGGCTGTTCCCCCTTCGCCTGTAGATCCACGCAGAAATCACATTTGGACATCTGCCCGGTCTGCTCGTTGAGCTGTGGCGCGCCGTAAGGGCATGACCACGCGCAGTAGCCGCAGCCGACGCACTTATCAGTATCTACGCGCACAATACCGTCCCCCGGACGCTTATGCATCGCGGTGGTCGGACAGTTTTTGGTGCAGATTGGGTCGGCACAGTGGTTACAGGAGATAGAGAGCGTGTAGGCAAAAACGTTATTGCTGACGCCGCCCTGCCCGGTCGGGATAAAGCTCCCGCCATTAACTTCGTATACGCGACGGAAACGACGTCCGACCTCAAGGTTGTTTTTATCTTTGCACGCTACCTGACATGCTTTGCAGCCCGAGCAGCGAGAAGAGTCGATATAAAAACCCAGCTGTTTGTCGCTTACCGGTGCGTAATGTTTAAACTGACTCATGCTTTAGCTACCTCCACCAGCATGGTTTGATGGGAATTCCCTTTCGCAAGCGCGGTAATACGTGCGGAACTGAGCACGTTCGCGCAGCCGCCCTTATCAATACCCTGCTCGTCCGGCTGCCACCAGGCACCCGCCTGCATGGCCACAACGCCTGGAATGATGCGCGGCGTGACCTCCGCCGGGATCTCGCAAATGCCGCGCGCGTTATGAATACGCACGGTATCTCCCTGCGCAATGCCGCGTTTTTGCGCATCCTGCGGGTTGATCCACAGCTTTTGCTGCTGCGCCTCAATTAACCACGGGTTGGCGTACTGGGTGGAGTTAGCGCGGTTTTTTCCTTTCCAGGTAATCAGCTGGAGCGGGAAGCGTTTCGCCAGCGCGTCTTCCGGCCCTTCATGGGCAGGCACGTAGTGCGACAGCGCCGGAATTTCCGGGTGATGCATGTCGTACAGACGCTTCGAGAAGATCTCAATTTTTCCGGACGGCGTCGGAAACGGATGATTCTGCGGATCGCGAATGTTGTCTTCAAAGGCGACGAACGGCGCGCTTTTGAAAAGGTGCTGACGCGTCTTCTGTAGCGTCGCGAAGTCCGGCAGGTTTTCGTCAGGCATGGAAAGACGCGTCTGCTCCCAGATGTGCTCAATCCACGCTTTTTCGTCACGCCCTTCACTGAACGCGGGTTCGACGCCAAGCTTAGCAGCGACCTCCCGCAGCCAGTCGTAGTCTGAACGGCGTTCAAATTCAGGTTCAATGAGCTTTTCTGACAGGATCAGATAGCTTGCCGTGCCCCAGGTTTCGCCGATATTCCAGCGTTCCATAAAGCTTGTTTCCGGCAAAAGAAGGTCGGCGTATCGGGCGCTCGGCGTCATAAACAGATCGCTTGCGACGATAAACTCGATTTTCGACTCGTCTTCCAGGACACGGGTTGCCTGATGAAGATCCGGGTTCTGGTTAGCCAGATAATTACCCGCCAGCGAGAACAGGATGCGGATATTGCTGTCCAGCTTTTCGGCATCCTTCAGGCCGACGTCCGCGGTGACCTGAGAGGCATCGTCGGCGGCCTGCACCCAGTTCATCACCGATATTTTGGCTTTGACCGGGTTGTCCGGCATTTCTGGTCCGGCGGCAAATTTCCGGTTTGCGCAGCCGCCATAGCCTGCTGCCCAACCGCCTTTCACCCCGACGTTACCCGTGAGCGTAGCCAGCAACGTCGAGCCGCGCGCGGTGCGCTCGCCGCAGTTATGACGCTGCGGTCCCCAGCCCTGGATCAGCGCAGCGGGTTTGGTGGTTGCGTAGTCGCGCGCCAGTTGCCGAATTGTTTGTGCAGGCACGTGGGTGATTTTCTCTGCCCACTCGGGCGTTTTCGCCACGCCATCTTTTGCGCCGCTCAGGTAAGCCATCAGGGATTCATTGGCCGGAACGCCTTCTGGCATAGTGTCTTCGTCAAAGCCCAGGGTGTAGCGCTGAAGAAAGTCGCGATCGTGCAGGCTCTCCGTGACGATCACATACATCATCGCGTCCATCAGGGCGTTGTCCGTGGTGGGAAGCAGCGGGATCCACTGATCGGCCAGGGAGGAAACCGTATCGGAATAGCGAGGGTCGACAACAATAAAGCGAGTGCCGTTTTGCTTCATCTTCTGGTAGAAGTGGTTGCTGTGACCAAAGATCGTTTCCGTCGGGTTATGTCCCCAGAGGATGACCAGTTTGGTGTCCAGCAGCGTGTCCAGAGAACTGCCGCTGGCAGCGGTGCCATAGGTATACGGCGTTGCTGCCGCCGTGTTACCCATACTGACCGAGTGATAGCTTTCGAGATAGCCGCCGGTTAAGTTGAGCAGACGACGAACCATTTTATCGCCGGAAAAAGTCCCGCCGGACACAGCGGTGCCCACATGAACATAGCGTGAAGCCGCACCGTATTTTTGCGTAATAGTTTTTAATTGATTCGCAATAAGGGTGGTGGCTTCATCCCAGGTAATACGCTCGAATTTTCCTTCGCCACGTTTCCCTACACGTTTCATTGGGTATTTCAGCCGATCGGGATGGTAAACAAATTTCCGATAAGCCCGGCCACGCACGCAGGCGCGCATTACGGGCATTTGCGGATCCAACGCGTTATCCGGACGCGTAGAAATTCGGGTCACAACGCCCTCACTGACGTGAGCACGAATATCACACTTGCCGCCGCAGTCAAACGTACTACAGGTTTGCACCACTTTTTCTTCAGGCGTAGTGTCTGAAACCGCCGCGCCCTGTGCCTGTACTTTGCCGGTTTTGACGACAAAAGGCAGAGCGGCGAGCGCCGATCCTGCCTGAATAAACTGACGCCGGGATATGGCGGGAATAGTCCCCTCTCCCTGATGTTTATTTTTTTCCATTGCTCGTTCCTTAAAATAAAAACGCATTCTCGTTTTTTTTCAGGAACGGATATTGATAATTATCAAGCTAACTCTTGAGGAGTAACACTTAGCGATCTAACTCAAAATTGACCGTCGCCGTTTGTCCTGTTTCATCTAATACAACTAACTGATATTTACCCGACAAATATAATTGCAGTGAATAATTCTTCTGATGTCCGTCCAGCGGTTCGCCATTCAAAAACCACCATCGTTGCCCCTCCCCGCCGCTGGTTGAAACGAACAGGGTCATGTTTTTCTCACCCGGAAGACGTTTAATTACCGCCCCTTCTCTGACGCCTGACAACATCAGCGGCGCCGCATTATGGTTATCCAGCGGAGGGCAAATCGCTGAACGGGCGGGGAGACGAGCAGCCCGTTTTTCGGCAGCAGGCAGCCAGGGCTCCAGCGGCAGCGGCCAGACATCCAGCACTTTTTCTGTCGCATCAGGACAATCCGCTGCGACGCGTTTGCCTTCTTTATCCAGCCAGACCGGGAAACGGATCCCGCGAATACCCTCTTGTTCCGGCAGCAGCAGCGTAGGCGGTTCACTGCCTTCCAGCAGCCAGGTTGACAGCCGACGCCGACAGTTTTCGTTCCCTTCAGGCAGGGACTGGCCCCCCGGCCAGCAAATCACGCCCCGTCCTACGCTTGCAGGACGCGGATCGCGCGGCAGACGGGCTTCATCTACCATCGAGCGGGACTGAAGCATGTTATTGACCTGATTCAGGAGCGGAACTGCGCTGGCGAAACCAAACTGCCCGGCAACGGGCGTGCCGTCCGGACGTCCGGTCCAGATTCCAATGACATACCGGGCGTTCAGCCCGATGGCCCAGGCATCCCGGTAGCCATAGCTGGTGCCCGTTTTCCACGCCAGCGGCGCAACCTGGGGCAGCGCACTGTCCGGCAGGGGCTGTGCTTCACTGGCGAGAATGCGACGAATGATCCACGCCGCCCCCTGCGACAGCAGCGGACGTTCGATCAGCGGATCGCCCGGCTGTAAACGCAACCGGCCCGCCTGACCCTGCCGCGCAAAGGCACTGTAGGCGGCAGCGATATCAGCCAGGCGTGCGCCTGCGCCCCCCAGGATCAGGGAGAGGTTGGGCTGCGCACCCGCGGGGAGTATGAGCGGTAATCCCGCGTTGCTCAGCATGCCTGCAAAACGTTTTGGGCCGTACGCTTCCAGTACCTGCACCGCAGGCAGGTTGAGGGAACGCACCAGGGCTTCGCTCATGCTGACCGGCCCATGGAAACCGCTGTCAAAGTTGCCGGGGCGATAATCCCCCGTTTTTCTTGGAACATCCTGTAATAACGAAGCGGGATGGATCAGGCCATCGTCCAGAGCCATGCCATAGATGAATGGCTTGAGGACCGATCCCGGCGATCGGATCGCATTGACCATATCCACGTGACTAAAGCGACTGTCATCATTGATATCTACCGAGCCTACCCAGCCACGCACTTTCATGGATGTATGATCCACGACGATCATCGCCAGTGAACTGCGGGCAGGCAGGCGCGATTTCCAGTTCATTGCCAGCTCTTCAAGCTGTCGTTGCAAAGCTGCATCCAGCGTGGTGACTATTTTTGTGTCGCGGCTTTTACTCAACATCATGCGGGAAAAGAGCGGCGCCAACTGCGGCATCTGCCGGGGGGCCAGCCAGACCGGCTCTTCACGGGACTCTTTCACCTGCTTCTCAGACCAGACGCCCTGAGTCAGCATGCGGTCGAGCACTTTGTTCCGCGCCGCTTCGGCACGTTCCGGCCAGCGGTCGGGGCGCAGACGGCTGGGTGCCTGTGGCAGTACAGCCAGCAGCGCCGCGTCGGAATAGCTCAGCTGAGACGGCGGTTTGCCAAGATAAGTCCAGCTTGCCGCGCCCACGCCCTGCAACGTGCCGCCAAACGGGGCACGGTTGAGATACAGCGTCAGGATTTCACGCTTGGAGAGATGCCACTCCAGCTGCATCGCCCGCCACAGCTGACGAATTTTACCGCCAAAGGTACGCGGATGCGGATCCAGCAGGCGTGCCACCTGCATGGTAAGCGTGCTCCCGCCAGAAACCACTCTCCCGGCGGTGAGATCCTGCCAGGCGGCACGCAGTACAGAAAGCGGATTGACGCCAGGGTGATCCCAGAACCAGCGATCTTCATACTGGATCAGCGCCTCAAGATAGCGTGGGGAAACCTCTTCAATGGTAACCGGATAGCGCCAGATGCCTTCGCTGTCGGCAAAACGCCACAACGGAACACCCTGCTCATCCACCACCACTCGCGCAGGGTTGACCTCTTTCAGGGGCAACGGCCACACGCGGTCAGCGGCGACAATCAGCCCCCCTGAAAAGAGAAGCGCTCCCGCAAGCCACAGCCAGCGGGAGCGAATCAGGCCTGCTATCTGCATCTTACGGAACAACGATCAGCGGGCCACTGGCCGACCCCGTTGCACGCCACTGCGGAACGTACATGGACTCGACCATCGGAACAGGCACCTGATAGGTTCCCGGCGTAACGGCACGGGCCAGGTAAACCAGCGTGACCGGCTGACCTTCATTGACCGGCACGGCGGCCACAAAGCGATCGTCGCGGAATTCCATGTGCTGAATATCAGACTGTTGCATCTGATTCAGCAGATTTTGCACTTCACTGCCGCTGTCCTGCAAGCTGGCGCTGCTGCTCGCCAGATTCTGGTTTTCCAGCTCCAGACCTGCCGGGAGCAGATCCACCACCAGCGCATCCGGTACGTTCTGGCTGGCCTTCACTTCCAGCCACACCAGAACCAGCTCACCGCTCTTAAGTGAAGAGAGCGACTTGCTGCTGCCGTCTGTCGACAGGATATGACGTTCAATCTGCAAGACGTGAGAAGATGGCTGGGGCGCATACTCCGGATAGCCAGTAGTGTCCAGTCGTACCCACAGCGGCGTCGTGCCGGTATTCGTCACCTGCAAGGCACCAGGCTGGTCGCCGTTCAGGTTTTCTACCTGCGCTTTATCACTGCTCTGGGTCTGTTCAGAGAGGGTGGTCGTTGCCTGCCACGCGCCTGACAAGGTTTGCAGTGAACGTCCAGCCAGGAACAGCGCATTGCTCTCCTGGGTTGACAGCCAGCGCTGGCTGAACGCGTTTTCAGATAACGCGTTCAACAGCCTGTTTTGCGCATCCGGCAGCAGCTTGTACTCTTCCAGCAGGGAGAGCATCAGGGCATTATCACGCAGCTGGCTGCCGTAATCCGCCATCCAGTTTCGGCTGTCGTTACGGGGTGTTTTGAGAGCCAGATCCAGCGCCTGCTGGCTGCGCGGTGTATCCCCCATCAGTTTGAGTGCCATGCCCAGCTGCATCAACGGAAGCCCGGAAGCGGCCTGAGCGTGACGCTCCCAGATTTCACGCAGTGCACCGAGCGGCGCTTTTTGCTGACGAGCCAGCACCAGCGAAGCATACGCCTGGACAGCAAATTTGCTGGCCTGGGTGTCGTCGCTGTAGCGGATGGACATCATCCCCGGATCCTGTAAATAGCGCAGCAGTCGGCTGTTGGCGTTATTCACCGCCTCGGCAGGCACGCTGTAACCCTGCTCCCCTGCCCGCACCAGGAAGTCCGTAACATAGGCGGTCAACCAGTACTCTTCCGGGCCGTTTTTATCCCACAAGGCAAAACCGCCATCGTCACGCTGCATTTGCAGCAGACGGGAGATGCCGATATCAATGGCCGCACGGCGTTTATCGTCGGTGTCGCCTTTAATGCCCAACGCCGTAAGCTGTGCCGCGTTGGTGTAGAGGGACGGGAAAAGGCCGCTGGTGGTCTGCTCAAGACATCCGTATGGATAGGCCTGAAGTTCACGAATGTAGCGCGCCAGGTTCAAAGGTGGTTTACCGCTGAGCAACAGCTGTCCCTGTAGCGTGGCAGGCGAGAAACCGTCGATATGCTGTGCTGGCGCGCTCCAGGATTCGCCAGGGTTCAGCATCGTGCCCGTATTCACCGTTTGCGCCGGGAATGCGGGGCGTACACCAATTTTCCAGCTCTTCTGCTGCGGCGCAAACGTCTCACCAGGGAGCTGAAGCCCCGTCACCTGAGCAGTTACTTCACCATCGCCATAGCCTTCCAGCGCGCGCACCGGAATAAACAGAGTGCTACGTGCGCCAGGCGGCAGCTTAACCGGCTCTGGCTGAGCACCTTCGAGCGACACCTTACCGGTTGCGGTTAACGCAATGTTCAGGGTTTGCGGCTGGTCAGTAAGGTTGGTCAGGTCCAGCGTCAGGCGAGAGGTATCGCCACTTGCGAGGAATCGCGGCGTGTTAAGCTCGGTGATAATCGGAGCCGCCACAATGATTTTGCTTTCGCTGCTGCCGAAATCGTCTTCCGTCCAGGCCTGCGCCATCAGACGCAGTTCGCCGTTAAAATCGCCAATCGGCAGCGTGATGGTGCCTTCACCGTTGGCATCAAGCCTAACCGGCTGCGCCTGCTGAGCAATAATGGTGACATGGTTCACCGGTGGCTTACCGCCGCGTTTCAGTTCATCGCCGTCTCCGCCAAAGCGCAGTGCGGCCAAACGTCCCTGACCTTCAATCACCTGGCCATAAACATCATAGATGTCCGCGCCATAGCGCTTCTGACCGAAGAAAGCTTCCCACGGATCCGGCGTGACGTAGTCGGTAATGTTCAGCACGCCGCTATCAACAGCCGAGACCAGCACGTTCACCTTCTGTGGCACAGCCCCCTCTTTTACGCTGGCTTTCACTTTCACAGAAAGCGTCTGGTTCGGACGCATTTTTTGTGGGTTATCAAGTGCGATGCTCAGGCGACGATTTTCGTCCCCCATTGGCAGATGCAGCAGACCAACCGCGCGTTTTGGCGTGGCGGATTTAGATTTATCGCCAGGACGAACCACCAGCGTGCTGAGGTAGAGATCGTGACGTTTCCAGGCCTTATCCACCGGAATGGCGAGATCCAGACCGTTAACCGGTACGTCGATCTCTTTCCACCACAGTGGCCCTTCGCTGGATTCGATCATTGCATAGCCCTTGCCTGCGGCCGGCGCTGCAATATGCAGGTTGATGGTATCGCCTGGCTGATAGGATGGCTTGTCCAGTTTCAGCGTCACACGATCAGGGCGTGCAGCACCCGTGCCATCGCTGTTATCCTGCCAGCTGTACCCCGCCCAGAAGCGCACGCTGCTGACCATGTTATCAGGGGCTTTCACTTCCAGACGGTATGAGCCCCACTCCACCGGGAAGGTGACTTTACCGGTTTCATCGGCCTTGAGGTTAAGTTCCTGCTCGCCCTCAACGAGATCTTTTTGATCAAACTGAGACTGCCAGCCCTCGCTCTCGGACCAGTTCCAGAAGTAGTCGCGACGCTCACGGACCAGACGCACCTGCAGACCAGATACCGCTTTTTTCGCCCCGCTGGCATCGGCATAGACGATGTCAAAGCTGGCGTTGCCGTTCTCGTCGACAATCGGCTGGTTGACGGTGGTATCGGTGCGGTAGTCGTACACGGCCTTGCTGGCGAACTGTGGGCGGATCCCCGGAAGTTCAGCCGCAGGCCAGATAGCCTGCTCGGCGCGTCGCGTTACCGGACGCCCGCCTGATTCCAGCAGGCTGGCTTGCAAAATCAGTTGCAGAGGCGAGTGCACCTCTTTCCACTGACTTTCGGTGGTAACCTGTCCGCGCCCCTGTTCGTCCAGCGTAAGCTGCACTTCATCCAGGCTGCGGCTCAGGTTCTCCTCGGCAATATCACCGAACTGGAAGCCAGGCAGTGCAGGCACCGCGTCACGCAGCGGACGCAGGAAAAGCAGGCCTTGCAGAGAATTACCGTTAGCCGGCGCGCCATACAGGTAATAGCCCACAACGTTAAAGTCCACATCCTCCTGCGGGGAAACCGGCGTTTTTTGCCCGGTCAGATTCAGCGCCATACGCTCAGGCATAAAATCTTCGACGTGGAAATCCCACATGCGCTGCTGGTTATCCCCCGTATTCGCGCGAATATGCCACATGCCGGTCTGGGCGCCGCTATCAAGCGAATAGTTGAAGCGATAAAGGCCGTTCTCAGGTTGCACAACGACCGTACGCGCTACCTGGCCGTCCGGACGCAGCACGTCAAGTTTTACCGGCTGCTCGGGAAGCGGTTTGCCATCGCTGTCGCGAAGCAGGCCGTTAAGGATCACCGTTTCACCCGGACGATAGAGATCGCGCGGGCCAAACATAAAGAACTGTTTGCTGTAACCCGGGTTACCGGCGATATCAAACTCCGCCAGATCCAGCGCCGGAAGTTTGAGGTCAAGAAGCGTGGTCTGTCCATCTTTACTGGCCAGGATCAGCGCGGCTTCTTTATCGGTTTCCAGTTTCGCATGACCATCGGCGTCGCTATTCGCCTCGGCCAGGGTCTGTCCTTTATCGTTCAGAAGGGTAATGGTCACGCCTGACTGCGCCGCACCGTTTTCAAGACTCTGGGTGAAGATGTCCAGGCGGTTATGATAACGGTGAGCGGACAGCCCAATATCACTTAAGGTAAAGAGCGTCGCGGCGTTACTGTAGTTATAGTGACCAGCCTGATTCATCACGGCGATATAGACGCCAGACTGCTGGAGCGGCTTAATATCTTTGAGCGGCAGGAGCAGTTTTTCACGCGTGTTGCGCGCCGGGTTGAGGTCGAAACGGCCGGTGTAGACCAGTTCCGCCATCTTCAGCAGGTTGTCAGATTCCCAGTTGGTCAGCGAGTTACGGTACTCCCACTGGCTGACAAACGAGGCCAGCGACTCCGGCTTAACGCGGTAGAAGTTCACGTCCACATTGTTGACGTTGAGCGCCATCACCGGCAACCCTTCCACCACTTTACCCGGCAGCAGCGATCCGCGGCTGGCGAATCCGACCGTCGGTTCAACATCCCGGGTGGTGATCGCTTTTTCATAGTCAATGCCGAATGTCGCTTTGTTCAGCGCCAGCAAATTACGCTCGACGGTGACGACCAGATTACGATTCGGCTCCAGATGGCGCAGGCGCAGCTCTTTCAGATTGGGGGCCAGTTCCCAGGCGCCGTCCACTTTGCCACTTTTTTTATCCACCACATGCACCGTTTTCGCAAAATCCTGGCTGGGATCCAGCGGTACAGAGAAGGTCAGAACCAGTGTCGCAGCACCGTCGAGTTGCACTTCAGAGGCATCCAGCAGCGTCAACGCCTTACCCTGACTCTGCGCGGCCAGCTTAGCCAGCTTTTCAGGATCCGGTTTTGCCGGGGTTTTCTGTGCTGATGTAGTAGACGCTGCGGGGGCAGCGGCCTGAGGTTTGTCATCGCTGTTATCACAGCCGGCAAGCGTAAAGGTGGTGAGCAGCGCGAGAGAGATCGCAGCTAAGCGAAACGGTTTCATCCTATGTCCCTGGCCTGAGGGGCCTGTTGGTCGTCGTCCGGATAAGTATTATCCGCAAGTTTCGTTAATACAAAAAGTCCAATTTTATAATCTGGAAAGCGCCTCGCAGAATGGCATCGTACTCGCATGCGAGGGTGGAACCGCGATCACACAGCGTAACGTAACATGTTACCTTTCGCGTCATTTGTTTTTAAAACAAGAAGATAGCTGGATAAGCTCGCATCATGCCTGCTAGTTTTATGACCATGACGCACCCCGAGTGCGCGGTTCAATAAGAGAGAAAGCCATGAAACGAGCCGTGAACGCCCTACAAAATTTCGGAAAATCACTTTACGGACCTGTACTTATCTTACCTATCGTCGGTCTGTTTATCGCCTTTGGGAATGTGCTGGGTAACGGCAATCTGGCCGAGTACCTGCCGTTTCTCGGCCATCCGCTGATCCAGAGTGTCGGCCAGCTGATCGCCAAATCTGCCGTGTCGGTGCTGGTCAACCTGGCGCTGGTGTTTGCCGTCGGGATCCCCATTGGCCTGGCAACCCGAGACAAAGGCTACGCGGCGCTGATTGGGCTGGTGACTTTTATCGTGTTTATCAATGCCATGAACGTGACGTTACAGCTTCAGGGAGAACTGGCCCCTGCAGAGCAGATGAAAGCCGCCGGACAAAGCATGGTTCTGGGCGTCCAGGTGCTGGAGATGGGCGTTTTCGCCGGGATCCTGACCGGGGCGCTCTCCGGTTATCTGTACAACAAATATTCCGGTGTCCAGTTTAACGGCGCGATGGCGATATACTCCGGCCACTGCTTTGTCGCGATTGTGATGTTGCCAGTCTCTATGCTGCTCGGCGTGGTCATGAGCGAACTCTGGCCGTACGCACAGCATGGAATAAGCGCCCTGGCGCTGGCGATCAAAGGGTCCGGTCCGTTTGGGGTGGCGATCTACGGTTTCCTTGAACGCATTCTGGTGCCGACGGGCCTGCATCATCTGGTCTATACGCCGTTCCTGTATACCGAACTGGGCGGTACGCAGGAGGTGTGCGGTACGGCTTACCAGGGCGCGCGCAATATCTACTTCGCCGAGATGGCCTGCCCGGACGTGAAGCAGCTCAGCAGCACCGTGGTGTGGGATGCTCGCGGCATCAGCAAGATGTTCGGCCTTCCCGCCGCCGCACTGGCGATGTACATGACCGCGAAGCCAGAGCGTAAAGCGATTGCGAAAGCCATTCTGATCCCGGCGGCGCTGACCTCGCTGCTGGTCGGCGTAACCGAGCCGATCGAGTTCTCTTTCCTGTTTGTCGCCCCGCTGTTGTTCGTGGTGCATGCGGTGCTGACCGGCATTGGCATGATGCTGTTCACCCTGTTTGGCGTTCACGCCATCGGCGCCAACGGAATTATCGATTTTATCCTCTACAACCTGCCGCTCGGCACGGAAAAGTCCAACTGGCCCATGTACATCGTGGTCGGGCTGATCATGTTCGCCCTTTATTTCGTGGTGTTCCGCTTCCTGATCCTGCGTTTCAACATGAAAACGCCCGGTCGTGAAGATGACGATCGGGAGACGCGCCTCTACAGCAAACAGGAATACCAGGCGAAGGGAAATAACGACGGGCTGGGCGAATCGATCGTCGTCGGTCTGGGCGGTCGGGAAAACATTCAGGTGGTTGATAACTGCTACACCCGCTTACGCGTCACGGTGAAGGACGTCGCCATCATCGACGAACCGCGCCTGAAAGCGACCGGCGCGAAAGGGATTATCAAACAAGGTAACAACGTTCAGGTGGTCTACGGGCTGCATGTCAAAAAAATGCGAGAAGCCGTTGAGACGTTTCTCTGAAAGGAGCTAAAGATGTTAACACCCCCATTCATTCTGTCGATTGCTGGCGGCGGCAGCACCTACACGCCAGGTATAGTGAAAAGCCTGATGGTACGCCTGCACGATTTCCCCCTGGCAGAGATTCGCCTGTATGACATCGACGAGGCGCGCCAGAACACCATTGCGCCCGTGGTGGAAAAGGTCATTCGCGACCACAGCCAGAGCATCAAATTCACGGTCACCAGCGATCCGGAGGTGGCCTTCAGCGGCGCGCATTTTGTTTTTGCTCAGATGCGCGTCGGACAGTACAAAATGCGCGAGCAGGATGAAAAAATTCCGCTGCGCCACGGAGTGGTCGGTCAGGAAACCTGCGGACCCGGCGGGCTGGCATATGGCCTGCGTACGATCCTGCCGATGGTAGAGCTGATCGATCGGGTGGAACGCTACGCGCACGAGAAAGCGTGGATCGTGAACTACTCCAACCCGGCGGCGATCGTCGCTGAGGGCGTGCGTCGCCTGCGCCCCAACGCACGCGTGCTGAACATCTGCGATATGCCTGTCGCCGCGATGCGCAATATGGGCGCCATTCTGGGCGTGGACCGTCATAAACTGGAGGTGGACTATTTTGGCCTCAACCACTTCGGCTGGTTTACCCGCGTGCTGGTGGACGGCGAGGACAAGCTGCCGGAGCTGCGTAAACATATCGCGATGTTTGGCCTGCTGACGGAAGACGCGGCCAAAACCGACCCGCAGCACTCGGATCCGTCATGGGTGAAAACCTGGCGCAACATCAAGCCGATTATGGATAACTTCCCGGAGTACCTGCCGAACCCGTATCTACAGTACTACCTGATGCCGAACCAGATTGTGGAGCATCAGAACCCGGACTATACCCGTGCCAACGAAGTGATGAACGGACGTGAGAAAAAGCTGTTTGCCGCCGCCGAAGAGTACCAGCGCAGCGGGATCTTACCGGACGCCTTCCACGTAGGTGTTCACGGCGAATTTATCGTCGATGTCGCCTGCTCGCTGGCATTCAACCTGCGCCAACGTCATCTGGTGATGGTGGAAAACCGCGGGGCGATTACCAATCTGCCGTACTATGCGGTGGTGGAAGTACCTGCCTATATCACCTCCGAAGGGCCGGAGCCTGTCCGCGTGGGTCAGGTGCCGTTGTTCCACCAGACGCTCCTGCAACAGCAGCTCGCTTCTGAACAGCTGCTGGTGGAGGCAACCATCGAAGGCAGCTACGAGAAAGCGTTGCAGGCGTTTACCCTGAACCGCACCGTGCCGACCATGGAGCACGCGAAAGCGATTCTGGATGAGATGATCGAAGCCAACCGCGACTACTGGCCTGCGCTGCAAAAGGCATGGCAGGACGGTGAAGCGGTGAAAAAATAGGGGCTTGCTCGCGAGTTGAACGTGGTTAACTTGTCGGTGTCAGAAAAAACACCGACAATCCTTTTTTACGGAAAAGAATGGAGGCAACCATGTCCACCTCATATTTTGTCGCCGCCGACTGGCTGATTGAGCACGGCGACGACCCGGAAGTTCAGATTATCGACGCGCGCATGGCCCCTCCGGGCCAGGAGCATCGTGACGTTCCCGCTGAATATCGCGCAGGGCACCTGCCTGGCGCGGTTTTTTTCGATATCGAAGCCCTCTCCGATCACACCTCTCCCCTGCCGCACATGCTGCCTCGTCCGGAAGCGTTTTCCGTGGCGATGCGCGAGCTCGGCATCAGCAAAGACAAACACCTTGTTGTTTATGATGAAGGTAACCTCTTCTCCGCCCCGCGGGCGTGGTGGATGCTGAAAAACTTCGGCGTGGAAAAAGTGTCGATTCTGGCGGGCGGGCTTGCGGGCTGGAAGCGCGACGAGCTGCCGCTTCAGCAGGGCGACGTGACGCTGCCGGAAGGCGAATTCGATGCCACGTTCGACGCACACGTGGTGAAACGCCTGACCGACGTGCTGGTCGTGAGCCACGAAAACACGGCCCAAATCGTCGATGCGCGTCCCGCTCCACGCTTCAACGCTGAAGCGGATGAGCCGCGTCCGGGACTGAAACGCGGACATATCCCGGGGGCGCTGAACGTGCCGTGGGGCGATCTGGTGTTTGAAGGCGAGCTGAAAACCACCGATGAATTGCGTGCCATTTTTGAACGTCAGGGCGTGGATTTGCATCGTCCGGTTATTGCCAGCTGCGGCTCCGGCGTGACGGCCTGCGTGGTGATCCTGGCACTGGCAACCCTTGGCGCGAATGACGTGACGCTGTATGACGGCGCCTGGAGTGAATGGGGTGCACGGGACGATCTACCGGTTGAACCGGCGAAATAATGGATAACCGCCTGGCAACGCTGTTAACACGCGGGTCGTCACTGACCCGCGCTGAGTATCGCGTCCTCGCCCACCTCACTGAGCATCCGCTGCTGGTGGGCAATATCACGGTGCGCGAGCTGGCGCTGGCGACATTTGTCTCCACCGCGACGATTATGCGGCTGTGCCAGAAGCTGGGCTTCAGCGGCTTTAGCGAGTTTATCTGGCACTGCAAGCAGCTGCTTTCTGACACGCCGCATATCACCGTACAGTCTGCGCAACATGCAGAAATGCCCGCGCTTTTTGCCCGGTTTATTGCCAACTATCAGCAGACCTTCCAGTGGGTTACCCAGGACAAACGCCAGCAGTTTGCCAGCCTGCTGCGCCAGAAAGAGAGCTTCTTTCTCTACGGCGCCGGGTTTTCATATCTTTTTGCCGAGTACCTGACCAAGAAGTTGCAGGTGCTGGGAAAAACCGCGTTCATCTCCGGACCGGGGGACAGCCGGAATATTTTTCTCAGCAACGCCGCACGCTATCAGGTATTTATTGCCGTTTCGCGCAGCGGCGAAACGGAGCAGGTGCTGGATAAAGCGCGGATCGCCAAAAACGTCGGCATGACGATCGTCGCGTTTACCCGCGCGTCGGCCAATACGCTGGCAGGTATGGCCGACGTGCATTTTGCCCTCTATGACGAAGCGGTACATTTCGCCGCTGAAGCCGCAGGGGTGACGTCGTTTGAGTCGAATCTGGTGCTGCTGATGGATTTACTGTTGCTGGAAGCAACGGGGTGAAGGTCACCCCGCCGTAATCAGATAATGCGGTTGGTCTTGAGATCGCGCAGGAAGCCGCCCCAGCGACGCTCGTAGAACGGGGTGATGTGCTCGGTAATAAAGTGGCTGATGCCCTGCTCACCTTTCTTCACCTGACAGATATCAATCGGCTCATCGCCCGGGAGCGTGTCGGTCGCTACGCTTCCCGCCGCCTGGATGATCTCGTCGATATCGCCATCGGCCTCAATCCCAATCAGCAGAACAGGCTTTTCGTCAGCGCTCTCTTTGATGGAGCAGAGGAACGCGCGTTTTACCGGCTTGATGGTTTTAAACAGCGTGGTCAGGGAGTCAATCATCTGCGCGGGCGGCTCGGCCACTTCAGACAGTAGCAGCGTTTCGCCCCCTTCCAGCACCTCCTGGGTGCTGAGCGGGTTGCCTTCTTCACCAATCAGATGGCTGATTTCACGCGGAGTGAACTCTTTCCCTGTCGGCAGTTTGGCGTTGAGGAACAGCGTCTGCCCCAGGGTCATTTCGAACAGCGTGCGCACCGGCATCACCACGAACGCCTGTTCGTCTTCTACCGCTTCCTGCAAGGCCTCGAGCGAGGTAAAGAACGGGATCACCGACGTGCCGTCGTCTTTCTCCCAGTGCAGCAGATCCAGGGCGCTGTCTTCGACAACCTGCTCCCCTTCTGCTGCGGTGCCCGGCACCCAGACGGTGGATTCCAGCAGCGTGCGGAAAAAGGCCGGACGGTGGGCGGGCTCGGTCGCCGCCTGCTCCAGCAGGGTTTCTAATTCGTTTTTGGTTTCTGACATAGTTTGGCTACTTCACAATTGCCCGGCGGCGCTACGCTTGCACGGGCCTACGGGTTTTGTAGGCCGGGTAAGCGTAGCGCCACCCGGCAAAAAAGATCACTCAGCCGTCAGCAGGTTCGCCACGGTACGCACACCCAGACCGGTTGCGCCTGCGGACCACTGCTCAACCGCCGCTTTACGGTAGGTAGCGGAGCAGTCAATGTGCAGCCAGCCTTCATGGTAGTTCTCAACGAAGTGAGACAGGAAGCCTGCTGCTGTGCTGGCTCCCGCCGGGTACGCCGCGCTCGCGGTGTTGTTCAGCTCGGCGAAGTTAGACGGCAGCTGGCTGCGGTGGAACTCGGCCAGCGGCAGACGCCAGAACGGCTCGTTTTCCGCCGCCGCGCTGGCCAGCAGGCGAGCGGCCAGCTTGTCGTCGAAGCTGAACAGCGCATGGTAATCGTTGCCAAGGGCAGTTTTCGCCGCGCCGGTCAGGGTCGCCATGTCGATAATCAGCTCCGGCTTCTGCGCAGAGGCGTCGATCAGGCCATCGGCCAGCACCAGACGGCCTTCGGCATCGGTGTTCATCACCTCAACATTTTTACCGTTGCGGTAGCGAATGATGTCGCCCAGCTTGAAGGCATTGCCACTCACCATGTTATCCGCGCAGCACAGGTAGAGCTTCACGCGCTTGTTCAGACCACGGGTGATGGCGAACGCCAGCGCGCCGGTAATGGTCGCCGCGCCGCCCATGTCGGACTTCATGGAATCCATGAACGCGCTCTGCTTCAGGCTGTAACCGCCGGTATCGAAGGTGATACCTTTCCCGACCAGACAGGCAAAGACCGGCGCTTCTTTATCGCCGGTTGGGTTGAAATCCAGTGCCAGCAGGACCGGAGGACGCTCGGAGCCACGACCCACGGTGTGGATACCCATGTAATTTTGTTCGCGCAGGTCTTCACCTTTGGTGATGCGGTAGGTCATCTTGTCGTCCGCCACGCCGCACAGCAGGTCAACCGCGCGCTGCGCCAGCTGCTCAGGCCCCAACTCTTCCGCCGGGGCGTTGATGGTGTCGCGCACCCAGTCGATAATTTTCAGGCGGCTTTCCAGCTCTTTCTGACCGGCTTCATCGAGGTTCGCCCACTCAATTTTACGGGTGCCTTTCGGGCCTTTGTAACCCGCCCAGAAAGCCCAGCTGCGGTCTGTGTCCCAGCCTTCGCCAGTCAGAGTGACATGCTTAATGCCCAGGCCGTCAATTTTACGCGCGGCGCGCTGGATCAGGCCCAAATCATCGTTACCCGTCAGGTGCAGGGTAATACCGTCGTTATTGATGCTCCAGGTGGCTTTCTCGCCCCAGCGTGCGTCGGCTGGCTGCGTGGAGAGCGTAATCTTCATCGCTTCGGTCATTTTATTTGTCCTTATTAGCAAACGGGCCGCCTGAAGGCAGCCCGTTAAGTGATTTACTCTGCTTCATCTAACCAGACTAACAGAATCGCCTCCAGAATTTTTTCATTGGATGCGTTTGGATCGTCGTCAAAATCCTCTAAATCGCAGATCCACTGATGCATGTCGGTGAATCGTACGGTCTTCGGATCGAGATCCGGGTTCGCGTCGTAGAGCGCTTCGCCGATTTCACGGCTGTCTGTCCACTTCAGTCCCATATTAATGCTCGCGTGCGTGGTTGATGGTGTAGCGTGGGAATTCCACGACCAGATCTTCATCGGTCACCGCGGCCTGGCAGCTTAAGCGGCTGTCTGGCTCCAGACCCCATGCTTTGTCCAGCATGTCGTCTTCGTCTTCGGTGCTCTCGGCGAGAGAATCAAAACCTTCACGCACGATGCAGTGGCAGGTGGTGCAGGCACAGGATTTTTCACAGGCGTGTTCCACTTCGATACCTGCACGCAGGGCTACATCGAGAATGGTTTCACCGGTCTTCGCTTCCAGAACAGCGCCATCCGGACAGAGGTCCGCATGAGGCAAAATAACAATCTTTGGCATATTAAACCTCGTCCACGGACTGGCCTTTCAGCGCGACGCGGACAGATTTGTCCATGCGGCGAGCAGCGAAGTCCTGGGTTTGTTTATCAACGTTTTTAATGGCTTCTTCTATTGCGTCAGCGTCATTGCCTTCGGCCACGGCGCTTAAGCGCGCAGCAGCCTCGTCAATCACCTGGCGCTCAGCGGCGCTTAACAGCGCGGCATCGGCAGCAAGCGCGCCGTTCAGGCTTTCCAGCACGCGTGCGGCTTCCACTTTTTGTTCCGCCAGCATACGCGCCTTCACATCCTGCTCGGCGTAGCTCATTGAGTCCTGAATCATGGAGGCGATTTCGCCATCGGTCAGGCCGTAGGACGGCTTCACCTGAATGGACGATTCGACGCCGGTGGATTTTTCCAACGCCGTCACGCTCAGGAGACCGTCCGCATCCACCTGGAAGGTGACGCGAATATGCGCCCCGCCCGCCGGCAGCGCCGGAATTCCGCGCAGCGCAAAGCGCGCCAGAGAGCGGCAGTCCTGCACCAGCTCGCGCTCGCCCTGCATCACGTGGATGGACATCGCGGTCTGGCCGTCTTTGAAGGTGGTGAACTCCTGTGCGCGCGCCACCGGAATGGTGGTGTTACGGGGAATAACTTTCTCCACCAGGCCGCCCATGGTTTCTAAACCCAGAGACAGCGGGATGACGTCCAGCAGCAGCATTTCGCTGTCCGGCTTGTTGCCGACCAGGATATCGGCCTGGATAGCGGCACCCACGGCAACCACTTTGTCCGGGTCGATAGAGGTTAGCGGCGTGCGGCCAAAGAATTCCCCTACGCGCTCACGTACCAGCGGCACGCGGGTTGAGCCGCCAACCATGACCACTTCCAGCACCTCGTTAGCCTCAACGCCCGCATCTTTCAATGCGCGACGGCAGGCCAGTAGGGTACGCTTAACCAGAGGCGCAATCAGTTCGCTGAACTGGTCGCGGGTGATCTCACCCTGCCAGCCTGCGACGTTCACGCTGACGGACTGCGCATCGCTCAGGGCGATTTTGGCGTCGATGGCCGCATCCAGCAGTTCACGCTGGACGCGCGCATCGCTGCGATCGCTGATGCCCGCCTGCTCGCGGATGTAGTCCGCCAGCAGATGGTCGAAGTCATCGCCGCCGAGCGCGGAATCCCCGCCGGTGGCCAGCACTTCGAACACACCGCGGCTTAAGCGCAGGATAGAGATATCAAACGTCCCGCCGCCGAGATCGTAAACCGCAATCACCCCTTCCTGACCGGAATCGAGGCCGTAGGCAATGGCTGCCGCTGTCGGTTCGTTCAGCAGACGCAGCACGTGCAGGCCCGCCAGACGCGCGGCGTCTTTGGTGCCCTGACGCTGTGCATCGTCAAAGTAGGCCGGAACGGTGATTACCACGCCGTCCAGATCGCCACCGAGCGTCGCCGTCGCGCGCGCCGCCAGCGCTTTGAGGATGTCAGCAGAAACACGAATCGGGTTCAGCAGACCGGCAGATGTCGCAATCATCGGCAGGCCGTTTTCGCTGGCCTGTAACTGGTACGGCAGATGCGGATAACGGGTCTGGATATCCGCCAGCGAGCGGCCCATCATGCGCTTAACCGAGCTGATGGTGTTAGCCGGATCGCGCGCGGCATTGGCGCGGGCATCAAAGCCGACCGCGTGACCCTGCTGCTGGTAGTGGACCACGGAAGGCAGCAGATGGCGGCCCTGCTCGTCAGCCAGCGTTTCCGCCTGGCCGCTACGCACGGTCGCCACGAGAGAATTGGTGGTGCCCAGGTCAATACCGACCGCCAGACGACGCTGGTGCGGTGCGGCGCTTAAGCCTGGCTCACTAATTTGTAATAAGGCCATAATTGCTTCCGAAATTAAAAATCGAGCAGCTTTTCTTCGAGTTGTTCAGCACTGCTTCGCAGTTTATCGAGAAAACGGAGTTTGCGCACAGTGTCTGCCGCCACGTCCCAGGTCTCGTTGTTCAGTTGCTCAACCATCTGCTGATGGCGGGTATCGAACATGCCCTTTACGCGCTGGAGAAAACGTTCCAGACGCGCTTCGTCTTTAGCCTGTTCAATTTCATCCAGCTCTTCGCGAAGCTCCAGCTGCTCCATCAGAAACGCGGTGTCGCGCACGGTATGCTGTTCGCTCGCCAGATCAAAACCGTGGAGCGAGAGCAGATATTCTGCACGCGCCAGCGGATGACGCAGCGTTTGCCAGGCCTGGTTGATGGTTGCGGAGTGTGATACCGCAGCCAGCTGCTCTGCCTGCGTCCCGCTGGCGAATTTATCCGGATGGTACTGACGCTGGAGATCCTGAAAACGGATCGTCAGCGCCTGGAGATCAATCGGGTATTGAGCGGGTAGTCCGAAGAGAGTGAAGTAATCCATAACAATCTCAGGGGTAGGCTGTTAGAACAAACCCCACGCGTAGCACAGCCACGGTGGGGTTATACCTTCTTACTTCGCGCTGCAGATGCGTTGTCTGCGCTCGTTCACCCCAGTCACTTACTTAAGTAAGCTCCCGGGGATTCACTCGCTTGCCGCCTTTCTGCAACACGAATTAATCGGTATAACAGCGGAACGCGGTTAAACGTGGAAGCTTTCGCCGCAACCACACTCGTCTTTGACGTTCGGGTTCGTAAATTTGAACCCTTCGTTCAGGCCTTCTTTTACAAAGTCCAGCTGAGTGCCGTTGAGAAATTGCAGGCTTTTGCCATCGACCACCACCTTCACGCCCTTGTCTTCAAACACGGTGTCATCAGACGCCGGTTCGTCAACAAACTCCAGTACGTAAGCCATACCAGAACAGCCGGAGGTACGTACGCCCAGTCGCAGGCCAAAGCCTTTACCACGGTTCGCCAGAAAAGAGCTTACTCGCGCGGCAGCGCTGTCGCTAAGGGTAATCGACATACTCAAACCTCAATTATTTTGCTTCACGTTTGCTTTTGTAATCCGCAATGGCGGCTTTGATCGCGTCTTCTGCCAGAATTGAACAGTGAATTTTCACCGGCGGCAGTTCGAGTTCTTCAGCAATGTCCGTGTTTTTGATTGCCTGTGCTTCGTCCAGAGACTTGCCCTTCACCCACTCGGTGACCAGGGAGCTGGAGGCGATAGCAGAACCGCAGCCGTAGGTCTTGAAGCGCGCGTCTTCAATGATACCTTCATTGTTGACTTTAATCTGCAACTTCATCACGTCGCCACACGCTGGCGCGCCAACCATACCGCTACCGACAGATTCGTCGCTGTTGTCAAAAGAGCCAACGTTGCGCGGGTTCTCGTAATGATCGATAACTTTTTCGCTGTATGCCATGATTGAATTCTCCTTATGTACCGATTAGTGATGTGACCATTCAATGCTGTTCAGATCCACGCCCTGCTTGAACATTTCCCACAGTGGAGAAAGGTCGCGCAGACGGCCGATGGAGTTACGAACCAGTTTGATGGTGTAGTCAATCTCTTCTTCGGTAGTGAAACGACCTAAAGAGAAACGGATAGAGCTGTGCGCCAGCTCGTCAGTCATGCCCAGCGCACGCAGCACGTAGGATGGCTCCAGGCTTGCAGACGTACAGGCAGAACCGGAAGAAACGGCCAGGTCTTTCAGCGCCATGATCAGCGACTCGCCTTCAACATAGTTGAAGCTGACGTTGAGGATGTTCGGCGCGCCCTGCTCGAGATCGCCGTTCAGATAGACTTCTTCCATATCCTTCACGCCGTCCCAAAGACGGTTACGCAGCGTACGCAGGCGTGCCATCTCGCTTTCCATCTCTTCTTTCGCGATGCGATACGCTTCGCCCATGCCCACAATCTGGTGAACAGGCAAAGTACCGGAACGCATGCCGCGCTCGTGACCGCCGCCGTGCATCTGTGCTTCGATGCGGATACGTGGCTTACGACGAACGTACAGCGCGCCGATGCCTTTCGGGCCATAGATTTTGTGACCGGAGAAGGACATCAGGTCCACTTTCAGCTGGCTCAGGTCGATAGGCAGTTTGCCCACGCTCTGGGTCGCATCCACGTGGTAGATGATGCCGCGCGCACGGCACATTTCGCCGATGGTGGCGATGTCCTGCACAACACCGATTTCGTTGTTAACGTGCATGATGGAAACCAGAATGGTGTCATCACGCATCGCCGCTTCGAGCTCTTTCAGGTCGATGATCCCGTTGCTCTGCGGCGCCAGGTAAGTCACTTCGAACCCTTCACGCTCCAGCTGACGGCAGGTGTCCAGCACGGCTTTGTGTTCGGTTTTGCTGGTGATGATGTGCTTGCCTTTTTTCTGATAAAAGTTGGCTGCACCTTTGATCGCCAGGTTGTCGGATTCGGTCGCACCGGAGGTGAAAACAATTTCACGCGGGTCGGCACCGACCAGGTCAGCAATCTGATTACGGGCGATATCAACCGCCTCTTCAGCATGCCAGCCAAAACGGTGTGAACGGGAAGCTGGGTTACCAAAGTTTCCGTCCAGGGTCAGACACTGCATCATTTTCTCGGCAACACGCGGGTCCACCGGCGTGGTTGCGGAGTAGTCGAGATAAATCGGTAATTTCATTGCTCTATAAACTCCGTACATCGCTTCAATGCAAGGAATCAGGCAACCGGCTGGATGTACGACCGAGTACGCGGGGTGTGACCACCCCGGCCTGATTCTGAATACTTATCTTTTTAATTACGCGCGCAGTTTAACGTCGATGGCGTCCTGCGTGCGGGTGCTGCGTTGTGAATCCTGACTGTGCTGACGACCAGAAACATCCAGAACTTCCTGGTTATTAACCAGCTCACCCAGGGTGATATTATTCAGGAAGCCGGTCAGACGGTCGCTCAGATCGCGCCACAGCGCGTGGGTAAGGCATTTATCGCCGCCCTGGCAGCCGCCTTTGCCCTGGCAACGGGTCGCATCAACGGATTCGTCAACTGCGCTAATCACTTCGCCAACCGCAATACTGCCCGCGTCTTTACCCAGCAGATAACCGCCGCCCGGGCCACGAACGCTGGACACCAGTCCATTTTTACGCAGTCTGGAGAACAGCTGTTCCAGATAAGAGAGGGAGATCCCCTGTCGTTCAGAAATATCAGCCAACGGAACCGGGCCCGCTTCGGAGTTGAGCGCAACGTCCAGCATCGCGGTCACGGCATAACGCCCTTTAGATGTCAGTCTCATGTCTTACTTAACCTCAAACTCGCCCCTGCCCGGGGTTTTTTATTGTAAAATGGGGGTATTGCATAGCAGGGCCAAGTCTGACATTCCTGACTAAATTGGTCAACTATTTACTTGACTGTTTTAGTCAGGTATTTAACCTTCTGTGCCGTATTTTTTGCCCGGCGGCGCTGCGCTTGCACGGGCCTACGGGCTTTGTAGGCCGGGTAAGCGAAGCGCCACCCGGCGAACACACGGCACTACTCTTTATTCTTCTGCTCAATAGACGCCAGGATCCCGCGCAGGATGTTCAGCTCCTGGCTTTCCGGACGCGCGCGGGTGAACATACGGCGCAGCTTGTTCATCACCTGTCCCGGGTGACCTTCGCGGATAAAGCCAGTAGAGAGCAGCGTCTGCTCCAGGTGGCCGTAGAAGCGCTCAAGATCGTCCACCAGCGGGTAGGCCGTCTCTTCTTTAGGTTCGACCTGTTTCTCCTGCGTCGCCAGCCATGCCATGCGTACTTCGTAGGCAATCACCTGCACCGCCATCGCCAGGTTCAGCGAGCTGTATTCCGGGTTTGCGGCAATCGCCACGTGGTAGTGACACTTCTGTAGTTCCTCGTTGGTCAGGCCAACGCGTTCACGACCAAACACCAGCGCAACCGGCGCCTGTTCCGCTTCTGAGATACTTTTCAGGCCGCATTCGCGCGGGTCCAGCATCGGCCAGGGCAGCGTACGGGAGCGCGCGCTGGTCCCCACCACCAGACTGCAACCGGCCAGGGCTTCGTCCAGGGTGTCCACAATCTGTGCATTCCCGATCACGTCGCTGGCGCCGGCCGCCAGCGCAATAGCCTGAGAGTCTGGTTTCACCAGCGGATTAACCAGCCACAGGTTCGTTAAGCCCATGGTTTTCATAGCGCGGGCCACAGAGCCCATGTTGCCGGTGTGCGATGTTTCGACCAGCACGATTCGAATGTTTTGCAGCATAATTTTTAGATGTCTGGATTCAGTGTCTGAAGAATATTCGGGCATATTATCATAAACGAGAGACATAATCCGATCCCGCTGCTATACTCTGCGCCGATTTTCCTGTTCTTTAACATCCAGTGAGAGAGACCGATGCATCCGATGCTGACCATCGCCGTGCGCGCAGCGCGCAAGGCGGGTAATGTAATTGCCAAACACTACGAAACCCCAGACTCCGTAGAAACCAGCCAGAAAGGCAGCAATGATTTCGTGACTAACGTCGATAAAGCCGCAGAAGCGATTATTATCGAAACGATCCGCAAATCTTACCCGCAGCACACCATCATCACCGAAGAAAGCGGTGAACATGAAGGTACCGATCAGGATGTTCAATGGGTTATCGATCCACTGGATGGCACCACCAACTTCGTTAAGCGCCTGCCACACTTCTCTGTGTCTATCGCAGTACGCATCAAAGGCCGTACTGAAGTCGCCGTTGTTTACGATCCAATGCGTAACGAACTGTTCACCGCGACCCGCGGTCAGGGCGCGCAGCTGAACGGCTACCGTCTGCGCTGCAGCAATGCACGCGATCTGGACGGCACGATTCTGGCGACCGGCTTCCCGTTCAAGGCGAAGCAGCACGCAACCACTTATATGAATATCCTCGGCAAACTGTTCACCGAATGCGCGGACTTCCGTCGCACCGGCTCTGCTGCACTGGATCTGGCCTACGTGGCGACCGGCCGCGTTGACGGTTACTTTGAGCTGTCACTGAAGCCGTGGGACTTCGCTGCGGGCGAGCTGATCGCACGTGAAGCTGGCGCGATTGTTTGTGACTTCACCGGCGGCCATAACTATATGTCTACCGGCAACATCGTTGCAGGTAACCCGCGCGTTGTTAAAGCCATGCTGGCAAACATGCGTGAAGAACTGAGCGATGCGCTGAAGCGTTAATCCAGTCTGTTAAGCCCGGTGGCGCTACGCTTACCGGGCCTACAAACCCCTCAGGTATGGCTAAAAAGGCCGCAACCCCCTTCCCACCGGCACCGCACTTATCCACATCGTGACCGCAGCCACCAGCAGAATCACCCCGCCCGCCAGCGCAAGCGTCGTCCAGCCAACCTGTCGCCACAATACCGGCGTTTTATTGCCGCTGAGTTTTACCGCCAGCTGACGGAAGCTGTGCACCAGCAAGGCTAACGAAGAGATAGTCAGAGATGTTCCCGCCGCCATCGCCAGCGCCGAGATCATGCCCCAGCCAAATACACCTATCACTTTGCTGAACAACAGCACCATGATTGCGCCCGAGCACGGACGCATCCCCATTGAGAGAACAATCATCAGGCGCGCACGCCAGTCGTCACCATTCTGTAATTGTTCCTGCGTCGGCAGATGCTGATGCCCGCACCCGCAGTTTTCATGGTGAAGGTGATGCGGCGTAAAGATTTTGAATTTTGGTTTTTGCAGCAACGCGCGCAATTTTTTCAGCGCCCTCAGGCAGAGGATCAGCCCCAACACGCCTACCAGCGCGTAACTTCCCTTCTCCAGCCAGAAGCTGCTCATATGCAGCTGGCGGGCCGGGAGCTGTAGCAGCGAAAGGACGACCACGACCAGCGCAATTGCCACACCGCCCTGAAGTAAAGAGGAAGCCAGCGTCAGGCCGATACTCGATTTCAGCTTCGACGGATGGGTGGCAAGCCAGGTCGTGATAACGATTTTGCCGTGCCCCGGCCCCAGGGCATGCAGCACGCCATAGATAAAGCTGAACGCCAGAAGAGAGCCGCCCGCTTTGGACGGATTTTCCGCCACGGCTTTCAGCAGCCCGCTCATCTGCTGATTAACTTCCCGCTGCCAGAGGATACTTTTCATCATCACCTGCGGCCATGCCTGCCACAGCCAGAGCGCGCCGCCAGACGCAAACAGCAAAAAGAGCGCCAGAGGCCAGAGGTGCAGCCAGCGACGCGGCTTACTGACGGGAGAGGAGATCACTGACATTGTAACGTCACCTCCTGCGCAAACTGTTTTCCTAATTCCATGTCTTCTGGAGGCGCATCTTCTTTATCAAGGGAAACGGCAAAGTTCAGCGTCTCTTCACTGGGCGTCGGCGTGTGCACGGCAATTTTGCAGCTTTTTTGCAATATTTCTGGCAACTGTACGTCGCTGTCCTGGGCGTAATGCATATCGACATAGTAGGTTGGGTCAAACGTGGAAAACCTGTACTTCTGCCCGGCCAGCGGCTGAGGGTGCGCCAGCGGAAGGATAAACGTCAGCACCGCCTGATGGCCGTCGCGGGTCATACCGTACTCCGTGGGACGGTTAAGAAATTTCACCTTTTGTCCGTTGTGCCAGAACTCGGTGAAGTAGTGCTGACCCAGCACGTTGGCCATGACTTCCGCCGCCAGCTTTTTCCAGATCTCGTCGCCGGGCTTTGCGTTTCCGGCATCGTACAGCAGGTCGGCGGAGGTGATTTCATCCATCGTCCAGCGCATCTTCAGGCCGCTAAGCTGTGTGCCGTCCGTCACCAGTTCGGTTTTCAGGCTGATAAAGCTGTGAGGATGTGCGCTGGCGGCGGAGGTGATAACCGCCAAAAATAACGCTGTCACGCTTTGTTTAACTGTTTGCATCAATTCCTCACGTCAAAAATTCTGTGATGTTCGCCAGCAATCCTGAATGAAAGGCCTGCCGGCGCGCTTTTCAGCGCCCATCCTTTAGCTATTCTTATCAAACATTCACACTGGATACCCGACAGATGATGACGACGCTTGAAATTCCATCTGTGCTTTCCAGTTCGCAGCGCCGTTGCCAGGTGCTTTTGATGCTTTACCTGCCCGATGCTGCCGTCACCGCACAGAGCATAATCGCTGCCAATGGCGTGGACGACGTCCTGGCACGGCAAGATATAGCCGAGACGCGCGATGAAATCCAGCGCTATCATCGGCTTGATATCGTCACGCACCATGACGGTTGTTACCGAATTGAGGGCTCCGCCCTGAATCAGCGTTTGTGCCTGCTGCACTGGCTGCGCAGGGCGCTTCGGCTGTGTCCACATTTTGTCGCCCAACAGTTTACCCCTGCCTTAAAAACCGCGCTCAAACAGCACGGCATTGCCCGCCCGCTTTATGACGATGCGAACCTTCGGGCGCTTATCAACTTTTGCGCGCGCAAGCTTCAGCGCCAGTTTGAGTCCCGCGACGTACAGTTTTTACAGCTTTATCTGCAATATTGTCTGATTCAGCATCATCTGGGCAATACGCCGGAGTTTTCACCCGTTCAGCGCAGCTGGACGCAATCGAGAGGGGAATACTTTACGGCGCAGGAAATTGTCCGTCACTGGAAACGGCGCGTCCCGCAGGGAACGCACTGTGATGAACAGCTGTTCCTGGCGCTGCTGTTTATGATGCTCCGCACACCCGACCCGGTACTGGATAAACACCAGCAGGATCAGCGCCTGCGTCGGGCCATCGTGCGTATGATTGCCCGTTTCCGGGCGCAAACCGGGATGAACTTCAGCGATGAGCAAGGGCTGACCGATCAGCTGTATATTCATCTGGCTCAGGCGCTGGACCGCTCCTTATTTGACATTGGCATCGACAACAATCTGCCGGAAGAGATCCACCGTCTATACCCCCGGCTGCTGCGCACCACTAAAGAGGCGCTGTTTGAGCTCGAAGCCGAATTTGGCCTGCGATTCTCCGGTGAAGAGATGGCTCTGGTGGCGGTGATTTTTGGTGCCTGGCTGATGCAGGAAACCGATCTTCATGAAAAACAGGTGGTCCTGTTAACGGGGGAAGATAAAGCCTGCGAGGAGTTAATTGAGCAGCAGCTTCGCGAGCTAACGCTGCTGCCGCTCAATATTCGTTATCTTAGCCTGGAAGCGTTTAAGAAGGAGGGCGCCCCCCGCGAGGCGGCGCTGGTTATTACGCCTTATCCAACCGCCCTGCCGCTGTTCTCGCCGCCGCTCATTCATGCCGTTGAGACCCTGAACACGCAGCAGCAGGAACATATTCGCGTTATGCTCGAATCCTAGTTACGTGCGAGCAGCGACTTTAGGGCGGATGACAATGGCCGGCAAAGCGACCAGCGCCATCACCCAGAACACACCGTGGCCCAGGTGCTGATAGAGGAAACCGGCAAATACGGTCATCACCGCAATACTGCCGCCCATCGCCACCGCTGAATAGACTGCCTGAAGACGAATAACGTCCCCACCCTCTCGCGCCGCGATATAGCGCATCGCCGCCAGATGGCAGACGGTGAAGGTTCCGCAGTGCAGAATTTGCGCCACAATCAGCCACGGCAGCTCCGTCGTCCAGCCCATGATGCCCCAGCGCGCTACGCCGCAAACGGCGGAAAGCAGCAGCAGGTCACGCGCCCCGAAACGACGGAACAGTTTTTGGCTCAGCGCGAAGATAATGACCTCCGCAACCACGCCGAGCGACCACAGGTAGCCTACCGCAGAAGCCGAGTAGCCCGCCCCCTGCCAGTAGATGGCGCTGAAGCCGTAATAGGCCGCATGCGCCCCCTGAAGCAGACAGACGCAGGCCAGGAAACGCCAGCTTTGCGCCACCAGCGAGCGCCAGGCGGGCCAGCCAGCGCTCTCCTGATGGCGGCTTTCGCCCTGCGGCATCACCGACGGACGCAGCAACATACCGAGCAGCATCGAGGCGATGCCGAGCGTTAACAGGGCCAGAATGGCGCGATAGTCATAGAGGCTGACCAGTTTCCCGACCAGCGCAGAGCCAATCACGAAGGCAATCGATCCCCACAGGCGCACGCGTCCATAGTCCATGGTGATCTGCTTTTGCCAGGTGTTCGCCAGGGCATCCGTCAGCGGCACCAGCGGGGAGAAGAACAGATTAAAGCCAACCATCACCACCATCAGCCAGGCAAACTGGTGGCTGACCCAGAAGCAGGCCGCAAAGACCAGCGTCAGGAGGGCCAGAATTCGCACCGCTTTAATCAACAGAGAGGGATCGCTGACGCGGGGTGCTATCAGCAGGCTACCCAGGAAACGTGCCACCAGCCCCGCGCCCAGCAGGATGCCGATGGTCTCAGGCGTCAGACCAATTCCCTTGAGCCAGACGCTCCAGAAAGGCAAAAAAATACCGTAACTAAAGAAATAGGTGAAATAGCTGAGCGCCAGCCAGCGCGTGGAATGCAAGACCATGAATCCCTCCCGAAATGGAGGCGATAGTCTGGCGTTAATCCCTGACTTTAGCAAGTCGTTAGCGCGCTATAAATTAACTAAAAATTAACATCATCACCAGCCGTACAGCGTATGGCGAGAGCGGTAAAACTGTATTACGTTTATAAGACATCGCCTGAAGAGGTCGTTTGCCATGAACAGCTTACGTTATTTCGATTTCGGATCCTCTCGTTCTCTCCTGCTTTTAATTGCCCGCATTGCTATCGTGGTCCTGTTTATTATTTTCGGTTATCCCAAGCTGACGGGGTTTAGCGGCACCGTTCAGTACATGACGTCGCTCGGCGCCCCCATGCCCATGCTGGCCGCGATTATTGCGGTGGTAATGGAAATCCCCGCCGCGATTCTGATCGTTCTGGGCTTTTTCACCCGCCCCCTCGCGGTGATCTTTGTCTTCTATACGCTGGGAACGGCGGTGATTGGACACCACTACTGGGATATGACGGGCGATGCGGTCCTGCCAAATATGATTAACTTCTATAAAAATGTGAGTATCGCTGGCGCCTTTATTTTGCTGGCGATTACCGGGCCGGGGGCCATCTCCCTCGACCGACGTTAGCCCATAAAAAAAGGCCGCATGAGCGGCCTTTTTCAGTTCTGAAACGCAGAGAATTATGCGTACACCGGGAAGCGTGCGCAGATGTCCAGAACTTTACCTTTAACGCGCTCGATAACCGCGTCGTCATTGATGTTGTCCAGAACGTCACACATCCAGCCCGCCAGCTCTTTCACTTCCGCTTCTTTAAAGCCACGGCGAGTTACGGCCGGAGAACCGATACGGATACCGGACGTCACGAACGGGCTCTTCGGATCGTTTGGCACGCTGTTTTTGTTCACGGTGATGTTGGCGCGGCCGAGGGCTGCGTCAGCTTCTTTACCGGTCAGGTTCTTGTCGACAAGATCCAGCAGGAACAGGTGGTTTTCAGTCCCGCCAGAGACCACTTTGTAACCACGGTTCAGGAACACTTCCACCATCGCTTTGGCGTTTTTAGCAACCTGCTGCTGATAAACCTTGAACTCTGGCTCCATCGCTTCTTTCAGCGCGACGGCTTTCGCGGCGATAACGTGCATCAGCGGGCCGCCCTGGGCGCTTGGGAACACGGCGGAGTTCAGCTTTTTGTACAGCTCTTCGTCACCGCCTTTCGCCAGGATCAGGCCACCGCGTGGACCCGCCAGGGTTTTGTGGGTGGTGGTGGTCACAACGTGCGCATGTGGAACCGGGTTCGGGTAAACGCCAGCGGCAATCAGACCGGCAACGTGCGCCATGTCGACGAACAGGTACGCGCCGATGCTGTCAGCGATTTCACGCATTTTTGCCCAGTCAACGATGCCGGAGTAAGCAGAGAAGCCACCGATGATCATCTTCGGCTTGTGCTCTTTGGCCTGCTTCGCCATGTCTTCGTAGTCAATTTTACCGGACTCATCAATACCGTAAGGGATGATGTTGTACAGTTTGCCAGAGAAGTTAACCGGAGAGCCGTGAGTCAGGTGGCCGCCCTGCGCCAGGTTCATACCCAGAACGGTATCGCCCGGCTGCAACAGCGCGGTGTAAACAGCGAAGTTAGCCTGAGAGCCAGAGTGCGGCTGGACGTTCGCGTAGTCAGCGCCAAAGAGTTCTTTCGCACGGTCAATCGCCAGTTGCTCAACGATATCAACGTATTCGCAACCGCCGTAGTAGCGCTTGCCCGGATAACCTTCAGCATATTTGTTGGTCAGCTGAGAACCCTGCGCCTGCATCACGCGCGGGCTGGTGTAGTTTTCGGAGGCGATCAGTTCGATGTGCTCTTCCTGACGTACTTTTTCCTGCTCCATAGCCTGCCACAGTTCGGCATCATAATCGGCAATGTTCATTTCACGCTTTAACATCCGCATCTCCTGACTCAGCTAACAAGTAAATTTTTGGCCTGAAAAGGCAGTCCTGTTGGACGACGGGCAACAGTATAACTGAATAGTTCTGCGATAACAGGTCTTGACAAACGATTTTACGCAAACGTTTACCTCCACGCCACGCAAGGGTTTGAGCAATAAAGCTCTCGCCATTTTCAACGGATTTCTTTTCAGCTTTGTGATGCATATTTTTCATGATGCAAAGAACCATTTACATTGCAGGGGTATTTTTATAAGATGCATATAAAATACATCATTAAAGTAACATCAGAAGGAAGCTGCTATGCTCGACGCCCAAACCATCGCTACCGTGAAAGCCACGATCCCCCTGCTGGTTGAAACGGGTCCTAAACTGACCGCTCATTTCTACGATCGCATGTTCGCGCATAACCCGGAGCTCAAAGAGATTTTCAACATGAGCAACCAGCGTAACGGCGATCAGCGCGAAGCACTGTTTAACGCTATTGCCGCCTATGCCAGCAACATCGAAAACCTGCCGGCTCTGCTGCCTGCGGTGGAAAAAATCGCGCAGAAGCACACCAGCTTCCAGATCAAACCTGAGCAGTACAACATCGTGGGCAGTCACCTGCTGGCAACCCTGGACGAAATGTTCAGCCCGGGCCAGGAAGTGCTGGATGCCTGGGGTAAGGCATACGGCGTGCTGGCAAACGTGTTCATCAACCGTGAAGCGCAGATCTACAGCGAAAACGCCAGCAAGAATGGCGGCTGGGAAGGCACGCGTGCTTTCAGCATTGTTGAGAAAACCCCGCGCAGCGCACTGATCACCAGCTTTGAGTTTGAGCCGGTGGACGGCCAGCCAGTTGCCGATTACCAGCCGGGGCAGTATCTGGGCGTCTGGCTGAAGCCTGAAGGCTTCCCGCACCAGGAGATTCGCCAGTACTCCCTGACCCGCAAGCCAGACGGCAAAGGCTATCGCATTGCGGTTAAACGTGAGGAAGGCGGTCAGGTATCCAGCTGGCTGCATAACGTCGCCAGCGTGGGTGATATCGTTCATCTGGCCGCGCCAGCGGGTGATTTCTTTATGGCGGTGGAATCGGGTACCCCGGTGACGCTGATTTCCGCAGGTGTTGGTCAAACGCCAATGCTGGCGATGCTGGATACGCTGGCAAAATCAAACCACAGCGCGCAGGTTAACTGGTTCCACGCGGCCGAAAACGGTGATGTGCACGCCTTTGCAGATGAAGTGAAAGCGCTCGGAGCGGGTCTGCCACACTTTACCGCGCATACCTGGTATCGTTTACCCACGGAAGCTGACCGCGCAGCGGCACGTTTTGACAGCGAAGGCCTGATGAATTTAGGGCAGCACGAAGGTGCGTTTAGCGCACCGGGGATGCAGTTCTACGTGTGTGGACCGGTAGCGTTTATGCAGTATGCCGCGAAGCAGCTGGTAGACCTGGGCGTGAACAAAGACAACATTCATTACGAATGTTTCGGCCCGCATAAAGTGCTGTAATCGCCCGGCGGCGCTGCGCTTGCACGGACCTGCGAAGGGTTCTGTAGGCCGGGTAAGCGCAGCGCCACCCGGCAAGAATGTTAAATCGCCGCGTCGTCTTCTTCGCCGGTACGGATACGGATCACGCGCGCCACGTCAAAGACGAAGATTTTCCCGTCGCCAATTTTACCGGTCTGCGCCGTGCGGATGATGGTATCCACACAGGTATCGACGATATCATCGCTCACCACGATCTCGATTTTCACTTTCGGCAGAAAGTCCACCATGTACTCTGCGCCACGGTATAGCTCGGTGTGGCCCTTCTGACGACCAAAACCTTTCACTTCAGTTACGGTCATCCCGGTGATGCCTACTTCTGCCAGCGCTTCACGTACATCATCCAGTTTGAAAGGTTTAATAATCGCATCAATTTTTTTCATGGTGGGTCCTTAAACTCTTGCCAGTAAGCAGCCTCGTAATCGGTTGCTCACAGTATCATATTCAGGCGAATTTTGCGGTATTACTCTTTAAAATCGTTCGCTTCCAGCTCGTGGCGTGAGAGCAATTTATAGAACTCGGTACGGTTACGCCCGGCCATGCGCGCCGCGTGGGTCACGTTGCCTTTGGTGATTTGCAGCAGCTTGCGCAGATAGTTCAGCTCGAACTGATTTCGCGCTTCCGCAAACGTCGGTAAGGCCGTGTTTTCCCCCTCGAGCGCCTGCTCCACCAGCGCATCGCTGATCACCGGCGATGACGTCAGCGCCACGCACTGCTCAATCACGTTCACCAGCTGGCGTACGTTACCCGGCCAGCTTGCGGTCATCAGGCGTTTCATCGCATCGGTGGAGAACGCGCGCACAAACGGTTTGTGGCGGTCAGCGGCCTGGCGCAAAAGGTGATTTGCCAGCAGCGGGATATCTTCCGCACGCTCGGCCAGCGCCGGGATTTTCAGGTTGACGACATTCAGTCGATAGTAGAGATCTTCGCGGAACTCGTTGCGCGCCATCACCTTGGGTAAATCACGGTGGGTGGCGGAAATAATACGCACGTTGATATCGATATCGCGGTTGCTGCCGAGCGGACGTACTTTCCGCTCCTGCAACACGCGCAGCAATTTGACCTGCAGCGGCGCGGGCATATCGCCAATTTCATCAAGAAACAGCGTGCCGCCCTCAGCCGCCTGGAACAGCCCTTCACGGCTGCTCACCGCGCCGGTAAAGGCGCCGCGGGCATGGCCGAAGAGCTCTGATTCAAGCAGCTGTTCCGGCAACGCGCCACAGTTAATGGCAATAAAAGCATTTTTACTGCGCGGGCTGGCGTTGTGGATCGCCTGGGCGAGGATCTCTTTCCCGGTCCCGCTCTGACCGTTGATCAGCACGCTAACGTCGGATTGCGCCACCATCCGCGCCTGTTCCAGCAGGCGCAGCATCACAGGGCTACGCGTCACGATGGATTCACGCCAGGCGTCGTCGCCGGATGGCGCTGCGTGCTCAAGGGCGCTGTCGATCGCTTTATAGAGGGCGTCTTTATCCACCGGTTTGGTGAGGAAGCTGAATACCCCCTGCTGCGTCGCGGCCACCGCATCAGGAATAGATCCGTGAGCGGTGAGGATAATCACCGGCATCCCGGGCTGCTGCTTCTGGATCTCCGTGAACAGTTGCAGGCCATCCATTTCATCCATGCGCAAATCGCTGATCACCAGATCGATTTTCTCACGGCTGAGCACCTTCAGCCCCTCCTGCCCGCTTTCAGCGGTGACCACGCTGTAGCCTTCGCTGACCAGACGCATCCCCAGCAGCTTTAACAGTCCGGGATCGTCATCCACCAGTAACAGATGGGCAGGTTTACGGCTTGTCATGGCTTCACATCCTCTTGTTTCGGCATCTCACTGTCTGGCGTCGTGGCAGAGTTGCCTTTCGACCCATCGGGCAGATAGCTGCCTGCCGGCTTACGCGTCGAGAGCTGTCTTTCGATATCGGTCAGATTTTCGAGCTTGCGGGTGGTGGTTTCCAGCTGCTCGCGCAGCGACTCCTGCTGCTGGCGAAGCGCATCAAGCTCGCTGTCGCTTGACTGCTGCAATTTGCTGTAGCGGAAACGCTCTTCAGACAGCTGTAATTGCAGGGTTTGTCCGTCCCGCCAGAGCTGATAGACCGGGCGCACCTGCGGAGGAATATTGATCACGTAAGTATCCAGCCGCGTCACGTTGGCGCGGCGTTCGACAGGCGTGATTCTGGCATCCGCCATCACGATCCCGCGTTTAAACGCGTCCTGCCAGGTATCGTCCACCAGCATCGCCGCCTGGGCACGGGCCTCAGCGGGCGCCAGCCGCTGGGCGCAGTCTATTCCGCGCAGCCAGAACAGCGGATTGGATTCAACATCACGCCCCGACAGGCTCCAGATATCATCGCAACGTGTCGAAAGGAAATCAGCCAGCTGTTTTTGCGGCCATTTATCTTCCTGTTTGTGGCTAATTGCACTTTTCGGTGCATGGGTTACACAGCCTGCCAGCAGTAAGCAGGGCAGGCTGAGGCGCACATTTTTGCTGGAAAACACCGCGCGCAGTGCGCGGTAAAAGACGTGTGACATACTCACCAGGTTGTTATTCATTTCATTGATTTTTCCGGCTCAAGAGGCAGTTCGATACGAAAACAGACATCGGCGCGTTCATCACTCACGATGTTAAGCTCACCCTGCATGCGTCGTATGCAGTCGCGGGCAATACTCAGCCCCAGACCACTTCCTTTTACCGCACCTTTTCGCTGATGACTCCCCTGGAAGAAGGGTTCAAAGATCATCGTTTTTTCATCATCCGGAATCGGGCTTCCGGTATTCGCTACGTCAATAAATACCCGCGAACCGTTGTTATTGCTTCTGATATAAATGGTACCGGATTCAGTACCATAGTGCACCGCATTGGAATAAAGATTATCCAGTACGCTCATTAACAGCATCGGTTCTGCAAGACAGGCTGGCGCGTTGAGTTCCACCTGGGTATGCATCATTTTAGCTCTTGCTGGCAGGCTATGGGCGGAGATCACCATGTCCACCAGCGGTTCAATCTCAACGCTTTCAAGCACCACAGCACCATCCGCCAGCTTGCGGTTATAGTCCAGCAGTTGTTCAATAAGCTTTTGTAAATTGCGGCTGCTGGCATCCAGAATCGCCACGATCTCTTTTTGCTCAAGGGTTAACGGCCCCGCCACTTCGTCGGCCAGCAGTTCCGTACCTTCACGCATGCTGGCCAGCGGCGTTTTGAGTTCGTGTGAGATATGGCGCAGGAACTGGTGGCGCTGCGATTCCAGCCACGCCAGGCGCTCTGAAAGCCAGATGATGCGTTGACCGACCGAGCGCAGCTCGCGCGGGCCTTTAAAAACGACCGTATCCCCGAGAGATTTACCCTCCCCCAGGCGGTTAATCATCCGCTGGATCCCCTTCACGGGGCCGATGATCATGCGGGTAAAGAGCAGCACCAGCCCCAGGCTGACGAGGAACAGCACCAGCGCCTGCCAGCCGAAGAACTGGCCGCGCTCGGCAATCTCCTGCTGGAGCTGCTGACCACGGGAAAAGATAACCGTACGGGTGGACTGAACCATCTCCGTATTGGCGTTCGCGAAGGCTTCAAGTCGGGCGGCGGCGGCGGCATCAGGACCGCTGTTTTTGCACTGGAGCTGCGCCAGATCGTTCAGATCCTGACGCAGCGCCTGATAGAGTTTGTCATCTGGCAGCACCCCGGCGTGGGCGTCCAGCATTTCGCTGTAGCGTTTACGCTGGTTCTGATAGACCCTCTCCAGCGTGCGATCATCAAGCACGCAGTACTGGCGATAGCTACGCTCCATCTCAAGCGCGGCGTTGGTCATCGCCTCGCTACGGCGAGCATCAATAAGCGTGGTGCGGTTAGTCAGGGCCGCCTGTGCACTTAACGCGTTCAGGCTTTGCCAGGCCTGCCAGGCCAGAACCAGCAAAGGTAGCAGGATCAGCAGGAAGGCCATCATAACGAGCTGTCGCAGGGAGCGAGGGAAAGCGGGCCAGCGTTTCAACACATTACTCTCTTCATCCGGGTTTGAGGAGAGCGTAACTGAGTCTGCCCTTCAGATACAACAAAGCCGGGTAAAAACCCGGCTTTGTCATGGAATAAGGCGGTGCCTAACTCGACGTTTCGCCCTGGCCTGATAAAGCATTGCAATAATCAGTAGTTGGACGGCAGGCACCTTTTTGTGCGTCATTCGAAGTTTATGTAGCACGTCCCGAAGGGGCTGACATAAGAAGGTGAATGAGCCACTGGTTACTATTATGCAACACGCGTGCCAGATTGCAAAAATTAATGCTATGCATATGATTAGTAATATTTTTATTATCAAAACGTATTGATTGTTACGTGAATGATTTCCAGGCTAAGTGTCGCTATTAAGCAACACCTTAACGGGAACCTGTCCTGCCGCATATAAATCAACAGGTTAAATGTCTCCTTTTGGAGACACTCAGACCAGAGAGTTGTCGCGATTTTGCGACAGAGACAAAAAAGCCCGGTGGCGCTCGCGCTTACCGGGCCTACAGTCAGGGCGTAGAAACTTAACCTAGTTGTTTACGTGCGTTGCGGAAAATGCGCATCCACGGGCTGTCCTCGCCCCAGTTTTCCGGGTGCCAGGAGTTGCTCACGGTACGGAAGACACGCTCCGGGTGCGGCATCATAATCGTCACCCGACCGCTTTCGCTGGTGACCGCGGTAATGCCATTTGCCGAACCGTTCGGGTTAGCCGGATAGGTTTCGGTGACCTTGCCAAAGTTATCAACAAAGCGCAGCGCCACCAGTCCTTTGCTTTCAAGCTGAGCCAGGTGCGCCGCATCACGGACTTCAACCTGACCTTCACCGTGCGAAACCGCGATTGGCATCTGCGAACCGACCATCCCCTGCAACAGCAGGGACGGGCTTTGGGTTACTTCTACCAGGCTGAAGCGCGCTTCAAAGCGGTCAGACTGGTTACGCACAAAGCGCGGCCAGGCTTCGCTGCCCGGGATCAGCTCGCGCAGGTTAGACATCATCTGGCAGCCGTTACACACCCCCAGCGCCAGCGTCTGCGGACGGTGGAAGAAGGTTTCAAACTCGTCACGTACGCGGCTGTTGAACAGGATGGACTTCGCCCAGCCTTCGCCCGCGCCCAGCACGTCACCGTAGGAGAACCCCCCGCAGGCTACCAGTGCCTGGAAATCATCCAGCCCGGTACGCCCTGCCAGCAGGTCGCTCATGTGGACGTCGATGGCGTCAAAGCCCGCCCGGTGGAAGGCCGCTGCCATCTCAACGTGGGAGTTAACGCCCTGCTCGCGCAGCACGGCCACTTTCGGACGCGCACCGGTCGCAATGTACGGCGCGGCAATGTCTTCGTTGATGTCGAAGGTGAGCTTCACGTTCAGGCCAGGATCGTTGTCGTTCGCCTTCGCGTTATGCTCCTGATCGGCACATTCCGGGTTGTCACGCAGGCGCTGCATCTGCCAGGTGGTTTCCGCCCACCACATACGCAACGTGGTGCGGCTTTCGCTGAACACCGGGTGGCCGTCGGCTTCAATCACGAAACGGTCGCCCTGCACCGCTTTACCGAGATAGTGCACGCAGTCTGCCAGACCGTGCTGCGCCAGAATCGCTTCCACCGCGTCGCGATCTGCGGCGCGTACCTGAATGACGGCACCCAGCTCTTCGTTAAACAGCACCGCCAGGCGGTCTTCACCAAGCGTTGCAATGTTTGCTTCAACGCCGCAGTGGCCGGTGAAGGCCATCTCTGCCAGCGTCACCAGCAGGCCGCCATCGGAACGATCATGGTAGGCAAGCAGCTTACGCTGCGCCACCAGCGCCTGAATTGCGTCGTAGAAGCCTTTCAACTGTGCGACGTCCCGCACGTCGGCTGGCTTTTCGCCGAGCTGGCGGTAAACCTGTGCCAGCGCGGTGGCACCCAGCGCGTTATGGCCTTTGCCGAGGTCAATCAGCAGCAGGGCGTTATCTTCAGTGGAAAGCTGCGGCGTAACGGTATGACGCACGTCTTCCACGCGCGCAAACGCGGTGATCACCAGCGACAGAGGCGAAGTCATCTCGCGCTGCTCGCTGCCTTCCTGCCAGCGGGTTTTCATCGACATGGAGTCTTTGCCCACCGGAATGGTCAGGCCGAGCGCAGGACACAGCTCTTCACCCACCGCTTTTACCGCTTCGTACAGGCCCGCGTCTTCGCCAGGGTGGCCGGCAGCGGCCATCCAGTTCGCGGAAAGTTTGATGCGTTTGATGTCGCCAATCTGCGTCGCGGCGATATTGGTCAGCGCTTCACCGACCGCCAGACGGGCAGAAGCGGCGAAGTCCAGCAGAGCCACCGGGGTGCGTTCACCCAGCGCCATCGCTTCGCCGTAGTAGCTGTCGAGGCTCGCGGTGGTCACGGCGCAGTTAGCGACCGGGATCTGCCACGGGCCGACCATCTGATCGCGTGACACCATACCGGTCACGGTACGGTCGCCGATGGTGACCAGAAAGGTTTTCTCCGCCACCGCAGGCAGGTGCAGCACGCGGTTAACCGCTTCCGCCACAATAATGCCCTGACGATCCAGCGCTTTACCCGCCGCTTTGCGGGTTGTAACGTCGCGGGTCATCTTCGGCGTTTTGCCGAGAAGCACGTCGAGCGGCAGATCGATCGGCTGGTTGTCGAAATGGGTATCACTGAGAGTCAGGTGCTGCTCTTCGGTCGCTTCACCGATGACGGCATACGGCGCGCGCTCGCGGCGGCACAGCTCGTCAAACAGCGGCAGCTGATCGGCAGCAACCGCCAGCACGTAGCGCTCCTGGGATTCGTTACACCAGATTTCCAGCGGGCTCATGCCTGGCTCATCGCTCAGGATATCGCGCAGGTTGAAGCGCCCGCCGCGACCGCCGTCGCTCACCAGTTCCGGCATGGCGTTAGAGAGTCCACCCGCGCCCACGTCGTGGATGAACAGAATCGGGTTGGCATCGCCGAGCTGCCAGCAGCGGTCGATCACTTCCTGACAGCGGCGCTCCATTTCCGGGTTGTCGCGCTGCACGGACGCGAAGTCGAGATCCGCATCAGACTGGCCGGAAGCCATAGACGAGGCTGCACCACCGCCCAGACCAATGTTCATTGCCGGGCCGCCGAGCACGATCAGCTTCGCGCCCACGACGATCTCACCTTTTTGCACGTGATCGGCGCGAATGTTGCCGATCCCGCCCGCCAGCATGATGGGTTTGTGGTAGCCGCGCAGCTCTTCGCCGTTGTGGCTGTCCACTTTCTCTTCGTAGGTACGGAAGTAACCGTTCAGCGCCGGACGACCAAATTCATTGTTGAACGCCGCGCCGCCCAGCGGGCCTTCGGTCATGATATCCAGCGCGGTCACAATGCGCTCTGGCTTGCCGAAATCTTCTTCCCACGGCTGTTCAAAGCCCGGGATACGCAGGTTGGAAACGGAGAAACCGACCAGACCCGCTTTTGGTTTCGCGCCGCGACCGGTCGCACCTTCGTCACGGATTTCACCGCCGGAGCCGGTCGCCGCACCCGGCCACGGAGAGATGGCCGTCGGGTGGTTGTGGGTTTCCACTTTCATCAGGATATGCGCAGGCTCCTGGTGGAAGTCATAGCGCCCTGCTTCGCGGTCGGCGAAGAAGCGGCCCACCTCGGAACCTTCCATCACCGCGGCGTTGTCTTTATAGGCAGACAGCACGTGGTCAGGGGTTTGCTCCATGGTGTTTTTGATCATTTTGAACAGCGACTTCGGCTGCTGTTCGCCGTCGATAATCCAGTCGGCGTTGAAAATTTTGTGGCGGCAGTGCTCGGAGTTGGCCTGCGCGAACATATACAGTTCGATGTCGTTCGGGTTGCGATTCAGCTTAACGAATGCATCCTGAAGGTAGTCGATTTCATCTTCTGCGAGCGCCAGACCAAGACGCAGGTTTGCGTCGATCAGCGCCTGACGCCCCTGCCCCAGCAGATCCACGCTCTGTACCGGCGCAGGCTGATGGTGGGAGAACAGTTTCTGCGCATCATCCAGAGAGTCAAACACGCTCTCCATCATGCGGTCGTGCAGCTCCGCTGTGACGGCCTGCCACTGCGCGTCGCTCAGGGTTGACGCTTCCACATAGTACGCCACGCCGCGCTCCAGACGGTTAATCTGGCTCAGGCCGCAGTTGTGAGCGATGTCGGTGGCTTTGGAAGACCAGGGGGAGATGGTGCCAGGACGTGGCGTGGCGAGGATTAATTTGCCGGTCGGCGTATGGCTGCTCAGGCTTGGGCCATATTTAAGCAGACGTTCCAGCTGTACGCGCTCCTCTGCATTCAGGGGGGCATTCAGGTCAGCAAAATGGACATACTCAGCGTAAATATTGCTTACCGGAAGGTCGGCCGCCTGAAAACGTGCCAGCAGTTTATTAATACGGAAGGCAGACAGTGCAGGCGAACCACGCAGAATTTCCATCATAAGTCTCTCGTCTTCGAAGCGCCGGGGCGCTTACAGTGTGCGCAAGGGGGGAAAACGGGCGTCATTATAGAGAATCCTGAGCGCCGACGAAACCGTTTGCGTCGAAATAAAATCATCCTTTTTGTTTAACAATAGATGTGACCTGTCTCTCTAATTGGTTGCCAACTGGCGCTACTTTGCGCAAAATGCCGCTCAATCAATGGCAAACTCTACTCTTAACATGACTACAGCACACTGAGGCAACCGGCGTCGCAGAGAATTAACTAATTGAAAAAATTAAAGATTAATTATCTGCTCATCGGCATTGTTACGTTGCTGCTGGCAGTGGCCCTCTGGCCGTCTATCCCCTGGTTCGGCAAAGCCGAAAACCGTATCGCCGCCATTCAGGAGCGGGGGGAGTTGCGCGTCAGTACCCTCTCCTCTCCGCTTATATACGACGATATCAACGGTAAAACCATTGGTCTTGATTACGAACTGGCACAGCTGTTTGCGGACTATCTGGGCGTGAAGCTGAAAGTCACCGTGCGGCAGAACATCAACCAGCTGTTTGATGATTTAGACCATGACCGTGCCGATATTCTCGCCGCAGGTCTGGTGTACAACAGCGAACGCAGCAAAAATTATCAGCCGGGCCCGACCTATTACTCCGTGTCGCAGCAGGTGGTTTATCGTGTGGGTAGCTTGCGCCCGCGCTCACTGGCCGACATTACCGACCAGCAATTGACCATTGCGCCAGGCCATGTGGTGATTGACGATCTGCGGGCGTTGAAAGAGAAAAAATACCCGAACCTCAGCTGGACGGTCGATCCTAAACTCGGCACTACCGAATTGCTGGAGCAGGTAAAAGATAAAAAGCTGGCCTATACCATTGCTGATTCGGTGGCGATCAGCCTTTTCCAGCGCGTTCATCCTGAAATCGCCGTGGCGCTGGATGTGACCGATGAACAGCCGGTAACCTGGTTTACCCAGTTGGACGACGATCAAACCGTCTCTGCGGCTATGCTCGATTTCTTTAATTCCATCAATGAAGACGGCACCCTGGCGCGTCTGGAAGAGAAATATCTCGGTCACGGTGACGATTTTGATTACGTTGACACCCGCTCCTTCCTGCGCGCGGTGGATAGCGTGCTGCCGGACCTGCAACCGCTGTTCGAGAAGTACGCTCAGGAGATTGACTGGAAGTTACTGGCGGCAATTTCCTACCAGGAATCGCACTGGGATGCTCAGGCCACCTCCCCCACGGGCGTGCGCGGGTTGATGATGCTGACCAAAAATACCGCGCAGAGCCTCGGCATTAGCGATCGAACCGATGCGGAACAGAGCATCAGCGGCGGCGCGCAATATTTACAGGATATGATGGCGAAAGTGCCGGAGACGGTCCCTGAAGGGGAGCGGATCTGGTTTGCGCTGGCCGCCTATAACATGGGTTATGCCCATATGCTCGACGCGCGGACGCTGACGGCAAAAACCAAAGGTAACCCGGACAGCTGGTCAGATGTAAAACAGCGCCTGCCGCTGCTTAGCCAGAAACAGTGGTACCAGAAGCTGACGTACGGCTATGCGCGCGGGCATGAAGCGTATGCCTACGTGGAAAATATTCGTAAGTATCAGATAAGCCTGGTGGGATATCTGCTGGAGAAAGAAAAAGAGGCGGCCGAGGCGCAACAGCTGGCTGAAAGCTATCCGGTGGTCGCACCGGACGAGCTTAATCACCCTGCGGTTTCAATTCTGCCTTTTGTTGCTTTTTCTGCAGCCGACGCATTCGAAAAAAGTCACTTAACAGACCCGAACATTCTGGTGCAAGTACCCCACCGATAGTTTTCACCTGGTGGTTCATCCCCGGATGCCCAAGCACGTCCATCAGTGAACCAGCAGCGCCCGTTTTTTCATCCCGCGCGCCAAACACCAGCGTACCGATTCGGCTATGCACCATCGCCCCGGAGCACATCACGCACGGTTCAAGGGTGACGTACAGGGTGGTATCAAGCAGACGATAGTTTTGCAGCACCAGTCCGCCCTGACGCAGCGCCATAATTTCAGCATGCGCGGTAGGATCGTGACGGCCAATCGGACGGTTCCACCCTTCACCAATTACCTGATTGTTATGGACCAGCACCGCGCCCACGGGAACTTCGCCCTCTTCCCAGGCGCGCTGAGCCAGCGCCAGCGCGTGGCGCATCCAGTATTCATGATTGTGTTCAGGGTTGGACAAGGGCTGATACTCCAGTCGAAAAGCGGGCGGCATTATACACAGCCGGTACAGATAAGACTATTCGAGTTGCTGAAGTTCGCCCAGAGGCGTGACGCGCCAGCGGTGCTGGCAAAAATAGAGAAGCGGGTTGTCCTGCTTGCTGTCGCTGTAGCCGCTGTACAGACGCAGCGGCGTACCGATGCGTTTCTCCAGCTGCACCACTTTTTCATGTCCGAGGCAGCGCAGGGTAAGCACCCAGCCGCCGTAGCCGCGCGCGATCTGCGTGGCGATAAGGTTTACGCGCGGCAGCCAGGGCGTATCATAATAGACCTGTTCTACCAGCGTCTGCGGGGAGCCGGTAATCAGCCAGATATCGGCATCGTTGGCGTCGAGATAGCTGGTCAGGCGCGCCTGGACCACGGGAAACGCGGCGACGTGCCCGCGAAACCAGTGGGCAAAATCCTGTTCAAGCTGCTTAAGACGCGCTTCGCTATGACCAAACGTGCATCCCCAGAGCAGCAGGCTCATCGGCCAGCGCGCTGAACGGCCTTTCACCAGTAGCGCGATGCCAATAACAGGTAACAGGGGCAATACCAGCAACGCGTTAAGGGGCTGGCGCCGCAGCAGGTAGCGCATAAAGGTGCCGAACATATCCTGCTGATGCAGCGTTCCATCCAGATCAAAAAAGACAACGCGACGCTCGTGATTTGCCAAACCTTACTCCTCTGGGTCGTTGAATCCTAATAGCCAGGTAAACAGGAACCCGGCGATCACCGCTACCAGATAGCCTAACAGATAGAGCATCACTTTTCCGGTCACGATGGTTAATGCCAGCGGTAAACCGGAAATCCCGAAGGTGATAACGGTCGCCACTTTCCAGTAGCTAATCAACGCCCCGCCCACCGCGCCACCGAGACAGGCGGCCAGGAACGGCTTGCCCAGCGGCAGCGTAACGCCGAAAATCAGCGGCTCGCCGATACCGAGCAACCCGACCGGCAACGCCCCTTTAATGACCTTTTTCAGACGTGCGTTGCGGGTTTTCATCAGCACCGCGATGGCCGCGCCGACCTGCCCAACGCCCGCCATCGACAGGATCGGCAGCAGGGCGTTATAGCCGTGCGCCTGTACCAGTTCGACGTGAATCGGCACTAGCCCCTGATGCAAACCGGTCAGCACTAACGGCAGGAAGGTTCCGGACAGCACAGCCCCCACCAATAACCCACCGCGATCGATAGCCAGAGACGCGCCGTGGGCGATGGCTTCAGAGATGGCGCCGCCTAACGGTTGCAGCGCCACAATCGCCACGCTCCCGGTAATCAATGTGGTCAGCAGCGGGTTGAGGATCAGCTCAATCGAGCCTGGCAGCACCGCGCGCAGCTTTTTCTCGATCCAGCACATCAGAATGACCACCAGCAGCACGGCAATCACCCCGCCGCGGCCAGGCTGAAGCGCCTCGCCAAACAGCGTAATCTGCGCCAGCTGCGGGCTGGAGAGGATACCCGCCATAACGCCGCCCATCGCCAGCGAGCCGCCAAACACTTTGGCCGTGTTCACCCCCACCAGAATGTTCATGATGGCAAACACCGCGCTGCCGAAAATCGCCAGAATACCCAGCAGGTTCGGATACTGCGTGGCAAAATCCCCGACAATATCCGGACGCTTAAGAATATTGATAATCCCGGTGATCAGCCCCGACGCGATAAACGCCGGGATCAGCGGAATAAAGACGTTTGCCAGCTGGCGCAGCGCATCGCTCATAGGGGCTTTGTATTTGGCTTTCGCCTGCGCTTTGGTGCGTTCCGCATCGTCAAAGGCGGGAGCCGTTTCACCGCCCGTCATCAGGGCGCGCATGGCATCTACCACCTGCGCCGCTTTGCCCGGACCGACAATCAACTGGTGCTGTTGCCCCTGCTTAACGTACCCGCTCACGCCGGGAAGCTGCTTAAGGCGCGTCAAATCAAGCTGTTCGTCGTTATGCACCTCGACGCGAACACGCGTCATACAGTTCTCAAGACGCTGAATATTTTTTTCCCCACCGATCCCGAGCAGGATGTCGCTGGCGAGCGCTGCTGTTTTGTCCATACACGCCTCTTATTGGTGTTCTAATGCCGCCCGTAAAAACCCGTGATGGGCTTCGAGTCTGGCTCTGGCCGCGGCTGCATCCAGCCCGGTTAATATCATCAGAATGGCGGGTTTTACATCGTGATCGGTCTGCTGAAGCACCTTTTCCGCCTCTTCACGACTGGCGCCTGTCGCTTCCATCACCATGCGACACGCTCTGTCCACCAGCTTGATGTTAGTGGCCTGCATATCCACCATCAGGTTTTGGTAGACCTTGCCAAATTTCACCATCGCGCCGGTGGAGATCATATTGAGCACCAGCTTCTGCGCGGTACCCGACTTCAGCCGTGTGGAGCCGGTGAGCGCTTCCGGCCCGACGACCGGAGAGATGGCAATGGCGGCCACCTGCGCAATCGGCGAGCCCGGGTTACAGGAGATGGCCACTGTGGTGCACCCGGTCTGTCTGGCATATTCCAGTCCACCAATGACGTACGGCGTACGACCAGAAGCCGCCAGCCCGACCACCAGATCCTGCGCGGTCAGGTTTAGCGCCCTGAGATCATCTTCCCCAAGCTGTTTATTGTCTTCTGCCCCTTCTACCGCTTTCAGCAGCGCGCCGGGGCCACCGGCAATCAGGCCAACGACCAGCCCGTGCGGAACGCCAAAAGTCGGCGGACATTCTGAGGCATCCAGCACCCCGAGGCGCCCGCTGGTTCCCGCTCCCATATAAATAATGCGTCCTCCTGCTTTGAGAGCGTCGGCAGCGGCGTCTACGGCTTTTGCTACCTCAGGCAATGTCTCTTTGACTGCCAGCGCGACGAGGGTATCCTGTTGATTAAAGCGGTTTACCAGCTCCAGCGTGGACAGTGCATCAAGATCCATGGTTTGCGGGTTACGCGTTTCAGAAACAAGAGAGCCAAGATTCATGTTATTTACCTCTGGAATTTTTAATTCATAATAAACGCACTATAATGGAATATAAAATTCATTCAGGCGAGCAAAATTCGTATTTGCGCGGGTAATCACATTTTCGCCAGGAGACCGTATGAACTGTTTAATTCGTATTCGTCAGCGCTACGCAGGGTTTGCCCAGAGTGATAAAAAGCTGGCGGATTTTTTACTTTCTCAGCCCGATCGCGCGCGACACCTCAGCTCCCAGCAGCTGGCAGGCGAAGCCGGAGTGAGTCAGTCGAGCGTGGTGAAATTCGCCCAGAAAATAGGCTATAAGGGCTTTCCGGCGCTAAAGCTGGCGATCAGTGAAGCACTGGTGAGCAACCCGAATCCGCAGTCAATGCCGGTGCATAACCAGATCCGTGGCGACGATCCGATGCGTCTGGTGGGCGAAAAGCTGATCAAGGAGAACGTGGCGGCAATGCATGCCACGCTGGATGTGAACACGGAAGAGAAGCTGCTGGAAAGCGTAGCCATGCTTCGCGACGCGCGGCGCATTGTGTTGACCGGGATCGGCGCCTCCGGACTGGTTGCGCGTAACTTTGGCTGGAAGCTGACAAAAATCGGCTATAACGCCATCGTTGAACAGGATATGCACGCGCTGCTGGCGACCGTGCAGGCCATGGATCCTGACGATTTACTGCTGGCCATCTCCTATTCCGGCGAGCGACGTGAAATTAATATGGCCACCGACGAAGCCCTGCGCGTAGGGGGAAAAATTCTGGCGATTACCGGATTTAGCCCGAATGCGCTCCAGCAACGGGCAACCCGCTGCCTGTATACCATTGCCGAGGAACAGGCCACTCGCAGCGCGGCGATTTCGTCGACGAGTGCGCAGATGATGCTGACGGACCTGCTGTTTATGGCGCTGGTTCAGCAGGATCTGGAGCGTGCGCCAGAACGTATTCGGCACAGCGAAGAGCTGGTAAAAAAACTGGTTTGAACAACGAATGAGCGTATAATGCCCGCCCTGTTTGTGATGTTTCTGAGAATTTCCTGATGGCGCTGTTAATCACCAAAAAATGCATCAACTGCGATATGTGCGAACCCGAATGCCCGAACCAGGCGATTTCGATGGGCGACAGCATTTATGAGATTAACAGCGACCGCTGCACCGAATGCATCGGCCACTATGAAACGCCGACCTGCCAGAAGGTGTGCCCAATTCCCAATACGATCTTAAAAGATCCGGCACACGTCGAGAACGAAGAACAGTTGTGGGATAAGTTTGTCCTGATGCACCATGCGGACAAAATTTAACTCTCAATAATCACCGTAGCACAGGCATAGTGGCGTTCATCTGCAAGCGTTACGTGCATGTGCGCCACGCCCAGCTTTTCCGCCAGCTTAAGCGCCTCGCCCCATAAACGCAGACGTGGCTTACCCAGCTCATCGTTAAACACTTCAAACTGGTTGAACGCCAGGCCGTTACGAATGCCCGTGCCGAACGCTTTCGCCGCCGCCTCTTTTACCGCGAAGCGCTTTGCCAGAAAGCGCACCGGCTGTTGATGCGCCTCCCAGATAGCCCATTCGTTATCGCTCAGCACGCGTCTTGCGAGGCGATCGCCGCTGCGGGCGATCACCGCTTCAATGCGGGCTATTTCGACGATGTCGGTGCCTAAGCCCAGAATAGCCATTACTGACGCGCTTCCAGCATCAGGCGCTTCATCTCGGACACCGCCTCTTTCAGGCCGCTCATCACCGCACGACCAATAATGGCGTGGCCAATGTTCAGCTCATGCATTTCCGGCAGGGCAGCAATGGCTTTTACGTTGTGATAGGTCAGGCCGTGTCCGGCGTTAACCTTCAGTCCCAGGCTCGCGGCGTAGGTTGCCGCTTTGGCGATTCGCTCCAGCTCTTTCGCCTGCGCTGCGTCGTTTTCGGCATCGGCATAGCAGCCGGTGTGAATTTCAATATACGGCGCACCCACATCGGCAGCGGCTTTAATCTGGGTGAAATCAGCGTCGATAAATAAAGATACCAGGATACCGGCATCCGCCAGGCGTTTGCAGGCATCGCGCATTTTGTCGAGCTGCCCGGCCACATCGAGACCGCCTTCGGTGGTCACTTCCTGACGCTTTTCCGGCACCAGGCAGCAGAAATGCGGTTTAGTCTCGCAGGCAATCGCCAGCATCTCTTCTGTCACCGCCATCTCCAGGTTCATGCGGGTATCCAGCGTCTGACGCAGGATGCGCACGTCGCGGTCAGTGATGTGGCGACGATCTTCACGCAGGTGGACGGTAATGCCGTCGGCGCCAGCCTGCTCAGCGATAAATGCCGCCTGAACCGGATCGGGATACGCGGTACCGCGTGCATTACGTAACGTGGCGATGTGATCGATATTGACGCCTAACAGTAATTCAGCCATGACAATCCTCGGTATTTTTGGTCATTTACCTTCTCCCTCTCCCTCCGGGAGAGGGCTGGGGTGAGGGGTAAAACATTAGCGTTTCGGCATAAACTGCCTGAATAATTCGCGGCTCTTTAAAGGTTTGCCCCCAAGATACGGCTTGAGCGCGATTCGGGTAAAGCGTTTTGCCGCACGCAGGGTGTCGGCGTCCGGGAACTCGCGTTCATACAGTGCTCTGAGCTGGCGCCCGGTAAAAGTGCTGTTATCGACGACGACACTGGCAATAAAGCCCTTTTCCTCACGATAGCGATAGGTCATGGTGTCTTCTACCTCGTCTCCGCTTCCCGCACAGTGCAGAAAATCAACGCCGTAACCAAGGTGCCCGAGCAGCGCCAGTTCGAAACGACGCAGCACAGGCTCAGGGGTGCCGGTTGCGCCAGCAAGTGCCTGAATACAGTGCAGGTAATCAAAGAAAAGTTCAGAGAAGCGGGTCTCATGTTCAAGAACCCGTGAAATGAGTTCGTTGACATACAAACCGCTGTAGAGCGTGATACCAGAAAGAGGAAGCGCCAGGGAGACGGCTTCAGCACTGCGCAGGGTTTTGACTTCCCCTCGCCCGCCAAAGCGGACCAGCAGCGGGGTGAAAGGCTGCAAGGCACCTTTCAGATTAGAACGTCTGGAACGTGCGCCTTTGGCAACAAGGCGCACGCGACCGGACTCTTCCGTGAAGACGTCCAGCATCAGGCTGGTTTCGCTCCAGGGACGACTATGCAGGACAAAGGCGCGCTGCCATCCATCCATATGCTCGTCGTCTTAGGTTACTGATCTTCGCCGTAACCGAGGCTGCGCAGCGCACGCTCATCATCGGCCCAGCCAGATTTCACTTTCACCCACAGTTCCAGGTGAACCGGTGCTTCAAACATGTCCATCATGTCTTTACGGGCTTCGATTCCGATAGTTTTGATCTTGGCACCTTTATTGCCGATCACCATCTTCTTCTGCCCTTCTCGCTCAACGAGGATCAGACCGTTAATATCGTAGCCGCCACGCTCGTTGCTCTGGAAACGCTCGATCTCCACCGTCACAGAGTACGGCAGTTCAGCGCCCAGGAAACGCATCAGCTTCTCACGGATGATTTCAGACGCCATAAAACGCTGAGAGCGATCGGTGATGTAGTCTTCCGGGAAGTGATGAGTCGCTTCCGGCAGATGTTTACGCACGATACCCGCGATGGTATCGACGTTCAGACCTGTTTCCGCAGACAGCGGGACGATGTCCAGGAAGTTCATCTGGCTGCCCAACCATTGCAGATGCGGCAGCAGATCGGCTTTTTCCTGCACGTTGTCCACTTTATTGACCGCGAGGATCACCGGCGTTTTGCCGTCACGCAGCTTGTTCAGGACCATTTCGTCGTCCGGCGTCCAGCGGGTGCCTTCCACAACGAAAATCACCAGCTCTACATCGCCAATGGAGCTGCTCGCCGCCTTGTTCATCAGACGGTTGATGGCACGCTTCTCTTCCATGTGCAGGCCCGGGGTATCGACGTAGATCGCCTGATAAGCGCCTTCAGTATGGATACCGACGATGCGGTGACGCGTGGTCTGCGCCTTACGCGAGGTAATGGAAATCTTCTGTCCAAGCAGATTATTCAACAGGGTGGATTTACCAACGTTCGGACGTCCGACGATGGCAATAAATCCGCAATACGTTTTTTCTTCGCTCATTCCAGCTCCAGCATTTTTAACGCCTGTTCGGCGGCAGCCTGTTCAGCCTTACGACGGCTTGAACCCGTGCCGACCACCGGTTCACTCAGGCCACTGACCTGGCAATGGATGGTAAATTCCTGATCGTGCGCTTCGCCACGTACCTGCACCACCAGATAGGATGGCAGCGGGAGGTGACGACCCTGCAAATATTCTTGCAGACGCGTTTTCGGATCTTTTTGTTTATCGCCCGGGCTGATTTCGTCCAGACGGGTCTGATACCAGTTCAGGATCATCTTTTCTACGGTCTGGATATCGCTGTCCAGGAACACGCCACCGATTAAAGCCTCGACCGTATCGGCAAGAATGGATTCACGACGGAACCCACCACTTTTCAGCTCACCCGGCCCCAGACGCAGACACTCACCCAGCTCAAACTCGCGTGCGATTTCAGCGAGGGTGTTGCCGCGCACCAGCGTGGCACGCATGCGGCTCATATCACCTTCGTCCACACGCGGAAAACGATGATAAAGCGCATTTGCAATCACGAAACTTAAAATAGAGTCGCCTAAAAACTCGAGACGCTCATTATGTTTGCTGCTGGCACTGCGATGGGTTAATGCCTGTTGCAACAACTCCTGATGATGAAAAGTGTAGCCCAGCTTCCGTTGAAGCCGATTAATTACGATGGGGTTCATGCGATACCAATAAATGAATGCGTCAAAAATGCAGCACACGAAACCGACCTGAGAAAACCAACGCGGTTTCGTGTGCCGTGGCACCCTTGCAGGGCCAACCTTAAACTTCGGGGGAATATTCTATACGCAACGACAGGGGATGTCGTTAGTTCAAAGAGATTTATCGCTGAAATAATTCACGTAGCGGCGAATAAAAGCCGCTACGTGTTATTTTTGACGAAAATTAATGAATTCCGCCAATACGATTCAGGCGAACGCCGGTCGGCCACTCGCCTTCCTGCTTCTCGAAACTCATCCAGATAGCGGTTGCTTTACCGACCAGATTCGCTTCCGGCACAAAGCCCCAGTAACGGCTGTCCGCGGAGTTATCGCGGTTATCACCCATCATGAAGTAGTGTCCCGGCGGCACAATCCAGGTCGCCAGCTGCTGGCCTGGCTGCTGGTAGTACATTGCCAGTTGATCCTGTGCAATTGGCACGGTCAGAATGCGGTGAGTGACATCGCCCAGCGTCTCTTTGCGTTCAACCAGACGAATACCGTTCTCTTTGGTTTCACCTTTTGGCACCTGGAAGAATCCGCTGGTCGCTTCACCGCCATTACGGCGGGCGAAGGTCTGCACAAAATCACCTGGCTCAACGTTGGAGTAAGTGACTGGCAGCGCATTTTCACATGCAGTTCCAGAGCTACAGCCTGGCTGAATCCTCACTTCCTTCGCTATCGGATCGTAGGTTACTTTATCGCCCGGCAGACCTACCGCGCGTTTAATATAATCCAGCCGTGGATCTTCCGGATATTTAAACACCACGATGTCGCCACGTTTCGGATGACCCGTTTCGATCAGCGTTTTCTGGTAGATCGGATCTTTGATGCCATAGGCAAACTTCTCAACCAGAATGAAATCACCGATCAGCAGCGTTGGCATCATCGATCCTGACGGGATCTGGAACGGTTCATAAATAAATGAACGCACCACCAGCACAATCGCCAGCACCGGGAAGACCGATGCCCCTGTTTCCAGCCAGCCCGGTTTTGGGCCGACTTTTTTCAGGGTTTTCGCGTCCAGCGTATCGCCCGTGGCTGCCTGCGCGGCAGCCTGACGTTCACGGCGTTTTGGGGCGAAGATAAACTTATCCAGGCACCATAACAGACCTGTTACCAGGGTAGCGATGACCAGGATCAGGGCAAACATGTTCGCCATGCCAACTCCTTAAGGTTATTTACCGTTTCCGTCTTTACCAACATGAAGGATGGCAAGGAATGCTTCCTGCGGCAGCTCAACGTTACCGACCTGCTTCATACGCTTCTTACCTTCTTTCTGCTTCTGCAACAGCTTTTTCTTACGGCTGACGTCGCCGCCGTAGCACTTAGCCAGAACGTTTTTACGCAGCTGCTTCACGGTTGAACGGGCAATGATGTGGTTACCAATGGCCGCCTGAATCGCAATGTCAAACTGCTGACGCGGGATCAGCTCTTTCATCTTCTCAACCAGCTCACGACCGCGGTACGGTGCGTTATCGTTGTGGGTGATTAGCGCCAGGGCATCAACACGCTCGCCGTTGATCAGCACGTCCACGCGAACCATGTTGGAGGCCTGGAAGCGTTTGAAGTTGTAGTCCAGTGACGCATAGCCACGGGAGGTAGACTTCAGACGGTCGAAGAAGTCGAGCACCACTTCCGCCATCGGAATTTCATAGGTCAGCGCCACCTGGTTACCGTGGTACACCATGTTGGTCTGCACGCCACGCTTCTCAATACACAGGGTGATCACGTTGCCGAGGAACTCCTGCGGCAGCAGCATGTGACACTCTGCGATAGGCTCGCGCAGTTCCTGAATATTATTCAGCGGCGGGAGCTTGGAAGGGCTGTCGACGTAGATCACCTCTTTCGACGTGGTTTCTACTTCGTAGACAACCGTCGGGGCGGTGGTGATCAGATCCAGATCGTATTCACGCTCCAGACGTTCCTGAATGATCTCCATGTGCAGCAGACCGAGGAAGCCACAGCGGAAGCCGAAGCCCAGCGCCGTTGAGCTTTCTGGCTCATAGAACAGGGAAGCATCGTTGAGGCTCAGCTTTCCGAGCGCATCGCGGAAGTTTTCGTAATCGTCGGAGCTGACCGGGAACAGACCCGCATAAACCTGCGGTTTCACCTTTTTGAAGCCTGGCAGCGCTTTATCTGCCGGGTTACGTGCGCCGGTCAGGGTATCGCCCACTGGCGCGCCGAGGATGTCTTTAATTGCACAGACCAGCCAACCCACTTCGCCGCATTTCAGTTCGGTACGGTCAACCTGTTTTGGCGTGAAGATGCCGAGGCGGTCAGCGTTGTAGACCTGCCCGGTGCTCATGACCTTGATTTTGTCGCCTTTACGCATGGTGCCGTTTTTAATACGCACCAGCGAGACAACGCCCAGGTAGTTATCAAACCAGGAGTCGATGATCAGCGCCTGGAGCGGCGCATCCGGGTCACCTTCCGGCGGCGGAATGTCACGCACCAGACGTTCCAGTACATCCGGAACACCTACGCCGGTTTTTGCCGAGCAGCGCACTGCATCGGTCGCATCGATACCGACGATGTCTTCAATTTCTTCCGCTACGCGCTCAGGATCGGCGGCTGGCAGGTCGATTTTATTCAGAACCGGCACCACTTCGAGATCCATTTCCATGGCGGTATAGCAGTTTGCCAGCGTCTGGGCCTCTACGCCCTGCCCGGCATCCACCACCAGCAGCGCGCCTTCGCAGGCCGCCAGCGAGCGTGACACTTCATAAGAGAAGTCAACGTGCCCTGGGGTGTCGATAAAGTTCAGCTGGTAGGTTTCACCATCGGAAGCCTTATAGTCGAGCGTCACGCTCTGGGCTTTAATGGTAATACCGCGTTCGCGTTCCAGGTCCATGGAGTCCAGAACCTGGGCTGCCATTTCACGATCAGACAGGCCACCGCAAATCTGGATAATACGGTCAGACAGCGTCGACTTACCGTGGTCAATGTGAGCAATGATCGAAAAGTTACGTATGTTCTTCATATAGTTAAATAATTATGCCTTACGAATTCCTGGAGGCCGCTGTTCTTAGCCTGACGTTTTTCAGTGCGAAAACGCAGCATTCTACACTACAACCTCGTCTGCTGGAAATGCACTTAGAGTCAGGTATAGCGCGAAGAGACGGCGTTTACTTTATTGCGATGTAAATAATAATAAAGCCCGGCAGATCACCGGGCCTCAGAAGAGAGCGTCTCAACACGAAGTTGGTCGGGTGCCAGTGCAACGCTGAGAATGACGGGCTGCCAGGCTTCCCGGGCGGTAAGCCTTGGGGAAACGCCTTTAGCAAGCCAGAACCCGCCCACACCGCCCAAGGCGGCACCGCACATGGCGGCCAAATCTGTGCCGAACAGCATCTGGAAAACCCCGCCCATCACGAAAAGTCCGGCGAGCGGAGAAAGGTAAACCAGTATGGCGGAAGTGAGCAGGCTGCCTTCAGCGATGCCGAGCTCCACTTTTTGCCCTGCCACCAGCGGCTGATCGCTCGACACAGCAATAGTGTGCGACGTTTGCGGCCCCAGCTTATTCAATACGCGGCTGCCGCAACCGGCTCGCGAAGCGCAGCTGCTGCATGATGCTTTAACGTCACAGCTGACAAGCGCTACGCCATCCTGCCAGGATACGACCGTCGCCCACTCTTTAATCATTGCGCAGCCCTGAATTTAATGCTGTCTGAAATACGTTTTGCTGTTGGCGGCGGTAATTCACCAACAATGGTAATTTCCGCATTATCGCGTACCGTCGTGCTAACCGTCCGGCGACCGGTACGGAGCATCTGTTCGGAACTGTTCGCCGTAGCGCGATTGATATTCACCGAGAAGCTAAATAGCCCATCGGAATAGAGGCGCGACTCAACCGGTGTTTCGATAGTCGGCAGCTGGCGACGGCTGCTGGATACTTCGCTGAATCCTTGCGGGATCCAGGAAGGTACCCAGTTGAAATTGACAGAATCGCCGGCAGGTACGGAAAGCAAAGGCGGCAGGCTGGCTTTGGCCAGATTCTGCATACTGTTGCCAACCTGACCGTTCACGTCGAAGGAGATCACGCGGAACTGCTCCAGCGTTTCACCGTCGCGATCGAGCAGATCAACGCGCATCGGCAGCTTCGTCTCTGCGTCAATCCAGACGATATAGCTGTAACGTGTCCCATCCCGCGCGACTACGCGGATCACTTCGCACAACCTGTCGGCAATACGCGTTCGCCCCACCGAGATAAAATCATAGTAGGGGGCGAGACGTTTAAAATCGGTGTAAATGAGCGATGGCAGGGAATCAACGATGTAGTCACCATTGAGCGTAAACGGCTCAAGGCCTGGCTCGAAATAGCTGATTTCGTTCCCACGCTGGACCACTTCCCGACGCGGGCCATCCATCTGTAAAAGCTGGGCGAGCGGCTGATTATCAAGGCGGGCGTGGCGATAGCGTAACGATTCGACACCCTGCTTATTGATGCTAATAAATGCCAACTCGTAATTGAGTGACTGGCTGGCCAGATTCATTTGCTGCAACAACGCCCCGGATGAAACATCAGCCGAGGCGTTAGCAGAGAAGAACAGGCTACCCGCCATCAAAGACATGGCGAACCAAAGTTGCTTCATTACTGCGATTGCGTTCCTAAAGTTTGGTTTCCTGGCACCTGCACAGCAGCCTGCTGGGTTTGGGCCTGCTCAAACTGAAGCTGCTCGGAGTGCAGACGACGCTGCAACTCGTAATCCTGCAACATCGCATTAATGCGACGACGCTGCTCCTGTACCTGCTGTTGCTGTCCGCCGCTTGCGGAGGCATCTGCCGGTACGCCCAGGCTAACCGGACTGGCTTTACCCATCATCGGCAGCGTATTGAACACTGGCGCTTCAGGCTGCTGACTGGCTTCAGACTGGGTATTATAGTGCTGGACCCCAACGATAACTGCAAGCGATACACACGCAGCGACTCCCATCTGGGTGAGCTGGCTGGCCCATGGACGCACCTTGTGCCAGAACGGCATTTTCTGCCATTGGTGAGGTGCAGGCTGCGCTTCAGGAATAAGCGGCGTGGTCTGATGAACAGGTTCGTTCTCAATGGCCGCCATAACGCGTGCTGAGATATCGAAATGGAGAACATCGCTGGTATCACCCCGCAGAGTGTCGCGGATAAGATGATAGTTTTCCCAGGTCTGTTGCATTTCGGGAGAATGAGACAACTCATCGAGCAGCTCACTATCCAGCATTTCACCATCCATTAAAGCGGAAAGTTTTTCTTTCTGCATGCCTAATACCTTTTCCAGTATCCCGCTATCGTCAACGCCTGATAAGCGGTTGAACTTTATTATCAATAGCTTCTCGCGCACGGAAAATTCGTGAACGAACCGTGCCGACCGGACAATCCATGATGGCGGCTATCTCTTCATAGCTTAGGCCATCCAGCTCCCGTAACGTAATTGCCATGCGTAAATCTTCCGGGAGCGACTCGATCGTGCGAAAAACGATTTGTCTCAGTTCTTCTGACAACATTAAGTTCTCAGGGTTCGAAATTTCTTTCAGCGCGCCGCCACTTTCGAAGTTTTCTGCATCGATAGCGTCAACATCACTTGAAGGCGGACGACGCCCCTGAGCAACCAAATAATTCTTAGCCGTATTGACTGCAATACGATACAGCCAGGTATAAAAAGCACTATCCCCCCGGAATGAATCCAGCGCGCGATAGGCCTTAATAAAAGACTCTTGTACCACATCAGGAACATCGCCTGACGGTACATAGCGGGAAACCAGACTCGCTACCTTATGCTGGTAGCGCACCACCAGTAGGTTAAAAGCTTTCTGATCTCCCTTCTGGACCCGTTCAACCAGGACCTGGTCCGTTAACTGCTCGCTCATCCGAGGTAATGTCTCCCCAAACCAAATTCCACGCGTTATCGAAACGCCACTCTAACAACATTGCACTTTGAGCAAGCACCGAATTAGAGCGTCTGTTCTTCAATAAGTTCCGTAACGCCTTTGTTTTTGTTCATCGCGCCGCAGACCGTTCATTTTCTCTCATTATAAGTCTGTTCACGATACGCACCCGCTTTCTGACAAGAATCATTAACTTTATCGTCAGAAGAGTAACGCAACACAGGCTTTATTTCACCACAAAATCTGAAGCTAACGATCTGCTTCGCAAAATAATTCCAGTCATTTAGCGATGATTTAACTTCCGGCCATCCGTTTAGTCATTGCAACACGCTTCAAAAAAAACGTGCGATAACTCGCATCACAATGCTATTCTGCCCAGACCATGTTTAGTAAATTAAACAAACATCATGAATACAACGCCTGAACTCCATTGTGATGTACTGATTATCGGCAGCGGTGCTGCTGGCCTCTCCCTCGCGCTGCGCCTGGCGGAACATCAGAACGTAATCGTGCTGAGTAAAGGGCCGATGAGCGAAGGTTCCACCTTCTATGCACAAGGCGGTATTGCCGCCGTGTTTGATGAAACGGACAGCATTGCCTCACACGTAGAAGACACTCTGATTGCCGGTGCCGGGATCGTGGATGAGCATGCCGCAGAGTTTGTCGCCAGCAATGCCCGCCACTGCGTGCAATGGCTTATCGACCAGGGCGTGCTGTTTGATACGCAGGTTCAGCCTAATGGTGAAGAGAGCTATCATCTGACCCGTGAAGGCGGGCACAGCCATCGCCGTATTCTGCACGCTGCTGATGCAACAGGAAAAGCGGTTGAAACCACATTGGTCAGCAAAGCCCTCAGCCATCCCAATATTCGGGTGCTGGAGCGCAGTAACGCCGTCGACCTGATTATTTCCGATAAAATTGGCCTGCCCGGCACGCGCCGTGTTGTCGGCGCATGGGTGTGGAATCGGAATAAAGAGAAGGTGGAAACCTGCCAGGCTAAAGCCGTTGTGCTGGCGACCGGCGGCGCCTCCAAGGTTTACCAGTACACGACTAACCCGGATATCGCCTCCGGAGACGGTATCGCCATGGCCTGGCGCGCAGGCTGCCGCGTAGCGAATATGGAGTTTAATCAGTTCCATCCTACCGCCCTGTTCCACCCGCAGGCACGTAACTTCCTGTTAACTGAAGCGTTGCGCGGCGAAGGCGCGTATCTCAAGCGACCGGACGGTTCCAGGTTTATGCCGGACTTCGACCCCCGAGGTGAACTTGCCCCGCGGGATATCGTGGCCCGCGCCATTGACCACGAGATGAAGCGGCTTGGCGTGGACTGTATGTATCTGGACATTAGCCATAAACCGGCAGACTTTATTCGCCAGCACTTCCCGATGATTTATGAAAAGCTGCGGAGTCTGGGTATCGATTTAACCCGCGATCCGGTGCCGATTGTGCCTGCCGCCCACTATACCTGTGGCGGGGTGATGGTTGACGATCATGGTCGTACCGACGTGGATGGTTTGTATGCGATCGGCGAGGTCAGTTACACCGGCCTGCATGGTGCGAATCGCATGGCATCAAACTCATTGCTGGAGTGTCTTGTGTATGGGTGGTCGGCTGCGGAAGATATAACCAAACGCATGCCCTATGCACGTCCAACAACGCACCTGCCAGCATGGGATGAAAGTCGGGTAGAGAACCCGGACGAACTGGTGGTTATCCAGCATAACTGGCACGAGCTGCGGCTTCTCATGTGGGATTATGTCGGGATTGTACGCACAACGAAGCGTCTGGAACGCGCGTTACGCCGCATCATGATGTTACAGCAGGAAATTGATGAATATTACGCCAACTTCCGCGTTTCCAATAATCTGCTGGAGCTGCGCAACCTTGTGCAGGTTGCCGAGCTGATTGTACGCTGTGCGATGATGCGCAAAGAGAGTCGTGGCCTGCATTATACGCTGGACTATCCCGACCCGCTGGAAACGTCCGGCCCGTCGGTGTTGACGCCGCAGGTTCACATAAACAGATAAAAGGCCTGGGTCAGGGCAGTGTAATCTTCGGAATAACGCTGGTCTGGCCCGCGAATAACCATCCTGTCGGTAAAGCACTCCCCCTCTTTCGGCGAGAGCGCCAGCAACACACGGTGCGGTAAGCGACCTTCCGTATCCGAAATATCGGTACGAAGACGCAAACTCCAGCCGATATCCCGAGCGATCTCAATGAAGGTGTTACCCGTGCTTTCGGGCAAGACCACGCAGAAAAATCCCTCTTCCGAGATGAGTTCCGCCGCGCTGGTCAGTAGCGCCTTGTGATCGAGCGAGCCGGTGTAACGTGCCTGCTCGCGTTCCGGCGTTCCACACTCCACACCTGGCGTGAAATACGGCGGATTGCTGACGATCAAATCGTAACGCGCAGTCTGCTCCAGTGCCCAGGTCAGGACATCGGCACATTCCACCCTGATCCGTTCTGCCCACGGAGAATCGGCAGCGTTTTCGCTTGCCTGCTGGGCCGCCTGAGGATCAAGCTCAACGGCGTCGATAGTGACGTGTTCTTCGGTACGCTGCGCCAGCATCAGCGCCTGAAGTCCGCTGCCCGTACCAATATCCAGAATGCGTTTTACACCTGCGACAGGGGCCCATGCACCCAGTAAAATACCGTCTGTACCGACTTTCATTGCGCAACGATCGTGCGCCACAAAAAATTGTTTAAACGTAAAACCATCGCGGCGCAACTGCGCTTTGAGTTGAGACATGTCAGGGCAACCTTCTGTGTGAAACTGGAGTAGCATAGGGGAAAGCGAAGTGGTCGAAAAGCGATATCCATACAAACAGATGAAGATTACAGCCGTAACGTCTATAATCAGCGCCCCACACAGAGGTAGAACATGACTGTAACGACTTTTTCCGAACTTGAACTCGATGAAAGCCTGCTCAATGCTCTTGAGAGTAAAGGCTTTACACGCCCGACCGCCATTCAGGCCGCGGCCATTCCGCCTGCGCTTGAGGGCCGCGATGTGCTCGGTTCTGCGCCAACCGGCACGGGGAAGACAGCAGCCTACTTGCTGCCTGTGTTGCAGCATTTGCTCGATTTTCCGCGTAAAAAATCAGGGCCGCCGCGCATTTTGATCCTGACCCCGACCCGTGAACTGGCGATGCAGGTTGCCGAACACGCGCGTGAGCTGGCGGCGAACACCCATCTGGATATCGCGACCATCACTGGCGGCGTAGCGTATATGAACCACGCCGAAGTGTTCAGCGAAAACCAGGATATCGTTGTCGCGACGACAGGCCGTCTGCTGCAATACATCAAAGAAGAGAACTTCGACTGCCGGGCGGTGGAAACGCTGATTCTCGATGAAGCTGACCGCATGCTGGACATGGGCTTTGCCCAGGATATCGAACACATCGCGGGTGAAACGCGCTGGCGTAACCAGACAATGCTGTTCTCGGCAACCCTTGAAGGGGATGCCATTAAAGATTTCGCCGAACGTCTGCTGGAAGATCCGGTGGAAGTGTCCGCTACGCCATCGACGCGTGAGCGTAAGAAGATCCACCAGTGGTACTACCGAGCAGATAACCTTGAGCATAAGGTTGAGTTGCTGAAACATCTGCTGAAGCAGGAAGAAGCAACCCGTACCATCGTCTTCGTACGTAAACGCGAGCGCGTGCATGAGCTGGCAGAAATGCTGCGCAACGCTGGCATCAACAACTGCTATCTCGAAGGTGAAATGGCACAAGTTAAGCGTACCGAAGGGATTAAGCGCCTGACCGATGGTCGCGTGAATGTGCTGGTTGCAACCGACGTTGCCGCGCGCGGGATCGACATCCCGGACGTGAGCCATGTGATCAACTTTGATATGCCGCGCAGCGGTGATACTTACCTGCACCGTATTGGTCGTACCGGCCGTGCGGGCCGCAAAGGGATTGCTATTTCTCTGGTAGAAGCGCACGACCATCTGCTGCTCCAAAAAATTGGCCGCTACGTTGATGAGCCGCTAAAAGCTCGTGTGATTGACGAACTTCGTCCGACGACACGTGCACCGAGTGAAAAAATGACGGGTAAACCGTCCAAGAAAGCGCTCGCGAAACGTGCTGAGAGAAAAGAGAAAGAAAAAGAGAAGCCGCGCGTGAAGCAGCGCCACCGCGATACCAAAAATATTGGTAAGCGCCGTAAGCCAAGTTCTGCTGCGCCAGAGACAAAAACTGAAGAGTAAAAAAAAGCCGGGACATTCCCGGCTTTTTTATTCCACCCCCGAAGCTGAAACCTTACAGGCTTTCAGTAAAGGTACGGGCGATAACGTCGCGCTGCTGTTCCGGAGTCAGAGAGTTGAAACGCACCGCATAGCCAGACACACGGATGGTCAGCTGCGGGTATTTTTCTGGGTTCTCAACAGCATCCATCAGCGTTTCACGACGCAGGACGTTAACGTTCAGGTGCTGACCACCTTCCACGCGCACTTCTGGTTGCACTTGCATTGGAATTTCACGGTATTCAATTTCGCCCAGTTTGCTCACCGGAACGATTTCGTCTTCCGCAAAACCTGCTTTCGCTACTACACAGCGCGCTTCGTTTTTCTCGCTGTCCAGCAGCCAGAAAGAGTTCAGCAGATCGTCATTTGCAGCTTTAGTAATCTGGATACCTGTAATCATGTGTTGCCTCCCTTAGGCTACATTAACTGATGCTGGCCTTTTGCGGCCAATTGGTAAAACCATTGTTTGTTGTGTGTATATATAACATTCAGACCCGGGTGATTTATTGATTTAAATCAACAAAATCACTAACCACATAAAGAGTGTGGTCTGAATTTTTTGTTTTAAATCAATTTTAATGATTTACCAATTCAACTTACCCTGCCTGGTTTTCAACATAAATTGAGACACTTAGCCGCTTTTCCGCGGGTAATTTTGCTCACCAGGCATTAGCAGGTAAGCTAGGCAGAGAATGAAATTCGCAGGAGAGCGAGATGACAACACCTTTAACCTGGCATGACGTGCTGGCAGAAGAGAAGCAGCAGCCCTATTTTATTAATACCCTCAGTACCGTTGCGGCTGAACGGCAGGCCGGCCAGATAATTTATCCACCGCAGAAAGATGTATTTAACGCCTTTCGCTACACCGAACTGAGCGACGTGAAGGTGGTTATACTGGGGCAGGATCCGTACCATGGTCCCGGGCAGGCTCACGGACTGGCATTTTCCGTGCGTCCGGGCGTGGCCATTCCCCCTTCTCTGCTGAATATGTATAAAGAGCTGGAAGGAACGATTCCGGGTTTCACCCGCCCTAATCACGGTTATCTGGAAAGCTGGGCGCGCCAGGGCGTGCTGTTGCTGAATACCGTATTAACCGTCCGGGCGGGTCAGGCACACTCCCACGCCAGTCTGGGATGGGAAACCTTTACCGATAAGGTTATCAGCCTAATCAATGAGCATCGTGAAGGCGTCGTGTTTTTACTCTGGGGTTCACATGCCCAAAAGAAAGGGGCGATTATCGATCGTCAGCGCCATCACGTACTGAAAGCACCGCACCCGTCGCCGCTGTCTGCGCATCGCGGTTTCTTTGGCAGTAACCATTTTGTTCTGACGAATGAGTGGCTGGAAAAGCGTGGCGAAAAGCCGATTGACTGGATGCCTGTGTTACCGGCAGAGAGTGAGTAGGGTTTGAATGTGCCGGGTCAGGCCCGGCACATATAAGGCTTATGCCTTGTTCTGACGCCACCATTCGGCCAGCAGCACGCCGGTCGCAACGGATACGTTCAGGCTTTCAACGTTGCCAGTGCCGTCGATAGAAACGCTCATGTCAGCGCTGGAGAGTGCCGCATCAGACAGACCATCGCGCTCCTGACCTAACACCAGCACCATTTTGCGCGGCAACGTCGCTTTAAACAGCGGCGTAGCGGCACGGCTTGAGGTGGTGACAATGGTGTAGCCCGCGTTACGGAATTGCTCAAGGGCCTCCAGCACGCTGTCGCCGGTGATCGGCTGAACATGCTCAGCACCGCCTTCCGCGGTACGGATTGCCGCACCGGATTCCAGCAGCGCGGCATCCTGCAACAGAACGCCTTTCACGCCAAAGTGCGCGCAGCTACGCATCATAGCGCCCAGGTTATGCGGGTTACCCACATCTTCCAGCGCCAGCACACAGTCATCGGCATCCGCCTGGCTGACCCACTGCTGCACGGTGGTGCCGTTACGTTTTTTGATCAGGAAGCAGACGCCGCCGTGGTGTTCAGTCCCGGACGCTTTTGTCAGCTCGGCATCGTCAACCACGTGGTAGGCTTTACGGTTCGCCGCCATCCAGCGCAGCGCTTCTTTAAAGCGCGGGGTCACGCTCTGGATAAACCATGCGCGAACGATACACTCCGGGCGGCTCTGGAACAGGGCCTGACAGGCGTTCTCACCGTAGACACGGGTCTCTTCCGCACGCTGACGACGCAGCACTTCCGGATCGATAAAGCTTTTTCCGCTGATACCGCCGTGATCGGCTTTTTCGGTCGCCTCTTCACCGGGCGCGCGCGAAACGGTACGCCATGGCGATCCACCGTCGCGGACAAAATCATCGCGTTTGCGATCGTCACGCTTACGGTCATCACGTTTGCGGTCATCGCCGCGGTTATTTCTGTCATCGCGGGCGGGGCGACGGCCACCGTCTGCACGAGAAGACGCCGGACGCCCGCCACCTTTTCCGGTACGCGGATTTTGGGTGCGTTTATCAGAGTCATCATCACTGCGGACATACATCACTTTGACCTTGCCGCTTTTGTTTTTCATTTCGTCGTTCATGCTTTTCTCCACCAGCGCTGCGCGAAGCGCGCAGATTACCCGATGTGCAAGCTCATAGCCATAATTTCGTACAAAAGCCTGTGACTATTGTTCCCATTGAATAAAACGCGTTGTCGATTTATACAGGCTCACTGATAATATGTAACATATCAGAAACATTATCGGCGTTCTGCCGTTGTTCCACGGCTCTATCAGAGGTTAGTTATGAATACCGTATGTGCCAACTGTCAGGCTTTAAACCGCATTCCGGACGATCGGATGGATGACGGTGCGAAATGCGGGCGTTGTGGCCACGAATTATTTGATGGCGATGTCATTAACGCGACGGGTGCTACGCTGGACAAACTCCTCAAGGACGATCTGCCGGTTGTGGTCGATTTCTGGGCACCGTGGTGCGGCCCCTGCCGTAACTTTGCGCCCATCTTCGAAGACGTGGCTGAAGAGCGCAGCGGGAAAATGCGTTTTGTTAAAGTGAATACCGAAGCGGAACGTGAACTCAGCGCCCGTTTTCGCATTCGCAGCATTCCAACCATTATGATTTTCAAAAATGGGGAAGTGATCGACATGCTCAATGGTGCAGTACCGAAGGCGCCTTTCGACAGCTGGTTAAACGAATCCCTGTAACATTCACGGGGCACATCTTGTGCCCCGTTCTCTCCTCTGCGAAAATGGGTTTTTTCCTGCCTTTTCGCCCATGACTGATAACGCTGTACTTCAATTACGCGCCGAGCGCCTTGCGCGCGCAACCCGCCCTTTTCTGGCCCGAGGCAATCGTATTCGCCGCTGCCAGCGCTGCCTTTTACCGCTGAAAGTGTGTCTGTGCGAAACGCTTGCACCGAGCGAGGCTAAAAGCCGTTTTTGTCTGGTCATGTTCGATACCGAACCGATGAAGCCCAGCAACACGGGGCGTTTGATCGCCGATATTCTGCCCAATACCGCAGCGTTTCAGTGGTCGCGCACTGAGCCACCTCAGGCTCTGCTTGACCTGGTGGCAAACCCGGACTATCAGCCCATGGTCGTTTTCCCGGCATCATATGCAGGCGAACAACGCCAGGTGCTTACGGCGCCACCATCCGGTAAGCCGCCGCTGTTTATTATGCTCGACGGCACCTGGACCGAAGCAAGAAAGATGTTTCGCAAAAGCCCTTATCTTGATGCGCTGCCGGTGATTTCCGTCGATCTGTCGCGCGTTTCGGCCTATCGCTTACGAGAAGCGCATGCCGAGGGTCAATATTGCACCGCTGAAGTCGCCATTGCGCTACTGGATCTGGCGGGCGATACCCAGGCGGCCAGCGCATTAAGCTCCCACTTCTCCTGCTTCCGCGAACGTTATCTGGCAGGAAAAACCGTTCATAAGGGTAGCGTCACAGCAACAGAGACAGAAAGCGTTTAAAATCATCAGGTCGCTTGCATTCACAGGAGGCCTGCATGAGCCAGAGAGGGTTAGAAGCGCTACTCCGTCCGAAATCCATTGCCGTTATTGGCGCCTCGATGAAACCGGACCGCGCAGGGTATCTGATGATGCGTAACCTGCTGGCTGGCGGGTTTAACGGCCCGGTCATGCCCGTTACGCCCGCTTATAAAGCGGTACAGGGGGTGCTGGCGTGGCCGGACGTGCAAAGTTTACCGTTTGTTCCCGACCTCGCCGTGCTCTGTACGCATGCGAAACGAAACCTCGAATTGCTTGAGTCGCTCGGTCAGAAAGGCTGTAAAACCTGCATTATTCTTTCCTCGCCTCCTGAACAGCAGCCCGAACTGCTGGCCTGCGCCAGCCGCTACCAGATGCGCATTCTTGGTCCAAATAGCCTCGGTCTGCTTGCGCCCTGGCAAGGGCTGAATGCCAGTTTTTCCCCGGTTCCGATCCGTAAAGGCAAACTGGCCTTTATTTCACAGTCGGCAGCGGTATCCAATACCATCCTCGACTGGGCGCAGCAGCGTGAGATGGGCTTTTCCTATTTCATCGCCCTCGGCGACAGCCTGGACATTGACGTTGATGAGCTGCTGGATTTCCTGGCGCGTGACAGCAAAACCAGCGCTATCCTGCTCTACCTTGAACACCTGAGTGACGCCCGTCGTTTTGTGTCGGCATCGCGTAGCGCATCGCGTAATAAACCGATTCTGGTCATCAAAAGCGGGCGCAGCCCCGCGGCTCAGCGCCTGCTGCAATCCCATTCCGGGATGGATCCCGCATGGGATGCAGCGATCCAGCGCGCCGGTTTACTGCGGGTACAGGATACGCACGAGCTTTTTTCCGCCGTCGAAACGTTGAGCCACATGCGTCCCCTGCGCGGTGAAAAGCTGATGATTGTCAGCAACGGAGCCGCTCCCGCCGCCCTGGCGCTGGACGAGCTCTGGCTACGCAACGGCAAGCTGGCCACGCTGGGTGAAGAGACGCTCCAGCGCCTGCGGGACGCGTTACCGGGAAGCGTTGTTCCCGATAATCCCCTCGATTTGCGCGATGATGCCAGCAGCGATCGTTACATTAAGGCGATCACGATTTTGCTGGATAGCCAGGACTTTGATGCGCTGATGATTATCCATTCGCCCAGCGCGGTTGCGCCAGGCAGCGAAAGTGCACGAACGCTGATTGAGGCTGTCCGAAACCATCCGCGCGGCAAATACGTCACCCTGCTGACCAACTGGTGCGGCGAGTTCTCCTCGCAGGAAGCGCGACGTCTGTTTAGTGAAGCCGGGTTGCCAACCTACCGTACGCCAGAGGGCACCATAACCGCGTTTATGCATATGGTTGAGTACCGCCGCAACCAGAAGCAGCTGCGTGAAACGCCTGCCCTACCGGGCAACCTCACAGCAAATTCGGTGGACGTACACAGTTTATTGCAACAGGCCATCGAAGAGGGCGCCACTTCGCTTGATACGCATGAAGTGCAACCCATTCTTGGCAGCTATGGGATGCAAACACTGCCGACCTGGATTGCCGGTGACAGCGCTGAGGCGGTACATATCGCTGAGCAGATTGGCTATCCGGTCGCGCTGAAGCTGCGCTCCCCCGATATTCCGCACAAATCGGATGTTCAGGGCGTCATGCTGTATCTGCGCACCGCGACAGAAGTACAACAGGCCGCGGATGCCATTATCGATCGCGTTAAAATGACGTGGCCACAGGCCCGGATCCACGGCCTGCTGGTGCAGAGCATGGCTAACCGAGCAGGTGCGCAGGAGCTGCGCGTGGTCGTCGAACACGATCCGGTTTTTGGTCCACTTATTATGTTGGGTGAAGGCGGCGTTGAATGGCGGCCAGAAGAACAAGCGGCTGTCGCGCTTCCACCTCTAAACATGAACCTGGCGCGTTATTTGGTTATTCAGGCCATCAAAAGTAAAAAAATCCGCGGCAGAAGCGCTCTGAGGCCGCTTGATATCGCCGGGTTAAGCCAGTTTCTGGTGAAGGTCTCCAACCTCATTGTTGACTGTGCGGAGATCCAGCGCCTGGACATCCACCCGCTCCTCGCTTCCGGAAATGAATTCACTGCCCTCGACGTGACGCTGGAAATTGCGCCATTTGTCGGTGACCGGGAAAGCCGTCTCGCCATTCGTCCTTATCCTCTCCATCTGGAAGAGTGGGTGGAGATGAAAAATGGAGAGCGGGCACTGTTTCGCCCTATCCTGCCGGAAGACGAGCCGCTGCTGCGAGCGTTCATCTCGCAGGTGACGAAAGAAGATTTGTACTATCGCTATTTCAGCGAAATTAATGAATTTACCCACGACGATTTAGCCAATATGACCCAGATCGACTACGATCGAGAAATGGCGATTGTGGCGGTCCGCCGTTCCGCAGAGGGAGAAGAGATCCTCGGCGTGACGCGTGCCATTTCCGACCCGGATAACGTGGATGCGGAGTTTGCCGTACTGGTGCGTTCCGATCTTAAAGGTTTGGGTTTGGGCAGACGGCTGCTCGAAAAACTCATTGGTTATACGCGCGATCACGGATTGTCACGGCTCAATGGCATTACTATGCCAAATAATCGGGGTATGGTGACCCTGGCGCGGAAGCTCGGTTTTGACGTTGATATCCAGCTGGATGAAGGCATTGTCTCTTTGTCCCTCAGCCTGACTTCGACGGATAAACAAGAGTAAGCTGCTGGAAATGTTACCCACTTTTCCCGGCACTGGGGTATCATTGTCCGCTTATGTTGTTTGCCTGGTACAGACAACCCTTCAATGAACAGAGAAGAAACGCACTGTGATGTTGTCAAAATTTAAGCGTAATAAACATCAACAACACCTTGCTCAACTACCGAAGATTTCTCAGTCAGTTGATGATGTAGAGTTCTTTTATGCTCCCGCTCATTTCCGGGAGACGCTTCTTGAAAAGATTGCCAGCGCTACGCGACGTATTTGCATTGTGGCGCTCTATCTTGAACAAGATGAAGGTGGGCGTGCGATCCTGAACGCGCTCTATGAAGCGAAACGTCAGCGTCCGGAACTGGATGTTCGCGTGCTGGTTGACTGGCACCGTGCTCAGCGTGGCCGTATTGGTGCGGCTGCCTCGAATACCAATGCTGACTGGTATTGCCGCATGGCCCAGGAAAATCCGGGTATTGATATCCCGGTATATGGCGTACCGGTGAATACCCGTGAAGCGCTTGGTGTTCTTCATTTTAAAGGATTTATCATTGATGACAGCGTCCTTTATAGCGGCGCCAGTCTGAATGATGTGTATCTCCATCAGCTCGATAAATACCGTTACGATCGCTACCATCTTATCCGTAATCCGCAGATGACCGACATCATGTTCAACTGGGTTGATAAAAACCTGGTTCATGGCCGGGGTGTGCACCGTCTTGACGATCCTCATCGCCCGAAAAGCCCGGAAATCAAAAACGACGTTCGCTCCTTCCGCCAGGAGCTGCGCGATGCGGTTTATCGTTTCCAGGGTGATGCCAATAATGAAGAACTGTCCGTTACGCCTCTGGTAGGCCTGGGTAAATCCAGCCTCCTGAACAAGACTATCTTCCATTTGATGCCGTGCGCGGAGCATAAGCTCACCATCTGCACCCCGTACTTCAACCTTCCCGCCGTTCTGGTGCGTAATATCATTCAGCTGCTGCGTGATGGTAAAAAGGTGGAAATCATTGTCGGGGATAAAACGGCAAACGACTTTTTCATTCCGGAAGATCAGCCTTTCAAGATCATCGGCGCACTGCCTTATCTCTATGAGATTAACCTGCGCCGCTTTCTGAGCCGTTTACAGTACTATGTGAACACGGACCAGCTCGTCGTGCGCCTCTGGAAAGATGAAGATAACAGTTATCATCTCAAAGGAATGTGGGTTGATGACGAGTGGATGCTGCTGACCGGTAATAACCTGAACCCACGCGCCTGGCGTCTGGATTTGGAAAACGCCATTCTTATTCACGATCCTCAGCATGCGTTAGCCGCGAAACGCGATCGTGAGCTGGAGCTTATACGCACGCATACCACAGTGGTTCGTCATTATCGCGATCTGCAAAGCATCGCTGATTACCCGGTGAAAGTTCGCAAGCTGATTCGCCGTCTACGTCGGATCCGTATCGATCGCCTCATCAGCCGCATTCTGTAATACACGAGCCCTGTCATCGACGGGGCTTTTTTTATGGAGCCTGTTAATGCGTACGCCTTGCCTGATAATCCCTCTTTTGCTGACAGGTTGCAGCCATATGGCTAATGATAACTGGTCGGGTCAGGATAAAGCTCAGCACTTTCTGGCGTCTGCAATGATGTCCGCTGCGGGTAATGAGTATGCGCTGCACCAGGGTTATAGCCGGGATCGAAGTGCCACAATAGGCCTGATGTTCTCCATCAGCCTGGGGGCATCAAAAGAACTTTGGGATAGCCGCCCCTCGGGAAGCGGCTGGAGCTGGAAAGATTTTGCCTGGGACGTAGCCGGGGCAACAACCGGCTACGCCGTCTGGCAGATGGCGCATTATTAAAGACGGATACCTTTTCCTTTGCGATGCAGCATCAGCGAGACAATAAACGCCAGCGCCCCCATAACGGTGACATACCAGAAAAAGGTCGTTTCACTGCCCCATGACTTAAGGGATAACGCGACATACTCTGCCGAACCGCCGAACAGGGCGTTTGCAACCGCATAAGAGAGGCCTACGCCCAGCGCCCTCACCTGTGCGGGAAACATTTCCGCTTTCAAAATGCCACTGATTGCCGTGTAAAAACTGATAATAATGAGCGCCACCATGATTAAAGCGAAAGCGGCATACGGAGAGGTTGTATGCTGTAGCGCCGTCAAAAGCGGAACGGTACCCAGGGTGAGCATGCCGCCAAAGATCAGCATGGAGGTACGGCGACCAATTTTGTCCGACAGCGCGCCGACAATCGGCTGGATGAGCATAAAGACCAGTAACGCCACCGTCATGACGACACTCGCAACGTTTGCATGCATGCCCGTAGTGTTGACCAGATATTTTTGCATATAGGTGGTGAAGGTATAGAAGCTTAGCGAGCCTGCGGCGGTAAAGCCTAATACCATCAAAAATGCTTTGCGGTTACGCCACAGCCCTTTCATCGAACCAGCTTCTTTCAGCGCCCTGACCTCCTGTCGGGAGGTTTCATCAAGCTGACGGCGTAGCCACAGCGCCACAACCGCCAGGGCTGCCCCCAGGGCAAACGGAATGCGCCAGCCCCAGGCGCGTAAATCTTCATCGCTAAGGATTTGTTGAAGGATCACCACAACCAGTAACGCCAGTAGCTGTCCGCCAATGAGGGTTACATACTGGAATGATGCATAGAAACCTTTGCGCCCTTCAACCGCCACTTCGCTCATGTATGTCGCACTGGTGCCATATTCGCCACCGACCGATAGCCCCTGGAACAGACGTGCCAGCAACAACAACGCCGGTGCCCATGTTCCGATAGTCTCATAACCGGGCAGGCAGGCAATCACCAGCGAGCCGACGCACATCATGCATACAGAGATGAGCATGGATGTCTTGCGCCCTTTCCTGTCCGCGATCCTGCCGAATAGCCAACCACCGATAGGGCGCATCAGGAACCCGGCGGCAAAAACGCCTGCGGTTTGCAAAAGCTGAGTTGTGGTGTTCCCTGACGGGAAAAAGATATGCGCAAAGTAGAGTGAACAAAATGAATAGACGTAAAAGTCAAACCACTCTACAAGGTTTCCTGATGAGGCCCCAACGATTGCCCAAACCCGACGGCGAGTATCCTTACCTGCCAAATTGGTGTTATCCGTATCTGCACTGGCTACGGTTTCTGTCATTTTAATATCCCCTGTCTCACATTGCGGGCCTTTGCCCACAAACAGTAAAACCGGATTTAGAACGAATCGTTAGGTAAATAAAATGTTTCCAATATGTTTCATTGCGTTTTGTGAACTCGATCAGCTATCTAATTATTAGCGGACGCAGTAATTATCCCCAGGACTGCTGGTGGGCCTTTTTTCGCTGCAAGTAATCTTCGTCTGCACGAATTTTATCCCACCACTTTTTGAAGACTGCGGCTGCTTCTGCTTTCACTGGATCGTGATCGAGGGGTTTGACTTGTCGTTCCGCATCATACTTTTTACCGCCCTTATGATTCGCGTATCGCCGGGCGCGGGTATAGCCCATTTGTATGAATTTACGCGCCATATCCATACCTACAAAATCGTTTTTACTGCGGTACTCTTCAAAGAGAGCGTATATCTCTTGTGACGAACGCGCTGCGACTTCAGAATTTTTAAAACGCCAGTGTGGAAGGATTTCGCTTTTATAAGGCTCGACCATCAATACGCCCTGCTCACCCCGGCCAACCTGATACCGTTCGGGATGTTCGCGAAAATTTATATTTGCAAAATCTTGTTGGTAATCAAAAGGACGAGTCAAAGCGGCACCATTGTTAAAATCGTTTTAACAATTGTAGGCCGGATAAGGGGAAGCCGCCATCCGGCATGTTTTTCCGCGCACAAAGCAAAAAACCCCGCAC
>NZ_JBMKJN010000017.1:0-111836 GCF_049236805.1 Enterobacter cloacae complex sp. XAL002
TGTCTGATAAATTGTTAAAGAGCAGTTGCAACGCGGCTTTCAGCTCATCGTTGCGAGGTCCCGTATATTACGTTTTCCTCATTCAGAGTCAAGCAATTATTTTCACTTTTCTCTGTTGGCGTTCATCTCTGAACCCCGCTGTCCCGGCGGCTTGTAAGCCGTTGTTCCGTGTCAGTGGAGGCGCATTATAGGGAGTTCTCAGACGTTGACAACCCCTCTTTGAAAAAAAACGTTCAACCGTCTCTTTTTTGCTCAAAACCGTGCTACAGCGCCAGTTTTTCGAGCGTTTCGAAGCCATAACGACGTAAAACGGGCAAAAGTTGTTCGGTTTCTTTTGTTATCGCCATACAGAAAGCGATGTTCGCATCCGCTGATTTCGCATCCGGCGCCTCGTGCTCCAGTAGCCAGGCCGTCCGACGCGCAATCGCAGCACCGGAATCCACCAGCCGGGTCCCTTCAGGCAAAACCTTTAACAGCTCTTCCTGTAATAGCGGGAAATGGGTGCAGCCGAGAACAACCGTATCCGGTGGTTCCTGCATCCGCAGCCATGGACGCAGAATGCGACGCAGCTCTTCAAGCGATACCGTCTCGCCGTGCAGTTTCGCTTCCGCCATTTCCACCAGCTCCGCGGAGCCGAGCATGGCGATCTGGCATTCATTGGCAAAGCGCTCAATAAGCTCTCGCGTATAAGGACGTTTTACCGTACCGCGTGTCGCCAGCAACCCCACGATACCGTTCGCCGTCAGACGCGCCGCAGGTTTGATTGCCGGGACAACGCCCACAACCGGGAACGGGAATTTTTCGCGCAGGGCAGGAAGAGAGACCGTGCTTGCCGTATTACAGGCAATAACCGCCAGCGCCAGGGGATAGCGCTTTTGTACCGCGGTGACGATTTCAATCACACGCTCAACGATAAAGTCTTCACTCTTTTCCCCATACGGGAACGCGACGTTATCGAAGGCGTAGATGTAATGGAGATCCGGCAGGAGCTGCCGAATCTCATCATAGACCGAAAGCCCACCGACGCCGGAATCAAACACCAGCACGGTGGGACGCGGATCAGAAGGTGTAGCTGCCAGACAAGGTGTATTCCCGTCCTGCAGTTTGGTAGCCATAAACTGTCTCGTAATCTTTATCGAACAGGTTGGCTATTTTACCACGAACTGTGAGATGTGAGGTGACAGGATATGAAACCGCGACGTCCCACAGGCTGACGCCGCCCATTTTAACTTTCTCTGACGGATAGGTTCCAAAGTCGGTGTCGTAGCGCGTGCCGAGATAGTGATACGTCAGGCTCCAGTCAACATCATAGATCTGCGTATCAAGCTGATATTTCACCTGCTGTTTAGCACGACGGTCCAGAAGTTGATTGGTTGCCGCATTGCGGGCATCCACATAGTCGTAGCCCACAGTATGCGTCAACGGACCCGTATCAAACGACGCTGTCGCTTCTACACCTTTAATGCGTGCTTTGCCGACGTTGTAATATTGCTGCAGGTTATTGTTGAAGTCGATGAGATTATCAACGTCATTACGATAGCCGGATACGCGCCAGCTTACGCCTGCCGTCAGGCCTTCAAACGCCCCTTCCCACTGCTTGCTCTCTTCAGGATCAAGATGGGTATTGCCGTAGAAGCCATAGAGCTGACCCAGATTCGGCGCTTTATAGGCCGTGCCATAAGAGGCTATGAAGCGGTAACCGTCAACGAACTCCCAGGCTGCGCTACTTTGCCAGGTACCATGGCGACCAAACTGAGAGTTGTCATCGCTGCGGGCTGCCGCCTCCAGAGTGAAATCTCCAAACTGCTGCAACCCAGTCAGGTAGACGCCAGTGTTACGCAGGTCATAGGCGTTGGTTACGTAGTTGGTACCCGGCTCGGTGCTCTGTTTCTGCCAGTCAACGCCCGCGCCGATGTTGCCATGTCCCACGTCAACTGAGTTGGTCCACTGAACATTGTACTGTTTGATTTCATCCAGGGTTGCTGTGGAGTCATAGCGTCCAAGGTGCGGATCGTAATTGTAGTCTTTGCTGTGACTGTAGCTGGAGAGCAACTGTGAATGGAAAACATCCCGGTTAAACCGCAATCCGGCATCCCAGGTCTGGCTATAGAGTTGGCGGGTATCAACCAGCACATCAGGGGTAAATGAACTGTAATAGCCGTCATAGGCGGTACGGTTGCTGTAACCATAGCCGCGAACGAAACCACTCCATTGCTCAGAGAAAGCATGCTCCAGTGCGCCGTAGAGCGTTTTATTCATAAAGCCGTCGCGATCGGTCTGGGCAAGGCCGCCGTTATTACCGTCAGCAACGACGTCAAAGCCTTTTGTGTAGGTGTAATCCCCCGCCAGCGTAACGCGCGTACTTTCACCCAATGTTTGCTGGGTGCTGCCACCATAATTCTGGAAGCCGTGTGTCCCAACGCCAGCATTCAGCGTTGTGCCATCCTTCGCACGCGTAGTGATAATGTTGACTACACCACCGATCGCATCCGAGCCGTACACCGCCGAACGCGGTCCACGAAGATATTCGATGCGCTGCACCAGGGAGATCGGAAACTGGCTGAGATCGGACGACCCCGTGACGCCCGCCTGGTTAAGGCGGATCCCATCGACGAGAATCAGGACATGGCTGGAGTTCGTACCGCGTATAAAGAGAGAAGAGAGCTGCCCCATCCCGCCATTTTGTGCCGTATCTACGCCAGGCAGGCGACGCATGACATCCAGAACCGTGGTGGATTGCCAGCGGTCGATATCGGCCCGCGTCACGACAGAAGTCGCAGCCAGAACAGATTTTTCAGGTTGTTCGAAACGGTTTGCTGTCACCACCAACGAGTCGGCGCTTTCCTGCGCCCAGCCCGAAAATGCCGTGACGGAAAACGCCGTCAACAGCGATACTTTTTTAATCATTGTTAAAGCATCCACAATATAAGAAGGATGCCGCAGGCCTCATCGATAGCACGCGATGATGAAACCAAATGCGACGTGATCCCGGCAGGTCTTCGGGCTGGGTGGCGTTATACGGATGAAGACTTCCCGTTTTCACAGTGTCTACAACTCTCATCCCGCCAGTCTTTACCGCTGCGCGTCAGCTCCAGATTTGCACTGGATTCCCTTTTCACTCTCAGGAGGCCGGAAACAGAATGCTACAATTAGACACGTATAGATGTCCAGATAGCTATTAGCCATTAAATCTGGACATCCACTGCACAATCCCTACAATCCCCGCGTAATTCTTTATCACTCAGGACGCATCATGACCCCCGAACACCTCCCGACAGAACAGTACGACGCACAGCTGGCAGAAAAAGTTGTCCGCCTGCAAAGTATGATGACGCCTTTCAACGCGCCCGTTCCCGAGGTGTTTCGTTCTCCGGTCAGCCACTACCGTATGCGCGCTGAGTTTCGCATCTGGCACGATGGCGATGACCTGTACCACATCATTTTCGATCAGCAGACGAAATCCCGGATTCGCGTAGACAGTTTCCCGGCGGCGAGTGAGCTTATCAACCAGCTAATGACGCTGATGATCGACGGTGTGCGCACTAATCCGGTGCTGCGCAACAAGCTGTTCCAGATTGACTACCTGACCACCCAAAGCAATCAGGCCATTGTCTCTCTGCTCTATCACAAAGCGCTGACCGACGAGTGGCGCGAGCAGGCAGAAGCCCTGCGCGATGCGCTGCGCGCGCAGAACATCAACGTGCACCTGATTGGCCGCGCGACCAAAACCAAAATCATGCTGGACCAGGATTACATCGACGAGCGTTTGCCGGTGGCAGGAAAAGAGATGGTTTACCGTCAGGTGGAGAACAGCTTCACCCAGCCGAATGCGGCAATGAACGTGCAGATGCTGGAGTGGGCGCTGAATGCGACGGAAGGGTCGACGGGCGATCTGCTGGAGCTCTACTGCGGTAACGGCAACTTCTCGCTGGCGCTGGCGCGTAACTTCGAACGCGTGCTTGCGACGGAAATCGCCAAACCGTCGGTGGCCGCCGCGCAGTACAACATCGCCGCTAACCATATTGATAATGTGCAGATCATTCGTATGGCGGCAGAAGAGTTTACCCAGGCGATGAACGGCGTACGTGAGTTTAACCGCCTGCAAGGGATTGATTTGAAGAGCTACCAGTGTGAGACAATTTTTGTCGATCCGCCGCGCAGTGGCCTGGACAGCGAAACCGAGAAGATGGTGCAGGCGTACCCGCGTATTTTGTACATCTCCTGTAACCCGGAGACGCTGTGCAAGAATCTGGAAACATTAAGCCAGACGCACAAGGTTGAACGTCTGGCGCTGTTCGATCAGTTCCCATATACGCACCATATGGAGTGCGGCGTACTGCTCACGGCGAAGTAATGTGGGCCTTGTAGGGCAGGTAAGCGAAGCGCCACCTGCCAAAAAAGCCGGATGGCGCTTCGCTTATCCGGCCTACAATGACAAAACCCTTTACTCTGGTAACTGGCTCTTGCGGCTACGCATGCGCGAGCCAATCCAGAACACCAGCGCCACAGACAGCACCGCAGGCAGGAAGTTAGAACCGATATCCGGATACTCTGCACGCACCACGGTGCTGTACAACAGTACACCCAGAATAAAACAGGCTGCGGCCAGCCCCGGTAACCCAACCGGCATGGTGCGGTTCAGATAACGTTGATGCAGGCAATACACCGTCAGCACCAGCGCGATAATCGGGAAAATCGAGAACGGTACAATTGAGCTGAAAACCGCCGCAAACGTACCATTGATGGATAAGCCAGCGATCAATGCCAGCAACAGCGTTCCTTTATCCTGACCTGACTGTTTCATTACTCACCTTCACTCATCGTTTTGATGTGCCAACTTCTCTTGTTCACGGCGATACCAGTAGTACGCACCTTTAGAAATCATCCGCAGCTGCAATACCAGTCGCTCTTCGAGTTGCTTACGTTGTTCAATGCTGACATCCAGCGCTTCGGCACCCGCACTGAAAACAATGGTCACCATCGCCTCGGCCTGTGCTTCAGTAAACGCACGCGGCATATGGTTTTCGAGTTCAAGATAGTCGGCAAGTTCCGCGATGAAATGCTGAATTTCACGCGCGACGGCGGCACGAAACGCCGCCGACGTGCCAGAGCGCTCGCGCAGCAAAAGGCGAAACGCGTTAGGGTTATTGCCGATAAATTCCATAAATGTCGACACGGAGGTGCGGATCACGCTGCCGCCTTTGGCAATACGCTGACGCGCCTGACGCATAAGCTGGCGCAGCATCAAACCGCTCTCGTCGACCATGGTCAGGCCCAGTTCATCCACATCACGGAAATGACGATAGAAGGACGTTGGCGCAATCCCGGCCTCGCGCGCCACTTCGCGCAGGCTTAAACTGGCAAAACTCCGCTCAGCACTCAGTTGACTGAATGCGGCTTCCACCAGCGAACGCCGGGTTTTCTCTTTTTGTTGTGCTCTTACGCCCATCACGATAGTTGAATCCTTCCAAAGGCCCGTTGGCACTATACCAGAGAATAAAATTAATCTGTTTACCTGGCTTTGTGAATGATTGTTTACGCGCGGTTTGTGCTCCACTGCCCGAAAAAAGCACAACGATAATTGGGTTACCCAGGCAATGATGTTATGATTCTGTTGCTTTTATGTATAAGAACAGGTAAGCCTTGCCATGCCACATTCCTACGATTACGACGCAATAGTTATTGGTTCCGGCCCCGGCGGCGAAGGTGCTGCTATGGGTCTGGTAAAACAGGGAGCCAGAGTAGCGGTTATTGAGCGCTACCATAATGTCGGCGGCGGTTGCACCCACTGGGGCACCATCCCTTCGAAAGCCCTCCGCCACGCCGTTAGCCGCATTATCGAATTTAACCAGAACCCTCTTTACAGCGACCACTCCCGACTTCTTCGTTCTTCCTTTGCCGATATCCTGAATCACGCAGACACGGTCATTAACCAGCAGACGCGCATGCGTCAGGGTTTCTATGAGCGCAACCACTGTGAAATTCTGCAGGGTAACGCGCATTTTGTGGATGAACACACCCTGGCGCTGGAGTGCCACGACGGTTCGGTTGAGACGCTCACCGCTGAAAAATTTGTGATTGCCTGCGGATCGCGCCCATATCATCCGGCAGACGTGGACTTCTCTCATCCACGCATTTACGACAGCGACTCCATCCTCAGCCTGCACCACGAGCCACGCCATGTGATCATCTATGGCGCGGGCGTGATTGGCTGTGAATATGCGTCGATTTTCCGGGGAATGGAGGTCAAAGTTGATTTGATCAACACCCGCGACCGGCTGCTGGCGTTCCTCGATCAGGAGATGTCAGATTCCCTCTCCTACCACTTCTGGAACAGTGGCGTGGTGATTCGCCACAACGAAGAGTACGAGAAAATCGAAGGCTGCGACGACGGTGTGATCATGCACCTGAAATCTGGTAAGAAGCTGAAGGCGGACTGCCTGCTGTATGCCAACGGCCGTACCGGCAACACGGATTCATTGCAGCTGGAGAATATCGGGCTTGAAACCGACAGCCGCGGTCAGCTCAAGGTCAACAGCATGTACCAGACTGCGCTGCCGCACGTTTACGCGGTGGGCGATGTAATTGGTTACCCAAGTCTGGCCTCCGCTGCTTACGATCAGGGCCGCATCGCCGCACAGGCGCTGGTGAAAGGTGAAGCGACGGCGCATCTGATCGAGGACATCCCGACGGGCATCTACACCATCCCGGAAATCAGTTCTGTCGGCAAAACCGAGCAGCAGTTGACGGCCATGAAGGTGCCTTACGAGGTGGGTCGTGCCCAGTTTAAACACCTGGCGCGCGCACAAATTGTGGGGATGAGCGTGGGTACGCTGAAGATCCTGTTCCATCGCGAGACGAAAGAGATCCTCGGTATTCACTGCTTTGGTGAACGTGCCGCGGAAATCATTCATATCGGCCAGGCGATCATGGAGCAAAAAGGTGGTGGCAACACCATCGAGTACTTCGTTAACACCACCTTTAACTACCCGACCATGGCGGAAGCCTATCGGGTAGCTGCGCTGAACGGCTTAAACCGCCTGTTTTAACGTGTTGTCGAAATGGCCATCCATTGCACCACGGATGGCCTCTGCCAGCTGCTCATAGCGGCTGCGCAGCGGTGAACCCGGACGATAAACCAGGCCGATCGTGCGACGCGGCTCTGGCTTAATACACGGCAGATAGACCACGCCATCACGCTTACGCTCGCGCGGCACGGCCAGCGCAGGCAGCAGCGTAATGCCACTTCCCGCCGCGACCATGTTACGCAGCGTTTCCAGGCTGGTTGCGCGGAAATGGGTATCTTCATCTGCACCCGCTTCGAAGCAGAAGCCCATCGCCTGATCGCGCAGACAGTGGCCGTCTTCCAGCATCAGCAGCTTTTCTCCGGCCAGATCGGCCATCGGCACGCGATCGCGGTTCGCCCACGGGTGATCTTCATAGATCGCCAGCATCATCGGCTCATCGAACAGCGGTACTTCAATAAAGGCTTCACTCTCTTTGACCAGCGCCAGGATCGCGCAGTCGAGCTTGCCGCTGTCTAACTGCGCCAGCAGCTGATGGGTTTGCGCTTCATGCAGGTACATTTCGAGTTTCGGGAACGTCTGGTGCAGCAGCGGAATGATTTGCGGCAACAGATACGGGCCAACGGTTGGGATCAGGCCAATATGCAGCGGGCCGGACATCGCCTCCCCCTGCTGGCTTGCCATTTCCTTGAGCACTTTGACCTCGCGCAGTACGGTGCGCGCCTGATCCACCAGCAGCAGACCTGCCTGCGTGAACAGTACCTTACGACTGGTGCGCTCCAGCAGCATCACGCCCAGCTCATCTTCCAGCTTGCGGATCTGACCGCTCAGCGTTGGCTGGCTGACATGGCAGGAGTCTGCCGCGCGGCGAAAATGGCGATGCTCAGCTAACGCTACCAGGTATTCAAGATCACGAATATTCATTATTCATCCTCCGTCGCCACGATAGTTCATGGCGATAGATAGCATAGCAACGAACGATTATCCCTATCAAGCATTCTGTTGAATAATACATCACATAGACGAGGCGGCACGTGTTTGACCCAAAACGACCCCGCACCGTCAGCGAGTTTCTCTCAAAACTCGAAAAACTAAAGCCAACGTGAACTTTTGCGGACCCCGTGGTCCGCTTTTTTTTGCGTATAAAAAAGCCCAGCACTAAGCCAGGCTCCGTTTTTCTCCCTCTCCCTGTGGAAGAGGGCCGGGGTGAGGGCACCAGCCCGCACAAATCAAACCAACCGGTTTTTCGCGTCCGCAATCGCCTGCGCTACCTGCTTCGGCGAGACTCCACCTTTCGCCGCACGCTTATCCAGGCAGGATTGCAGGGCCAGAATCGGGTAGACATCCTCCCCAATAACCGCACTGAATTTCTGCAGGTCGGCAAGCGCCAGCTCTTCAAGGGCTTTACCCTGACGAATCGCTTCCACTACCGCTTCACCCACAATATGGTGCGCCTCGCGGAACGGTACGCCTTTCGCCACCAGGTAGTCCGCCAGCTCGGTAGAGTTAGCATAGCCCTGCTGCGCCGCTTCCTGACAGCGCGGACGTTTCACCTGAATGCCGTCCAGCACCAGCGCGCCCATATGCAGACAGTCCAGCCAGGTGTCGAGCGCGTCGAACAGCCCCTCTTTGTCTTCCTGCATATCTTTGTTGTATGCCAGCGGCAGCCCTTTCAGGGTCATCATCATGCCGGTCAGCGCGCCCTGCACGCGGCCACACTTACCGCGGATCAGCTCCAGCGCATCCGGGTTTTTCTTTTGCGGCATCAGGGAGGAGCCGGACGTCACACGGTCGGACAGCTCCACAAACCCGGCTTCGCCAGAGTTAAAGAAGATCAGGTCTTCGGCAAAGCGCGACAGGTGCACCATCCCGATAGAGGCATTCGACAGCAGCTCCAGCACATGGTCACGGTCAGAGACGCTGTCCAGGCTGTTGCGGGTGGCGGAAGCAAAGCCCAGCCAGCCTGCCAGCTGCTCACGGTCGATTTCATAAGCCGTACCGGCCAGCGCGCCGCTGCCCAGCGGGCTGACGTCCAGACGCGTTAAGGTATCCTGTAAACGGCTCTCATCACGCGCCAGCATCTCAACGTAGGCCAGACACCAGTGCGCAAAGGTCACCGGCTGTGCGCGTTGCAGGTGGGTATAACCCGGCATCACCGCATCCTGATTGTTCTGCGCAGTGTCCACCAGCGCGCTCTGCAGCTGACGATTCGCCGCCAGCAGTTCGCCGACGGTCTCTTTACACCACAGCTTCAGGTCGGTCGCCACCTGGTCATTACGGCTACGCCCGGTATGGAGCTTTTTACCCAGCTGGCCGACTTTGTCGATAAGTTTGCCTTCCACCCAGCTGTGAATATCTTCGGCATCGCTCTGGAGGATTTGCTGCGGATCCAGACGCACCTCTTCCAGCAGATTATTCAGCGCCTCTTCCAGCTGCTGCTGTTCCTCTGCGGTCAGCACGCCCACGGTCACCAGCGCTTTGGACCAGGCCACAGAGCCGACAATATCCTGTTCGGCCAGGCGGTAGTCGAAGCGCAAAGAGTCGTTGAACTGTTTGAACCGCTGATCCGCTGCCTGTGTAAAACGCCCACCCCAAAGTGCCATAACGAATTTCCTTAATGATGATATTTTTGCCCGGTGGCGCTGCGCTTACCGGGCCTACAAAATTCACGTAGGCCGGATAAGCGAAGCGCCATCCGGCACAGAATCTTAAGCCAGAATACGCGTACCAATCGGCGTACCGTTAAACAGCGCCGGGAGTTGCTCCGCGTGACGCCAGGAGGCGATATCCACCGGACGACCCAGCGTGCGCGCGGCATCCAGCGCCGCGTTCACCTTAACGATCATGCCGTCGGTGATAATGCCCTGATCGATCAGCTGTTCGGCTTTTGCGGCGGTCATTTCCGCAATGCGCTGGCCTTTGCCGTCCAGAATACCGCTCACGTCGGAGAGCAGGATCAGGTCTGCGCCCAGCGTGGCCGCCAGCGCCGTCGCCGCCTGGTCCGCATTGACGTTCATCAGCTCGCCCTCTTCGGTCACGCCGATTGAGCTCACCACCGGCAGGAAACCACCTTCCAGCAGGGTGTTAATCAGCTTAGGCGAACCTGGCTGCGCCAGTCCAACATGGCCAAGCGCTTCGTCGAGCTGGGTCACTTTCACGCAATCGCCATCGCCCAGACAGAGACCAACGGACGCGATGTGGTGCTTCTTCGCCCACGCCAGCAGCGTTTTGTTCGCCGTCCCCGCCAGCGCACCAGTAATAATGTCAATCTGGTCGGCAGGCGTGACGCGCAGGCCATTTTTCTTAATCACCGGCAGGTTGAGCCCTTTCATCAGCTCGTCCACCACACAGCCGCCGCCGTGGACAATCACCAGCGGACGTTGATGTGATTCACGATAGTTCACCAGCGCGGTAAACAGGCGCTCCAGCGCTTCTTCGCTGTCCAGCAGTACACCACCGAGTTTGATAATTAATGGGTTCATCATCACACCTTAAATAAGAGCCTGCGTTTCAGGGAAGCCGAAACGAATATTTGCACACTGCATTGCCTGTGCGGCAGCGCCTTTGAGTAAGTTATCTTCTGCGGCGACCACAATCAGGTGCTCGCCCTGCACGGCAAAGCCGATGTCGCAGAATGGCAGGCCGACCACGTTTTTTAGCGCTGGTACGCCTTTGTCATACAGACGCACCAGTGGTTTATCCGCATACGCCTGCGTGAAGACTTCGCTCACCTGTTCTTTGGTCACACCCGGCTTCAGGCGGCAGGTAATGGTTTCGAGGATCCCGCGCGGGAAGCTACCGAGGTGCGGGGTGAAGATCACCTCCGCGCCCAGATGGGTGGTGATTTCAGGGTGATGACGGTGATTAAACACGCCATACGGCTGAAGGCTCACTTCGCAGAAGCTGTTGGAGATCGCGGCCTTGCGCCCGGCGCCGCTCACGCCGCTGGTGGCGTTGATCACCGGCCACTGGTCAAGATCCAGCAGACCCGCGTCGATCAGTGGCTTAAGGGAGAGCTGCGCCGCCGTCGGGTAACAGCCAGGCACGGCAATCAGATTCGCTTCTTTCAGTTTATCTGCGCTCCACTCCGCCAGGCCGTACACCGCTTTTTCGAGCAGATCCGGGTGCTGATGGGTGAAGCCGTAATATTTTTCGTAGAACGCGCTGTCGTTAACGCGAAACGCGCCGGAGAGATCGAAGACCACGCAACCGGCTGCCAGAAACTGCGGCGCCAGGTCGTGACTGACCTCGTGTGCGGTGGCTAAAAACACCACGTCAACGCCGTCGGTAAACTCGCTGATGTCAGACATGGCCTGCAAAGGCAAATCAACCACGCCCTTAAGTTGTGGATGCAAATCGGAAATTAACTTTCCGGCATCATTGCTTTGCGCTGACACGGTCAAAGCGGTTATGGTCATATGTGGGTGGCGATTCACGTAGCTTACAAGCTCTGCGCCCGCATAACCGCTAGCGCCTACAATCAGCGTATTCAACATCGGGTTCCTTTATGCTCAACGTTAATGTATTTTTATTCACATTTATTGCATGAATATTGATACTATCACGACCTAAGGTGTGTCAACAATGAAAATGAACTTACCGCCATTTATCGAGATTTACCGCGCCCTGATTGCCACACCGTCCATCAGCGCAACGGAAGAAGCGCTGGATCAAAGCAATGAGTCTTTAATCAATCTGCTGGCGGGTTGGTTTAGCGATCTTGGGTTTAACGTTGAGGTTCAGCCCGTCCCCGGAACACGTCACAAATTTAACCTGCTCGCCAGCACCGGACATGGCGCTGGCGGCCTGCTGCTGGCTGGTCACACTGACACCGTGCCGTTTGACGATGGCCGCTGGACCCGCGATCCGTTCACCCTGACAGAGCACGACAACAAGCTCTACGGTCTCGGCACGGCGGACATGAAAGGCTTCTTTGCTTTTATCCTCGACGCGCTGCGTGACGTGGACGTGACAACGCTGAAAAAGCCGCTCTACATTCTGGCGACCGCCGATGAAGAGACCAGCATGGCGGGCGCACGGTATTTCTCTGAAAACACATCGATTCGCCCGGACTGCGCGATCATCGGTGAACCTACCTCTCTGCAACCGATTCGGGCGCACAAAGGCCATATTTCTACCGCAGTGCGCGTGCTGGGCCAGTCTGGTCACTCCAGCGATCCGGCGCGCGGCGTGAACGCCATTGAGCTGATGCATGACGCGATTGGCCGCATCATGACCCTGCGCGACGATCTGAAAGAGCGCTATCACTACGAGGCGTTCACCGTGCCGTATCCGACGCTGAACCTCGGCAGCCTGCACGGCGGTGATGCGTCCAACCGTATCTGCGCCTGCTGCGAACTGCATATGGATATCCGTCCTCTGCCGGGTATGACGCTGAGCGATCTGGATGGCTTACTGAACGAAGCGCTGGCCCCGGTCAGCGAGCGCTGGCCGGGACGTCTGACGGTCTCCGAACTGCATCCGCCGATTCCAGGCTACGAATGCCCGCCTGACCACCAGCTGGTTCAGGTGGTGGAAAAACTGCTCGGGGAGAAAACCGACGTGGTGAACTACTGTACCGAAGCGCCGTTTATTCAGACCCTGTGCCCGACGCTGGTTCTGGGCCCTGGCTCCATCAACCAGGCCCACCAGCCGGACGAATATCTCGAAACCCGCTTCATCAAGCCCACCCGCGAACTCATTACCCAGGTTGTGCATCACTTCTGCTGGCATTAAAACGGCCCCTCACCCTACCCTCTCCCCAAAGGGGAGAGGGTGTTCAAGTTCCCTCTCCCCTTTGGGGAGAGGGTTAGGGTGAGGGGAGTAAATCCCGCGATCTCCGTCACATTCCCATAAGCATCTCTTATCTGACGCAATACGAATTAAATTTCGTAAATTGCCCGCATTTATTCATCTGCTGAACCGTTTTCGCAGCAATTGACGACGGGGGTTTTACGTGGCTTTATAAAGGGAGATGACAAAATAATGTCCAGAAAATTTTCGCCTGGGCATAAACAAAAATGATGGGGTGACTGGGTTTTTATGAACGAACAATATTCCGCGTTGCGTAGTAATGTCAGTATGCTCGGCAAAGTGCTTGGAGATACCATCAAAGATGCGTTGGGGGAGAACATCCTCGACCGTGTTGAAACCATCCGCAAGCTGTCCAAATCTTCCCGCGCCGGTAACGAGGCCAATCGTCAGGAGCTGCTCACCACCTTGCAGAACCTCTCTAATGATGAGCTACTGCCCGTTGCCCGCGCCTTCAGCCAGTTTCTGAACCTGGCAAACACCGCTGAGCAATACCACAGCATTTCGCCAAAAGGCGAAGCGGCCAGCAACCCGGAAGTCATTGCCCGCACCCTTCGTAAACTCAAAGACCAGCCCAACCTCAACGAAGCGACCATCAAAAAAGCGGTGGAATCCCTTTCGCTGGAGCTGGTGCTGACCGCACACCCAACCGAAATCACGCGTCGTACGCTGATCCACAAAATGGTGGAAGTGAACAACTGTCTGAAGCAGTTGGATAACAAAGACATTGCCGACTACGAACGTAACCAGCTTATGCGCCGCCTGCGCCAGCTGATTGCTCAGTCCTGGCACACCGATGAAATTCGTAAGCATCGCCCAAGCCCGGTCGACGAAGCCAAATGGGGCTTTGCGGTGGTGGAAAACAGCCTGTGGGAAGGGGTGCCAAACTACCTGCGCGAGCTGAACGAACAGCTGGAAGAAAATCTGGGCTATCGCCTGCCGGTCGACTTTGTGCCGGTTCGCTTCACTTCCTGGATGGGCGGCGACCGCGACGGCAACCCGAACGTGACGGCGGAAATCACCCGTCATGTCCTGTTGTTAAGCCGCTGGAAAGCAACCGATCTGTTCCTGAAAGATATTCAGGTGCTGATCTCCGAGCTGTCGATGGTAGAAGCGACGCCGGAACTGCGCGCGCTGGCCGGTGAAGAAGGTGCCAGTGAGCCGTACCGTTTCCTGATGAAAAAACTGCGCGGTCAGCTGATGGCCACGCAGGCCTGGCTGGAAGCGCGCCTGAAAGGCCAGCGCCTGCCGAAGCCGGAAGGTCTGCTGAGCCAGAACGAACAGCTCTGGGAACCGCTGTACGCCTGTTATAAATCGCTTCAGGCCTGCGGGATGGGCATCATTGCCAATGGCGAGCTGCTCGACACCCTGCGCCGCGTGAAGTGTTTCGGCGTGCCGCTGGTGCGTATCGACGTCCGTCAGGAAAGCACCCGTCATACCGAAGCGCTGGGCGAGCTGACCCGCTATCTCGGCATTGGCGACTATGAAAGCTGGTCCGAAGCCGACAAACAGGCGTTCCTGATCCGCGAGCTGAACTCCAAGCGCCCGCTGCTGCCGCGCAATTGGGAGCCAAGCAATGACACCCGCGAAGTGCTCAACACCTGTAAAGCGATCGTGGATGCGCCGAAAGGATCGGTGGCCGCCTATGTGATCTCCATGGCGAAGACCCCGTCCGACGTGCTGGGCGTTCACCTTCTGCTGAAAGAAGCGGGCATCGACTACGCTCTGCCGGTAGCACCGCTGTTTGAGACTCTCGACGACCTGAACAACGCCAACGACGTGATGACCCAGTTGCTGAACATCGACTGGTATCGCGGCTTTATTCAGGGCAAGCAGATGGTGATGATTGGCTATTCCGACTCCGCGAAAGATGCGGGCGTGATGGCAGCCTCCTGGGCGCAGTATCAGGCGCAGGATGCGCTAATTAAAACCTGCGAAAAAGCCGGTATTGAACTGACCCTGTTCCACGGACGCGGCGGTTCAATTGGTCGTGGCGGTGCGCCTGCACACGCGGCGCTGCTCTCCCAACCACCAGGAAGCCTGAAAGGCGGACTGCGCGTGACCGAGCAGGGCGAGATGATCCGCTTCAAGTACGGCCTGCCGGAAGTGACCATCAGCAGCCTGTCGCTCTATACCAGTGCGATCCTGGAAGCCAACTTGCTGCCGCCGCCGGAGCCAAAAGAATCCTGGTGCCGGATTATGGACGAGCTGTCTGACATCTCCTGCGATCTGTATCGCGGCTACGTGCGTGAAAACAAAGACTTTGTGCCTTACTTCCGCTCAGCCACGCCTGAGCAGGAGCTGGGTAAACTGCCGCTCGGCTCGCGCCCGGCCAAGCGTCGTCCTACTGGCGGCGTTGAATCCCTGCGCGCCATTCCGTGGATCTTTGCCTGGACGCAAAACCGTCTGATGCTGCCAGCCTGGCTGGGTGCCGGTGCGGCGCTGCAAAAAGTGGTGGAAGACGGTAAGCAGAGCGAACTGGAAACCATGTGCCGCGACTGGCCATTCTTCTCTACCCGTCTGGGCATGCTGGAGATGGTCTTCTCGAAAGCCGACCTGTGGCTGGCGGAATACTACGATCAGCGTCTGGTGAAACCCGAGCTGTGGGCGCTGGGTAAAGAGCTACGCGAGCTGCTGGAAGGCGACATCAAAGTGGTGCTGGATATCGCTAACGACTCCCACCTGATGGAAGACCTGCCGTGGATCGCCGAGTCTATCCAACTGCGTAACATCTACACCGACCCGCTGAACGTTTTACAGGCTGAACTGCTGCACCGTTCGCGTCTGGCGGAAGAGGAAGGTAAAGAGCCGGATCCGCGCGTTGAACAGGCGCTGATGGTGACGATTGCGGGCGTTGCGGCGGGGATGCGTAACACCGGTTGATCGGTTTTGCCGGGTGGCGCTTACGCTTACCCGGCCTACAATAGGCTTTTCTTAGGCCCGGCAAGCGCCAGCGTCGCCGGGCAATACCCTGGTATCCACACCATGCACCACGATATCCCCCACATCCTGAATGACCTGATCAACGGCACCTTGCCGCTGCGTCAGGTGCATTTCCCCCCTTCGGCTAAACCGCTCCCCCGAACGTCACCTTGCCTCGTGCTTAGCTTTGATACGGCCTGCGAAGCGTTATTTTTTTCATCCGGTAATATTCCGCTTCAACCCGCCTTTTCGCTCAACATTAGCTTCGGCAAGCAACAACTGACTCTTCAGCTCGAGCGCGACAACACGCTTTTGCAACAGCAACAGGTTGCCAGACGCGGGCCGCGAGTGGGCGCATTCCTTTTGCAGACGCTCGCTGAATTGCAAATGCAGCCAGACGATCGGGAAACGGCCAGACTGGTGGTATTAAGTTTGCTCAGCCACTGTCGCGATCTGCTGGGCAGCGATATCCATACCGCCAGCCGCAGCCGTGCATTATTTGAAGCGATTCGTCACTACATCGAAGAACATCACGCCTCTGCACTGACCCGTGAATCGGTGGCGCAGGCGTTTTATATTTCACCGAACTACCTTTCTCATCTTTTTCAAAAAACAGGCAGCGTGGGGTTCAACGAATATCTTACGCAAACACGCCTCGAGCACGCGCGTCAGCTTCTTAAAGGCTACGAGTTTAAAATCAAAGATATCGCTGCAAGCTGCGGATTTACGGACAGTAACTACTTTTGCCGTCTCTTTCGCAAGCACACTGAACGTTCCCCTTCCGAATATCGACGCCAGTATCACAGCCAGCTGATCGCCAAAAAGTAGCATTGTGATCGCTCTCTCACTTCGCCAGGGACATTACATTTATCCAGTATTTGGCAAAATTGACCTGTATTCGCCGCGACTGGGTGCGCCGTATCCTTTATTCAACCTTTCTGACTTAAGGAAAAATAATGGAACTGTACCTGGATACCGCCAACGTGGCAGAAGTTGAACGCCTGGCGCGCATTTTTCCCATTGCGGGCGTGACCACCAACCCAAGCATCGTAGCCGCCAGCGGCGAATCTGTCTGGGAGGTGTTGCCGCGCCTGCAGCAGGCTATCGGCCCGGAGGGCAGGCTGTTTGCCCAAACCATGAGCCGCGACGCCGAAGGAATGGTGGCGGAAGCAAAACGGCTGAACAATGCCCTGCCGGACATCGTGGTAAAAATTCCCGTCACTGCACAGGGGCTCATCGCGATTAAAACGCTGAAGAAAGAGGGAATTACCACGCTGGGAACCGCCGTTTACAGCGCCGCTCAGGGGTTACTGGCCGCGCTGGCAGGAGCGAAATATGTCGCACCGTATGTAAACCGCGTCGATGCGCAGGGCGGTGACGGAATTCGCACGGTACAGGAACTGCAATCCCTGCTGGAACAGCATGCGCCAGAGAGCATGGTGCTGGCTGCCAGCTTTAAAACGCCGCGCCAGGCGCTGGATTGCCTGTTGGCAGGATGTGAGGCAATCACGCTTCCCTTAGACGTAGCGCAACAAATGCTCGGCACGCCAGCGGTAGAGTCAGCCATAGAGAAGTTCGAGCAGGACTGGAAAAACGCGTTTGGTAACCTCAACCTCTAAGGGAGAAATGTTATGGACCGTATCATTCAATCGCCGGGGAAGTACATCCAGGGCGCTGATGTTCTTACTCGTCTCGGCGACTACCTGAAGCCGCTGGCGGCTCGCTGGCTGGTGGTAGGCGATAAATTTGTGCTGGGTTTTGCCGAAGAAACCCTGCGTCAGAGTTTTAAAAAAGCCGGACTCCATGCCGAAATTGCACCGTTTGGCGGCGAATGTTCGCAAAATGAAATCGATCGCCTGAAAAAACTGGCCGACAGTACCGACTGCCTGGCGGTGCTGGGTATCGGGGGCGGAAAAACGCTGGATACCGCCAAAGCGCTGGCGCACTTTATGGACGTGCCGGTGGCTATTGCCCCGACCATTGCCTCCACCGATGCGCCGTGCAGTGCCCTTTCCGTGATTTATACCGACAGCGGCGAGTTCGATCGCTACCTGATGCTGCCGCACAACCCGAACATGGTGATTGTCGATACCAGGGTGGTGGCGGGCGCACCTGCGCGCCTGCTGGCCGCCGGGATTGGCGATGCCCTGGCAACCTGGTTTGAAGCGCGCGCCTGTTCGCGCAGCGGCGCCACGACCATGGCGGGTGGCAAGTGCACGCAGGCAGCGTTAGCGCTGGCTGAGCTGTGCTACAACACGCTGGTTGAAGAGGGCGAGAAAGCGATGCTGGCGGCGGAACAACACGTGGTGACGCCTGCTCTGGAACGCATTATTGAAGCCAACACCTATCTGAGCGGCGTGGGCTTTGAAAGTGGCGGGCTGGCGGCGGCACACGCCATTCACAATGGCATGACGGCGGTGCCGGATGCGCACCATTTCTACCACGGTGAAAAAGTGGCATTTGGTACGCTGACGCAACTGGTACTGGAGAACGCGCCGGTAGAAGAAATCGAAACCGTTGCGGCGCTGTGCCATAGCGTCGGGCTGCCAATTACGCTGGCGCAGCTGAATATCAAAGAGGATATTCCGGCTAAAATGCGGCTGATCGCGGAGGCGTCCTGTGCCGAAGGGGAAACCATTCACAACATGCCTGGCGGCGTAACGCCGGATCAGGTCTATGCGGCGCTGCTGGTGGCGGACCAGTATGGACAGCGATTCTTGCAGGAGTGGGAGTAATAGAAAAGCCGGGTGGCGCTGCGCTTACCCGGCCTACATGGCACTTTAATTTGTAGGCCGGGTAAGGCGTAGCCGCCACCCGGCACAAGGGTTACTTCACGTCAAACCGATCCAAATCCATCACTCGCGCCCATGCGGCAACGAAGTCGCGGATGAACTTCTCTTGTGCATCGCTGCTGGCGTAAACTTCGGCCAGCGCGCGGAGGACAGCGTTGGAACCGAAGACCAGATCGGCGCGGGTGGCGGTATATTTCACTTCCCCGCTGGCGCGATCGCTACCGGCAAACAGCTCGTTTGAGTCGTCGGTCGCTTTCCACTGGGTGTTCATATCCAGCAGATTGACGAAGAAGTCGTTGCTCAGCACGCCCTCGCGGTTAGTAAACACGCCATTCTTGCTGCCATCGAAGTTTGCACCCAGCACGCGCAAACCGCCGATCAATACCGTCAGTTCCGGCGCGGTCAGGGTCAACTGCTGGGCTTTGTCGATCAGCAGCGACTCCGTGGTGGACACATCCACCTGTGCGCGATAGTTACGGAAACCGTCGGCAATCGGTTCGAGCAGGTTAAACATCTCGATATCCGTCTGATCCTGACGCGCATCCACACGACCTGGAGTGAACGGTACGTTGACGTAAACGCCTGCCGCTTTCGCCGCCTGCTCAACGCCCACGACACCCGCCAGCACAATGATATCGGCCAGTGACGCTTTGTTGGTGGTGCGCTGGATCGCTTCCAGAGCCGGTAATGCCCGTACCGCCGCGGCGTTAACGTCCCAGTCGCGCTGAGGTGCCAGCGCCAGACGCGCGCCGTTAGCGCCGCCACGCTTGTCGCCGCCGCGGAAGGTCGATGCCGACGCCCAGGCCACGGAAACCAGCTCGCTCACGGAGAGACCCGAGGCCGCGATTTCCGCTTTCAGGCTTTCAATATCTTCCTGCGTCGGATGGAACACCGGCTGAGGCAGCGGATCCTGCCAAATCAGATCTTCTTTCGGTACTTCCGGGCCGATGTACCGCGCTTTTGGCCCCATATCGCGGTGGGTCAGCTTGAACCACGCGCGCGCAAAGGCTTCGTTGAAGGCCTGCGGATCGTTCAGGAAACGACGGGAAATTTTCTCGAATTCCGGATCAAAACGCAGCGTCAGGTCGGTGACCAGCATGGTTGGCTTGCGTTTTTTCGACGGGTCGAACGGGTCAGGCATAATTTCCGGCGCATCCACGGCTTCAAACTGAATTGCGCCCGCCGGGCTACGCGTCTGCACCCATTCGTATTTGAACAGGTTCTCGAAGAAATAGTTGCTCCACTGGGTTGGGGTTTGAGACCAGATAACTTCCAGCCCGGAGGTGATGGCGTCAGCGCCAATACCGGTGCCGTGCGTGCTGGCCCAGCCCAGGCCCTGCGCTTCAATAGGCGACGCTTCAGGGTCAGTGCCCACGTGCGTGGCTTCGCCTGCACCGTGCGTTTTACCGAGCGTATGGCCGCCTGCAATAAGCGCAACGGTCTCTTCGTCATTCATGCCCATGTTGCCAAAGGTAGCGCGGATCGCCGCCGCCGCAGACAGCGGTTCACCACTGGCGTTTGGCCCTTCCGGGTTAACGTAAATCAGGCCCATTTCTGTGGCGGCCAGCGGGCGCTTCGCCAGCGCTTCCGGGTCACGGTGAGTCAGCCAGGCTTTTTCATCGCCCCAGTTCACGTCCAGATCCGGTTCCCAGACGTCTTCACGCCCGGCACCGAAACCAAAGGTGCGGAAGCCGGAGTTCTCCAGCGCCACGTTACCCGCGAGGATAAACAGGTCGGCCCAGGAGATTTTTTGTCCGTATTTTTGCTTAATTGGCCACAGCAGGCGGCGAGCCTTATCCAGGCTGACGTTATCAGGCCAGGAGTTCAGCGGCGCAAAACGCTGCTGACCGCGACCGGCACCGCCGCGACCATCAACGGAGCGATAGGTACCCGCACCGTGCCAGGCCATACGGATAAACAGGCCCGCATAGCTGCCCCAGTCGGCAGGCCACCACGGTTGTGAGTCGGTTAACAGTGCTTTGAGATCGCCCTTTAGGGCGGAATAGTCGAGCTTACTGAATTCTTTGCGGTAGTCGAAGTCTTCACCCAGAGGGTTTGAACGGCTGGAGTGTTGATTAAGTAAATCGATGCGGAGTTGTTTAGGCCACCACTCTTTGCTGCCGGTACCTGCACCCGCGCTGTGATCGACGCCGCCCTGGTGGAACGGACATTTGCCGGCGGATGCCGCGTTATTGGTCTCGTCTGACATGCTCATCGCTATGCTCCCTTTACAGTGTTACCGTTACGATATACACCACTAGCGATAAGAGATAGTTGAATTAATCCACAGATTCGATAGCTAATACCTTTTAACTTTCTGTTCGAGTAAAAAACCCTCACTTTATGAGGGATTTTTACTTTATAACGCCGGGCGGACACCCAGCGTATGGCAAATGGCGTAACTCATCTCCGCGCGGTTAAGCGTATAGAAGTGGAAATCCTTCACCCCTTCACGGCTTAAAATCTTCACCATATCCATCGCGATATTGGCCCCCACCAGCTTGCGTGTTTCCGGGTCATCGTCCAAACCTTCGTACATTTTGGACATCCACAGCGGAATGCGCACGTTGGTCATATCCGCGAATTTCTTCGCCTGTTTGAAGTTCGAGACCGGCAGAATGCCAGGGATGATTTCGACATCAATACCCGCTGAGACGCAGCGGTCGCGAAAGCGTAAATAGCTTTCCACATCAAAGAAGAACTGAGTAATGGCGCGATTGGCACCTGCGTCCACCTTACGCTTCAGGTTAAGCAGATCCGCCTGGGCGCTTTTCGCTTCCGGGTGAACTTCCGGGTAAGCGGCAACGGAAATATCAAAGTCAGCAACGTCTTTCAGCAGGGCAACCAGATCGGTGGCGTACATGTCCGGCTTACCGCTCCCCGGCGGCAGGTCGCCGCGCAGGGCAACGATATGACGAATGCCGTTGTTCCAGTAGTCCTGAGCAATCGCGCGCAGTTCATCAGGGGTGGCGTCGATACAGGTGAGGTGCGGTGCCGCTTCCAGACCGGTTCGGTCTTTAATGCCCTTAATGATGCTGTGCGTGCGGTCACGCTCACCGGAGTTGGCGCCGTAGGTTACGGAGACGAACTTCGGCTTCAGGCTGCTCAGGCGATCGATAGAGCTCCACAGGGTTTGCTCCATTTCACTGGTGCGCGGCGGGAAAAATTCAAAAGAGACGTTAATCTGGCCGTTTACTTCGGCCAGGCTCTGATTCAGGGCTTCCCGCTGGTTGGCGTGAAAAAAGCTCATACCTTACCTCTATCTTTCGCGTGTCATTGTTTGTTGTGTTGTGAACTTCTATACGTTTAGACGTCCAGATGTAAAAATGACGGAAAAGCGGGATGACGTCAACAGAAATAATCAACATTAACGGTGAGGTTTGTTCAGGGAAGATGAAGGGGATTCATGATGGGGGGTGAGAAGGCCCCTCACCCCAGCCCTCTCCCCAAAGGGGCGAGGGGGGAAAGACCGCACCGAGCAGTCCCCTCTCCCCTAAGGGGAGAGGGTTAGGGTGAGGGGTTACAGTAGCTTAGCCAGGCGATTAATGTCGGACTGAATGGCTCCGGCGGTCACATCGCGCCCCGCACCCGGGCCACGGATCACCAGCGGGTTATCGCGGTACCAGCGGCTTTCGATGGCGAAGACGTTATCGCACGGCAGCAGCGCCGCCAGCGGATGTTCAGGACGTACCGCCTCCACGCCCACGCGCGCTTTACCGTTCGCCTCGAAGCGCGCCACGTAACGCAGCACCAGGCCCATCTCGTTTGCCGCTTCCAGACGTTGCACCATCTGCTCGTTCAGCTCGTCGCCGTTCTCAAAGAAGTGATCGACAGATCCTTCCTCGCAGCCCGCAGGCACCAGAGACTCAACGCGAACCTGGCCAGGCTCAATGTCGTAGCCCGCTTCACGCGCCAGGATCACCAGCTTGCGCATCACGTCTTTACCGGCAAGGTCGACGCGCGGATCCGGCTCGGTTAAGCCCTGCTGCCACGCCTGATCCACCAGGTCGGTGAACGGCACGGTACCGTCAAATTGCAGGAACAGCCAGGAGAGCGTGCCGGAGAAGATCCCGCTCAGCGCCAGAATGCTGTCGCCGCTATCAATCAGATCGCGCACGGTATGGTTAACCGGCAGACCTGCGCCAACGGTGGCGTTATACAGCCAGTGACGACCCGTTTTTTCGAACGCGTCGTGGATCTGGCGATATTTATCAGTGCTGCTCGCGCCTGCCAGCTTGTTGGCGCTGATGACGTGGAACCCGTGGCTGGCAAAATCCAGATACTGATCGGCCAGTTGCTCGCTGGCGGTAACGTCCAGCACCACCAGATCGTCGTACGGGTGCGCGCGCATCCACAGGAACAGCGACTCTTCGTCCTGCTCAACCGCTTCATCGTTAAAGAAGGCCAGCGCCCGACTGGCGTCCAGCCCTTCGTAGTTCAACAGGCTGCGGCGGCTGTCCACCACGCCTGCCAGAATAAACTCAAATCCGGTACGCGCCGAAAGCGTGACCTGCTCGCGGGCGAACAGCTCCAGCCAGCGGGAACCGATGTTCCCTTTCCCGAACAGTACCAGGCCGATGCGTTTTTCCGCACGGAACAGGGAGGTGTGCAGGCCCTGAATCAGGCTTTCGGTTGGCCCCTTGCGCAGAACGGCAACCAGGCTGATGCCCTCTTCCGACTGCCAGGTGAACTCCACCGGCTGCCCTTTCAGCTGCTGCCAGAAGCGGTGGCAGTGCAGCGGGTTACGGGTGACGCCCGCGCCCACCATTGCCACCAGCGCCAGTCCCTGACGCAGGCGAAGCTCGCCCGGCAGTCCCGCTTCATCCAGAATCTTCAGGGCGCTGTCCACCACTTCAGCGGTATAGCAGAACTGCAACAGCTGGCGATCGTTATGCACGCCAACGGCCAGCGGACGCACCTGGGCACGTTTCAGGATGGTGTCGATATCTTTGTGCGCCAGTTTGAAATCCTGGCCCGCAGGCACCTGGAACTCAATCAGGCAGATGTCATCGTGGCTGGTGACAATGCGCGCGCCCGTACCGGATGCCAGCACGCGCTCGATGCGAGTGGAACCCTGATCCGGCGTGTAGCTACAGCGTAGTTGCAGGTCGATGTCGCTGCCGGAAACCGGCTGTAGCGTGCGCGCGTGCAGCACTGGTGCCGCCAGACGCGCCAGCTCGCTCGCTTCGTCGAGACGCAGCAGCGGCAGCAGGCAGGCATCTTTTACTTTGCGCGGGTCCGCGCTGAAGACACCGGCCACGTCGCTCCAGATGGTGACGCGGGACACGCCCGCCAGGGCGCCAATCTGCGTTGCCGAGTAGTCAGAGCCGTTACGGCCCAGCAGTACGGTTTCACCTGCGTTGCTGCGACTGATAAAGCCGGTCACCACAATACGTTTACCCGGATGTTGCACCAGCAGCTGTTGCAGCAGCGGGTAGGACAACCCTTCGTCCACCTGCGGCTGTGCGGCGCGTTCGGCACGCAGGAAATCACGCGCGTCGAGCCAGGCGGCTTCCACGCCAAGATGTTGCAGCACGGCGGCCATCAGGCGCGCAGACCACACTTCACCATGGCCAACCACTTCCGCATACACCGCATCGGTAATGCCGCTGTCCAGCAGAGCTGCCAGACGCTCAAGGTCGTGAGTAAAGGCGCTTATCAGCCCGTCCGCCACGTCCGCAGGCAGCAAACCGGCAATCAGTTCACTCTGGTAACGACGTAAGGACTGTTGCACCTGATGCGCAGAGAGGCGATCGGTCTGGCTCAGTTTCAGCCAGCTAATCAGCTGGTTGGTGGTGCTGCCCGCCGCAGAGACAACCATCATGTCCCCCGGCTGTGAATACTCGGTCATGATCCCTGCGACACGCAGATAACATTTCACATCAGCAAGACTACTACCACCAAACTTGTGCAGCTGACGACCCTTCGCCCCTGCCTGCGCTATCACACTCATGATTACCCCTTGGCTGCGACCCGGAAGCCATTTTCCAGATCGGCAATTAAATCTTCAGAATCTTCAATACCGGTCGAGATACGCAGCAGCGTCTCGGAAATCCCGGCGGCGGCACGTGCTTCGGGTGCCATACCTGCGTGCGTCATGGTTGCGGCGTGGGAGATCAAGCTTTCTACTCCCCCTAAGGATTCCGCCAGCGTAAACAATGACAACCCGCTCAGGAAGCGACGCAGCGTTTGCTCGTCACCGTCCAGTTCAAAACTTAACATCGCGCCAAATCCTTTCTGTTGGCGCGCGGCAATCTCGTGCCCCTGGTTTTCCGGCAGCGACGGGTGATAAAGCTTCTTCACCAGCGGCTGGGTTTTCAGGAAATCCACGATCGCCTGGGCATTACGCTGCGCCACGTCCATACGCGGTGACAGGGTGCGGATACCGCGCAGCAGCAAATAGCTGTCGAACGCGCCCGCGGTGACGCCAATGTTATTGGCCCACCATGCCAGTTCAGTGACAACATCAGGATCTTTGGCAATCACCACACCCGCTACCACGTCAGAATGGCCGTTCAGATATTTCGTGCATGAATGCAACACCAGATCGGCACCCAGTGCCAGTGGGTTCTGAAGGGCCGGACTGAGGAACGTATTATCCACTACACTTATCGCTCCCGCATCCCTTGCGAGCTGACAAATTTTCGCAATATCGACTACGCGCAACAATGGATTGCTTGGACTTTCCACCAGAACCAGCTTCGGCTGTTCGGCTAACGCCTGTTTCAGCGCCTGTTCGTCGTTTTGATCGACAAACAACACGCGGTAGCAGCCACGTTTCGCCAGGCTATCAAACAGACGATAGCTGCCGCCGTAGCAGTCGTGCGGCGCCACCAGCAGATCGCCAGGTTTCAGGAACACCGTGGTTACCAGGTGAATGGCAGACATGCCGGTATTGGTTAATACCGCCCCTGCGCCGCCTTCCAGTTCCGCCAGCGCGCGCTGGGTAACGTCACGCGTAGGATTGCCGCGACGCGAGTAGTCATGCGCGCGAGGTTCATTAAATCCGGTGAAATTATAGGTGCTGGAGAGATGAATTGGCGGGACAACGCAGCCGTACTGCTCGTCATCATTCAATCCGCTACGCACTGCGATGGTGGCCTGTTTACGCGTCATGGTGAGGCTTCCTGGCGAATGAGGTGAAAAGTCAGGCACCAGAGTAAACATTGAAAGTATGGACGTCAATACATCTGGACATCTAAACTTCTTTGCGTATAGATTGAGCAATGCGCAAATAGCCGTTAAAATTATATGCTTTAGGACACGCTACAGCGGCAATATCCGTGCCTCGGTATCGTCTCTACGGTAAACTACGAAAGATTACGGTTCAAAACTGATGGTTACCGGTTTTGCACCTTTAGATTAATGACTGAGAGGATTAAAGGTATCTCATGGCTGAATGGAGCGGCGAATATATCAGCCCATACGCTGAGCACGGTAAGAAGAGTGAGCAAGTCAAGAAAATCACGGTGTCCATTCCTCTGAAGGTGTTGAAGATCCTCACCGATGAACGTACGCGTCGTCAGGTGAACAACCTGCGTCACGCCACCAATAGCGAACTGCTGTGCGAAGCGTTCCTGCATGCGTTTACCGGCCAACCGTTGCCGAACGATGACGATCTGCGCAAAGAGCGCAGTGACGAAATTCCAGAAGAGGCGAAGGTGATCATGCGTGAACTGGGTATCGACCCGGATACGTGGGAATACTGATAAGCGGATACAAAAAAGGCACCTTGCGGTGCCTTTTTTTCGGGAAACTTATTTAGCGCCCGGGATGCTGAAACGCTTGTTGAAGCGGTCAACACGGCCACCGGTTGCAACATCACGCTGCTTACCAGTGTAGAACGGGTGGCATTTGCCGCACACGTCCAGGTTCAGATCGTGACCCACGGTAGAGCGGATCTGGATAGAGTTACCGCAAGAGCAGTTTGCAGTAATCATTTCGTATTTCGGGTGAATATCTTTTTTCATGGGAGAACCTCAGTTAAGGCCGCGTCGCTCTTCCAGCCCTAACGCCAGACACCACGCGATGTTGAATGTAAGTTCTTTGGCGTAAAGTACACCAAAGGCGGCGAATCATACAGAATTTAACCAACGTATGCAAACTGATCCGCACGCCGCTTTCACTAATGTGTATACTAACGCGCCACTTTTCAAGTCAGGAAGATTCGATGCCCGTCGCTCACGTTGCCCTGCCCGTTCCGCTTCCCCGCACCTTTGACTACCTGCTGCCCGACAGCATGAGCGCCAAAGCGGGCTGTCGCGTGACCGTGCCGTTCGGTAAACAGCAGCGCGTGGGGATCGTCGTCTCCGTCAGCGATAAAAGCGAGCTGCCGCTTACCGAGCTGAAATCGATCGTTGAAGTGCTGGACGATGAACCTGTTTACTCTCACAGCACCTGGCGACTGCTGTTGTGGGCGGCAGATTATTATCACCATCCTATTGGCGACGTATTGTTCCACGCCCTGCCGATTATGCTGCGTCAGGGTAAGCGCGCCAGCCATGCGCCAATGTGGTACTGGTTTGCCACCGAGCAGGGTCAGGCGGTCGACATTAACAGCCTGAAGCGCTCGCAAAAACAACAGCAGGCGTTGGCCGCGCTACGCCAGGGGAAAATCTGGCGCCATCAGGTCGACGAGCTCGAGGTGAGCGAAACCGCGTTGCAGGCATTAAGGAAGAAAGGGCTGAGCGAGCTGGCCAGCGAAGCACCTGCCCTTCACGACTGGCGCGACGGCTTTTCCGTCTCGGGCGATCGCCTGCGTCTGAATACCGAGCAGGCCACCGCTGTGGGCGCGATTCACAGCGCCGCCGATCGTTTCTCCGCCTGGCTGCTGGCGGGCGTCACCGGCTCCGGTAAAACCGAAGTGTATCTGAGCGTACTGGAAAATGTGCTCGCGCAGGGTAAACAGGCGCTGGTAATGGTGCCGGAAATCGGCCTGACGCCGCAAACCATCGCCCGTTTCCGTGAACGCTTTAATGCGCCCGTTGAGGTTCTGCACTCCGGCCTGAACGACAGCGAGCGCCTCAGCGCCTGGCTGAAAGCGAAAAACGGCGAAGCGGCGATTGTGATTGGCACCCGTTCCTCACTCTTTACGCCGTTTAAAAATCTCGGCGTTATCGTGATCGATGAAGAGCATGACAGCTCCTATAAACAGCAGGAAGGCTGGCGCTATCACGCCCGCGACTTAGCCGTGTACCGCGCCCACAGCGAGCAAATCCCCATTATTCTGGGGTCCGCCACCCCCGCGCTTGAAACGCTGCACAACGTTCGCCAGCGTAAATACCACATGCTGCGCCTGACGCGCCGCGCGGGGAATGCCCGTCCGGCCATTCAGCATGTGCTGGATCTGAAAGGCCAGCAGGTGCAGGCCGGGTTAGCGCCTGCGCTGATTAACCGCATGCGCCAACATTTGCAGGCGGGCAACCAGGTGATCCTGTTTCTGAACCGCCGCGGCTTCGCGCCTGCGTTGCTGTGCCACGACTGCGGCTGGATTGCCGAGTGCCCGCGCTGCGATCACTACTACACCTTCCACCAGGCTCAGCGCCATTTACGCTGCCACCACTGCGACAGCCAGCGTCCGGTACCCCGTCAGTGCCCGTCCTGCGGCTCAACGCACATCGTGCCGGTGGGTCTGGGGACGGAGCAGCTCGAACAGGCGCTGGCGCCGTTCTTCCCGGATGTACCCATCTCGCGTATCGACCGGGACACCACCAGCCGCAAAGGGGCGCTGGAGCAGCAGCTGGCGGAAGTGCATCGCGGCGGCGCGCGCATCCTGATTGGCACTCAAATGCTGGCGAAAGGGCATCACTTCCCGGACGTGACGCTGGTCGCCCTGCTGGACGTCGACGGCGCGCTGTTCTCCGCGGATTTTCGCTCCGCCGAGCGTTTCGCACAGCTTTATACCCAGGTTGCTGGTCGCGCCGGTCGAGCGGGTAAGCAGGGCGAAGTAGTGCTGCAAACGCACCATCCTGAGCACCCGCTGCTGCAAACGCTGCTGCACAAAGGCTATGACGCCTTCGCGGACCAGGCGCTGGCCGAACGTCAGACGATGCAGCTTCCTCCGTGGACCAGCCACGTCATCATCCGTGCGGAAGATCATAACAATCAGCAGGCGCCGCTGTTCCTGCAACAGCTGAGAAATCTCCTGCAGGCCAGCCCACTGGTGGATAATCAGCTGTGGATTTTAGGCCCGGTACCCGCGCTCGCCCCGAAACGCGGCGGCCGTTTCCGCTGGCAACTCTTACTTCAGCACCCTTCGCGTATCCGTTTACAGCAGATCGTCAGCGGCACGCTGGCGCTGATTAATACCCTGCCGGAAGCGCGAAAAGTGAAGTGGGTTCTGGACGTCGATCCGATTGAAGGCTGAAGACGGATCGAAAAATTTAATGCGCCTCACACTTTTTATGAAAATTCTGTAACCGATTCCATTAACTATCTGTAAAAATGGTGCGGTCCGCAGTTCGGTGTTCAGGCGAGGAGAAGACGTTGAAGTCCAGGAAAGAGGTTGCCTCGGCGACCATGAAAGACGTTGCCGAGAAAGCACAAGTCTCAACAGCAACCGTGTCCCGCGCATTGATGAACCCTGACAAAGTCTCCCAGGCGACCCGAAACCGGGTTGAAAAGGCGGCGCTTGAGGTCGGTTATTTCCCGCAAGCCATGGGGCGCAACGTTAAACGCAACGAATCCCGCACCATCCTGGTGATCGTGCCGGACATCTGCGATCCCTTCTTCAGCGAAATCATCCGCGGCATTGAGGTCACGGCCGCCGCCCAGGGCTATCTGGTGCTGATTGGTGATTGTGCCCACCAGAACCAGCAGGAAAAAACGTTCATCGACCTGATCATCACCAAGCAGATTGATGGCATGCTGCTGCTTGGCTCACGCCTGCCGTTTGATGCCAGCATTGAAGAACAGCGCAATTTACCGCCAATGGTCATGGCGAACGAATTCGCGCCGGAGCTGGAGCTGCCGACCGTTCATATCGATAACCTCACCGCCGCGTTCAACGCCGTGAACTATCTTCAGGAGCTGGGGCATAAGCGTATCGGTTGTATTGCCGGACCAGAAGAGATGCCGCTGTGTCATTACCGGTTGCAGGGCTACGTTCAGGCGCTTCGCCGTACCGGGGCTGTTGTCGATCCGCACTACATTGCGCGCGGTGATTTCACCTTTGAAGCGGGCGGGCAGGCGCTGGAAAAATTGCTTGCCTTGCCAGAACCGCCTACCGCGGTCTTCTGCCACAGCGACGTGATGGCGCTGGGGGCGTTATCCTACGCCAAACGTCACGGCCTGCGCGTGCCAAAGGACCTGTCGATAATCGGTTTTGATAATATTTCGCTTTCGGAGTTTTGCGATCCGCCGCTTTCGACTGTTTCGCAGCCGCGGTATGACATTGGCCGGGAAGCGATGCTGCTTTTGCTGGATCAGCTGCACGGTCAAACAGTTAGCAGTGGGTCACGACTACTGGATTGTGAGCTGATTGTGCGCGGCTCTACCCAGGCATTAACTTAAAGTAAATACCTTTCGACACCCTTATCTGGTCAAAGCCCCGTCGCTTAAGTAACATGGCGGGCTGACGAACGAATAAATACAGCGAAACGATAGTGGCACAACGAGATTATGTACGTCGCGGCCAGCCGGCACCTTCGCGACGCAAAAAGAGTAGTTCAAAAAGCAAGCAACGTAGCCTGTCTGCTGTCTCCCCAGCCATGGTCGCCATTGCTGCGGCTGTGCTGGTGGCCTTTATTGGCGGCCTCTACTTCATTACGCATCATAAAAAAGAAGAGTCTGAAGCCCTTCAGGGTAACAAGGTCGTCGGCAACGGCCTTCCTCCGAAGCCTGAAGAGCGCTGGCGCTACATTAAAGAGCTGGAAAGCCGCCAGCCTGGCGTACGTGCGCCTACCGAGCCTTCTGCCGGGGGTGAAGTGAAGAATGCCGATCAGCTGACGGACGAACAGCGCCAGTTGCTCGCTCAGATGCAGGCGGACATGCGCCAGCAGCCTACGCAGTTGAACGAAGTACCGTGGAACGAACAAACCCCGGCGCAGCGTCAGCAAACGTTGCAGCGCCAGCGTCAGGCACAGCAGCAAACGCAACAGCAGCAGTGGACGCAGACGCAGCCGGTACAACAGCCGCGTACACAACCGCAGCAGCAGACGCGTACTGTACAAACGCAGCCTGTTCAGCAGCAGCCGAAAGCCCAGCCGCAGAAGCAAACAGCACAGCCGTATCAGGATCTGTTGCAGACGCCTGCACATACCACTGCGCAACAGCCAAAAACGCAGCAGGCTGCGCCGGTCACTAAAGAGACCGAGGCACCAAAGCAGACGGCTGAGAAAAAAGATGAACGCCGCTGGATGGTTCAGTGCGGTTCGTTTAAAGGCGCTGAGCAGGCAGAAACGGTGCGAGCTCAGCTGGCATTTGAAGGATTTGACTCACGCATTACCACCAATAACGGCTGGAATCGCGTGGTGATTGGACCGGTCAAAGGCAAAGAAAACGCAGACGGCACCATTTCCCGTTTGAAAGTGGCTGGCCACACAAACTGCATTCGACTCGCCTCCGGGGGTTGAAACCCCCAAAATCCCCCCCATCTATCATTTAATTCAGCCCTGAGCACAGGCTCAGGGCTTCTGTTTCCCGAATCTGTAACCAGGGGGTCTGCTCGTGACAACAATAGTAAGTGTACGCCGTAACGGCCAGGTGGTAATTGCCGGTGATGGCCAGGCCACGCTGGGTAATACCGTCATGAAAGGCAACGTGAAGAAAGTACGTCGTCTTTATAACGACAAAGTGATCGCCGGTTTCGCAGGCGGCACGGCTGATGCCTTCACGCTGTTTGAACTGTTTGAACGCAAACTGGAAATGCATCAGGGTCATCTGGTGAAAGCCGCCGTTGAGCTGGCAAAAGACTGGCGTACCGACCGCATGCTGCGCAAGCTCGAAGCACTGCTGGCCGTGGCTGACGAAAACGCCTCGCTGATCATCACCGGTAACGGCGACGTGGTTCAGCCTGAAAACGACCTGATTGCCATCGGCTCTGGCGGCCCGTACGCCCAGGCCGCAGCCCGTGCGCTGTTGGAAAATACCGACATGAACGCGCGCGATATCGCGGTGAAAGCGTTGGATATTGCAGGTGATATCTGCATCTATACCAACCACAATCACACCATCGAAGAATTGACCTCCAAAGCGTAAGGATCGCCCATGTCTGAAATGACCCCACGCGAAATTGTCAGCGAACTGAACAAACACATTATCGGCCAGGACAACGCCAAGCGCTCCGTGGCTATCGCACTACGTAACCGCTGGCGTCGCATGCAGCTCGACGAAGAGCTCCGCCATGAAGTGACGCCAAAAAATATTCTGATGATCGGCCCGACCGGGGTGGGTAAAACCGAAATCGCCCGTCGTCTGGCCAAACTGGCTAACGCGCCGTTCATCAAAGTTGAAGCCACCAAGTTCACCGAAGTGGGCTATGTGGGTAAAGAAGTGGACTCCATCATCCGCGATCTGACCGATTCAGCGATTAAGATGGTGCGTGTCCAGGCGATTGAGAAAAACCGCTATCGCGCCGAAGAGATGGCCGAAGAGCGTATTCTCGACGTGCTGATCCCACCGGCAAAAAATAACTGGGGACAGGCTGAACAGCAGCCTGAACCTTCTGCTGCGCGTCAGGCATTCCGCAAAAAATTGCGCGAAGGCGAGCTGGACGACAAAGAGATTGAGATCGATCTCGCTGCCGCGCCAATGGGCGTTGAAATCATGGCCCCTCCGGGCATGGAAGAGATGACCAGCCAGTTGCAGTCCATGTTCCAGAACCTGGGCGGGCAGAAACAGAAAGCGCGTAAGCTGAAAATCAAAGACGCGATGAAGCTGCTGATTGAAGAAGAAGCCGCGAAGCTGGTTAACCCGGAAGAGCTGAAACAGGACGCTATCGACGCGGTTGAGCAGCACGGTATCGTGTTTATCGACGAAATCGACAAAATCTGTAAGCGCGGCGGCAACAGCTCCGGCCCGGATGTTTCCCGCGAAGGCGTTCAGCGCGACCTGCTGCCGCTGGTGGAAGGTTGCACCGTCTCTACCAAGCACGGCATGGTGAAAACTGACCACATTCTGTTTATCGCGTCAGGTGCGTTTCAGGTTGCCAGCCCATCCGATCTCATTCCGGAACTGCAGGGTCGTCTGCCAATCCGCGTTGAGCTGCAGGCGCTGACCACTGAAGATTTCGAACGTATCCTGACTGAGCCAAACGCTTCTGTGACCGTACAGTACAAAGCGCTGATGGCGACCGAAGGCGTGAATATCGAGTTCACCGACGATGGGATCAAACGCATCGCTCAGGCCGCATGGCAGGTCAACGAAACCACCGAAAACATCGGTGCGCGTCGTCTGCACACCGTGCTGGAACGCCTGGTGGAAGATATCTCTTACGATGCGAGCGACCTTAACGGTCAAACCATTACCATTGACGCAGAGTATGTGGGCAAACACCTGGATGCGTTAGTGGCAGATGAAGATCTGAGCCGTTTTATTCTATAATCGCGTTCAATGCATTTTCATCACTGTTGATGGGGGCTATGGCCCCCATTTTTATTGGCTAAATAACTATGACTGATATCAGCCGTACGCAGGCGTGGCTCGAAAGTCTGCGTCCAAAAACGCTTCCTCTGGCTTTTGCCGCCATTATCGTCGGTACCGCACTTGCCTGGTGGCAGGGGCATTTCGATCCCCTGGTGGCTGGTCTGGCGCTTGTCACCGCCGGGCTACTGCAAATCCTCTCTAATCTCGCCAATGATTACGGCGATGCGGTAAAAGGCAGCGATAAACCTGATCGTATCGGGCCGCTGCGCGGGATGCAAAAAGGGGTGATTACCCAGGCACAGATGAAGCGGGCGCTGATTATCACCGTGGTGTTGATTTGCCTGTCCGGCCTGGCGCTGGTGACGGTCGCCTCGAAAACCACCAGCGATTTCATTGGCTTCCTGGTGCTGGGCTTGCTCGCCATTATTGCAGCAATTACCTATACCGTCGGGACGCGTCCTTACGGGTATATTGGTCTGGGCGACATCTCCGTACTGGTGTTCTTCGGCTGGCTGAGCGTCATGGGAAGCTGGTACTTGCAGGCGCATACGGTGATCCCCGCCCTGTTCCTGCCCGCGACCGCCTGCGGTCTGCTGGCGACGGCGGTGCTGAATATCAATAACCTGCGCGACATCGACAGCGACCGTGAGAACGGTAAGAACACGCTGGCCGTGCGTCTGGGCCCGGTGAATGCCCGCCGCTATCACGCCTGCCTGCTCATCGGCGCGCTGGTCTGCCTGGCGCTGTTCAATCTGATCTCTCTGCACAGCCTGTGGGGCTGGCTGTTTGTGCTCGCCGCACCGCTGCTGGTTAAGCAGGCCCGCTATGTCATGCGTGAACTCAGCCCGGCTGCCATGCCGCCGATGCTGGAGCGCACGGTAAAAGGCGCGTTGCTGACTAACCTGCTGTTCGTCATCGGGATTGTCTTAAGCCAGACGCTGAGTTAGCTGACAAATATCAATTAACAATTGATGATTTTGCCAACAAGGCATTTCGCACGATATACTGAACACATTCGCAGCAACAGAGCGTTAAACCTATGAAATACGATACCTCCGAGCTTTGTGACATCTACCAGGAAGATGTCAACGTCGTTGAACCCCTGTTCTCCAACTTTGGTGGACGGTCGTCGTTTGGCGGGCAAATCATCACGGTGAAATGTTTCGAGGACAACGGGTTGCTGTACGATCTGCTCGAAGAGAACGGCCGTGGCCGCGTTCTGGTGGTCGACGGCGGCGGTTCCGTGCGCCGTGCATTGATTGATGCTGAACTGGCGGGAATTGCCGTCCAGAACGAGTGGGAAGGCATTGTGGTGTACGGTTCCGTGCGTCAGGTGGACGATCTCGAAGACCTGGATATCGGGATTCAGGCCATCGCGGCCATACCGGTAGGCGCAGCGGGCGACGGCATCGGCGAAAGCGACGTGCGCGTCAATTTCGGCGGCGTGACCTTCTTCTCGGGCGACCACCTTTATGCTGACAATACCGGCATTATCCTTTCTGAGGATGCGCTGGATATTGAGTAGTTAATCGGTAAGCGAGATGCATAAAAAAACCGCCAACAGCAATGTGGCGGTTTTTTTGTCCCTCGGGATTCGCGGTCCGTTGGGTGATATTGCAACCTTTAACCAGGATTTTTATCTTACCCTGATTCATTCCTCAGGTAACCCCTGTCGACCCTTTATGAATTCCTAATTATGTGTGGAAACCTTAACTCCGCAGCTGTTGCTCATTATGATGCTGTGTCCCTTTCCGCCATCTCGCAAATGGGCATCGGTCAAGGGAAAGGTGTATTCACAACCGTAAAGCAACCTTTAACCGGGCTTGTGTCCACCGACTTATCACCGGTGGTGAACGGTGGAGCGGTTAGCTGCAGGGACCGCATAATGAAACGCTATTTATGTATCGCGTTCATTGTCGCCAGCGTACTCGTTGTAAAGAGCGATGAACCTGTTGGGTTTGTTGCTTTTGCTACGACAGCGCAGGACAAGTAGCGTTAAGGCCGCCTCAGGCGGCCTTTTTTATGGTTTGATATCGGTTAGCGAAAACCATAAAAAAGCCGGGTGGCGGCTTCGCCTTACCCGGCCTAATCAGTTAACCCCACCGGAATTAAACTTCTTCCATACGTCCCAGCAGTGCCTGCAGGCGATCCTGCCAGCCGTTCTGCTGTTCGCGCAGCTGGTTGTTTTCGCGCTCCAGTTCTTCACGGCTGTGCTGAGCATTCTGAACTTCCTGGGACAGGGAGTTGTTTTTCTCTTTCAGCTCTTCAATTTCCATCTGCAGCAGGGTGATGGTGTCGATCGCCTGCTGTACTTTCGATTCCAGTTTCTCAAACACTTCTAAAGACATGATGCTACCTCTCCTGAATTGCAAGGCGACGCTTTAACGTAAACGCGCACGACATATACCGTCGATTGTATGGAGCGCGGCGCTCTGTGTCCAGCGACACACCGCGCAGATCGCGGTTTGCAACACTTTTAGGTCTGGTCCTGGTGCGTTCGCGGCATATACCCCTAAATTGTTAACTCTTTAGTTAATGAAATGATTCAGCTCACATTATACCGTTGGTGCAAAAACGCGCTTTATGGCGCGAAAACGCTCATTTTATTGACACAGACCACACATTTTGATTTCGATATTTCTCGTTTGTGCTCGTTAACGATAAATTAACACTATGTCTACAGGGCATCGTGGCTGTCACGGGCGGTCACGCAAACAATAAACATTACTCTTTTGCAGGATTCCGATTATGAGTCAGACATCAACCTTAAAAGGCCAGTGCATTGCCGAGTTCCTGGGTACCGGGTTGTTGATATTCTTCGGAGTAGGCTGTGTCGCTGCACTGAAAGTGGCAGGTGCCAGTTTTGGTCAGTGGGAAATCAGTATTATCTGGGGTTTGGGCGTGGCGATGGCCATCTACCTGACCGCAGGGGTTTCCGGCGCACATCTTAACCCGGCGGTGACCATCGCGTTGTGGCTATTCGCGTGCTTTGACGGACGCAAAGTTGTCCCTTTCATCATTTCACAATTTGCCGGCGCCTTTTGCGCAGCGGCGTTAGTTTACGGGCTTTATTACAATCTTTTCACCGACTTCGAACAGACGCATCATATGGTGCGTGGCAGTGTCGAAAGTCTGGATCTGGCAGGCATTTTCTCAACGTATCCGAATCCGCATATTAATTTTGTGCAGGCGTTCGCAGTTGAAATGGTGATTACCGCTATTCTGATGGGCGTCATTATGGCGCTGGGCGACGACGGAAACGGCATTCCGCGCGGCCCGCTGGCACCACTTTTGATTGGCCTTCTGATTGCGGTAATTGGCGCATCAATGGGTCCGCTGACCGGCTTTGCGATGAATCCGGCGCGTGACCTGGGTCCAAAAACCTTCGCCTTCTTTGCAGGATGGGGCGATGTCGCCTTTACCGGCGGCAAAGACATTCCTTACTTCCTGGTTCCGCTGTTCGGGCCAATCGTAGGGGCGGCGCTGGGCGCATTCGGCTATCGCAAATTAATTGGTCGCCACTTACCGTGCGACACCTGTGTGGAAGAGGAAAAAGAGTCGACTTCCACCACACAACAAAAAGCTTCGCTGTAATCTGACTACGGGACACATACCATGACCGAAAAAAAATATATCGTTGCGCTCGACCAGGGCACTACCAGCTCCCGCGCTGTCGTAATGGATCATGACGCGAACATTGTCAGCGTGTCTCAACGCGAATTTGAGCAAATCTATCCGCGTCCAGGCTGGGTTGAACACGACCCGATGGAGATCTGGGCGTCACAAAGCTCCACGCTGGTGGAAGTGCTGGCGAAAGCCGACATCAGTTCTGACGAGATTGCCGCTATCGGTATCACCAACCAGCGTGAAACCACCGTTGTCTGGGAGCGCGAAACCGGTAAGCCCATCTACAACGCCATTGTCTGGCAGTGCCGCCGCACCTCAGAGATCTGCGAAAAACTGAAGCGCGACGGAATGGAAGAGTACGTGCGCAGTACAACCGGTCTGGTCATTGACCCCTATTTCTCCGGCACCAAAGTGAAGTGGATCCTCGATCACGTGGAAGGTTCACGCGAGCGTGCACGACGCGGCGAGCTGCTGTTTGGCACCGTCGATACCTGGCTTATCTGGAAGATGACTCAGGGACGCGTTCACGTCACCGACTACACCAACGCCTCGCGCACCATGCTGTTCAACATCAACACTCTGGAGTGGGATGACAAGATGCTGGACGCGCTGGACATTCCGCGTGCGATGCTGCCAGACGTGCGCAAATCTTCAGAAGTATACGGCCAGACCAACATCGGCGGTAAAGGCGGCACCCGTATTCCTATCGCCGGTATTGCCGGTGACCAGCAGGCGGCGCTGTTCGGCCAGCTGTGCGTCAAGGAAGGGATGGCGAAGAACACTTACGGCACCGGCTGCTTTATGCTCATGAACACCGGCGAGAAAGCGGTGAAATCAGAAAACGGTCTGCTGACCACCATCGCCTGCGGCCCACGCGGTGAAGTGAACTATGCCCTGGAAGGGGCGGTATTCATGGCGGGTGCCTCCATTCAGTGGCTGCGCGACGAGATGAAGCTGATCAGCGATGCGTTTGACTCCGAATACTTCGCGACCAAAGTGAAAGACACCAACGGCGTATACGTGGTGCCAGCGTTTACCGGTCTGGGCGCACCGTACTGGGATCCGTACGCCCGCGGCGCGATTTTCGGCCTGACGCGCGGTGTGAACTCAAACCACATTATTCGTGCGACCCTGGAATCCATCGCCTACCAGACGCGCGACGTGCTGGAAGCGATGCAGGCGGACTCCGGCATTCGTCTGCACGCCCTGCGCGTGGACGGCGGTGCGGTAGCCAACAACTTCCTGATGCAGTTCCAGTCCGACATTCTGGGTACCCGCGTTGAACGTCCTGAGGTGCGAGAAGTGACGGCGCTGGGCGCGGCGTATCTGGCAGGTCTGGCGGTTGGCTTCTGGCAAAACCTCGACGAGCTTCAGGAAAAAGCGGTGATCGAACGCGAATTCCGTCCAGGCATCGAAACCACCGAGCGCAACTACCGCTACAGCGGCTGGAAGAAAGCGGTGAAACGTGCCCTGGCATGGGAAGAGCACGACGAGTAAGACAGACTCACCCCTCACCCTAACCCTCTCCCCTTTGGGGCGAGGGGACTTAAAACACCCTCTCCCCTTTGGGGAGAGGGCCGGGGTGAGGGGCTCAGACCGCACCACCCCTCCCCCTCCCCACTCTGTGATAAACTTCGTGCAATTCCTTTTGATTGTACGAGTACCTCATGAAACGTGAACTTGCTATCGAGTTTTCCCGCGTCACCGAAGCTGCCGCCCTCGCAGGCTACAAGTGGCTGGGCCGTGGCGACAAAAATACCGCAGACGGCGCAGCCGTCCACGCCATGCGCATTGTGCTTAATCAGGTCAATATCGATGGCACTATCGTCATTGGCGAAGGCGAAATCGACGAAGCCCCGATGCTCTACATCGGTGAAAAAGTCGGGACGGGCAAAGGCGATGCGGTGGATATCGCGGTCGACCCGATCGAAGGCACGCGCATGACGGCGATGGGCCAGGCCAACGCGCTGGCGGTGCTGGCGGTGGGCGATAAGGGCTGCTTCCTCAACGCGCCAGATATGTACATGGAAAAACTGATTGTCGGTCCTGGTGCTAAAGGCGCTATCGACCTTAGCCTGCCGCTGGATGCCAACCTGCGCAATATCGCAGCGGCGCTGGGTAAACCGCTCAACGAACTCACCGTGACCATCCTGGCGAAACCGCGCCACGACGCCACCATCGCTTATCTGCAAGCACTCGGCGTGCGCGTATTTGCCATTCCTGATGGCGACGTTGCCGCCTCTATTCTGACCTGCATGCCGGACAGCGAGGTCGACGTGCTTTACGGCATCGGCGGCGCGCCGGAAGGTGTGGTCTCTGCGGCAGTGATCCGCGCGCTGGACGGCGATATGCAGGCGCGTCTGCTGCCACGCCATGAGGTCAAAGGCGACAGCGACGAGAACCTTCGCATTGGTGAAGACGAACTGGCGCGCTGTGCGGCGATGGGCATCGAGGCCAATAAAGTGCTCGCGCTGAACGAGATGGCTCGCAGCGATAACGTGGTCTTCTCCGCAACCGGCATCACCAAAGGCGATCTGCTGGATGGCATCACCCGCAAGGGAAACATGGCCACCACTGAAACCCTGCTGATCCGCGGCAAATCCCGCACCATTCGCCGCATTCAGTCCATTCATTATCTCGACCGCAAAGACCCGGACGTACAGACGCACATTCTGTAAAACCGTTTGATCGATAGAGCTTTCCGGCCCGAATGGGCTGGAAATATTTCCCACAAGTACGGAAGATAGAAGAGAGAAACAGCACAGGAGAAGATCATGGCGGACTGGGTAACAGGTAAAGTCACAAAGGTACAGTTCTGGACCGATGCGCTATTTAGCCTCACGCTGCACGCTCCCGTTCATCCGTTTACCGCCGGGCAGTTTGCCAAGCTCGGGCTGGATATCGACGGTGAACGCGTACAGCGCGCCTACTCTTACGTTAACGCGCCTGATAACCCGGATCTCGAGTTCTATCTGGTCACCGTCCCGGACGGTAAGCTCAGCCCGCGCCTCGCCGCGCTGAAACCGGGCGATGAGGTGCAGATTGTCTCCGACGCGGCGGGGTTCTTCGTGCTGGATGAAATCCCCGACTGTGACACGCTCTGGATGCTGGCGACCGGCACGGCCATCGGCCCGTATCTCTCTATCCTGGAGTACGGCAAAGATCTGGAGCGCTTTAAGAATATCGTGCTGGTCCACGCCGCGCGCTACGCCGCAGACCTGAGCTATTTGCCGCAGATGCAGGCGCTGGAACAGCGATATGGCGGGAAGTTAAAAATTCAGACGGTGGTCAGCCGCGAAACCGCAGCTGGCTCGTTAACCGGCCGCGTTCCGGCGTTGATTGAAAGCGGCGCGCTGGAAGAGGCGGTGGGTTTACCGATGAATACCGAAACCAGCCATGTGATGCTGTGCGGTAATCCGCAGATGGTGCGCGATACGCAGCAACTGCTGAAGGATACCCGGCAGATGACGAAACACCTTCGCCGCCGACCGGGCCATATGACCGCCGAACACTACTGGTGATCAGCGGTACTTCACCTCAAGGGTATCTTTTCCGTATTTGTTCTCGCTCTGGGTGCCAATAAACGCACCCAGTTCGACAACCATCATCACAAAGATAACCGTCGGCAGCAGTCTGCCCACCACCCACGGGAGGATGGAGGGCAGCATTGACCAGTTCCCCGCCACCAGCATCCACGCCAGAATAATCAGAAAAGCCCAAGCGCCGGAGCGACCGCGATCGTGCAGACGTTTCACCACCACGGCGGCGGTTGGCCACAGTAAACAGACCAGCGCAAAAGCCGCAGTTTGCGTGCTCAGCCAGGCGTTATAGGCAACAAAAAACAGAAGCAGCATGGCGACAACCCACGCTGCCATCCAGATCCAGAAGTCACGGCGTCCAATACGCCCTTTGAATGAAAACAACCACTGCTGTATGGTCATGTAAGGTTCCTTATTATTGTTTAGCCCGCATTTTACCCTGGAGTTGTGACCTTTTGACAAGCCGACCAGATATCGTTTTAATCATGGGCAATAACGGCCAGGGGCAATGTTGATGAAAAGTTCGGCACACTCTCTTTATTTGTGTTTAGCGATGCTGAGCGCCAGTTTTTCTCTGCACGCCGCGGAACCGGCTTCCCCGGTCACCGCCCCCTACCTTCTGGCGGGCGCCCCCTCTTTCGATCAATCTATCAGCCAGTTCCGCGAAGCCTTCAATAAAGAAAACCCCTCGCTTGCGCTGGGGGAGTTCCGTGCGATTGACGGTGCCCGCGATACGCCAACCCTGACCCGCGCTGCCAGCAAAATTAACGAGAATCTATATGCTTCCACTGCCCTTGAGCGCGGAACGTTAAAAATCAAAAGCATGCAGATCACCTGGCTGCCGATTCAGGGCCCAGAGCAGAAAGCGGCGAAAGCGAAAGCGCTGGAGTATATGAGCGCTATTCTGCGCGCCTTTACTCCCACCTTCACGAAAGCGCAAAGCCAGCAAAAGCTGCAAAAACTGCTTACCGCCGGGAAAAACAAACGCTATTACGCCGATACGGAAGGTGCCGTTCGCTATGTCGTCGCAGATAACGGCGAAAAGGGGCTGACCTTCGCGGTTGAACCGATTAAGCTGGCCCTATCAGACGCACTCGAGGGGGCGAATTAATGACAAAAAGCAAAGCCTTTCGAGGGAAAATCTCTATACTGATTCACAGACCATGCTGCCCTTAAGGGTGGCCATATTCCTTAATTCGCTTATTGAGCGTGGAGAATTGAAATGCGACATCCTTTAGTGATGGGTAACTGGAAACTGAACGGCAGCCGCCACATGGTAAACGAACTGGTTGCTAACCTGCGTAAAGAGCTGGCTGGCGTGACCGGCTGCGCGGTTGCTATCGCTCCGCCGGATATGTACCTGGATCTGGCTAAACGTGCCGCTGACGGCAGCCACATCATTCTGGGCGCGCAGAACGTTGACGTTAACCTGTCTGGCGCGTTTACCGGTGAAACCTCCGCTGAAATGCTGAAAGACATCGGCGCGAAATACATCATCATCGGCCACTCTGAGCGTCGCACCTACCACAAAGAATCTGACGAGTTCATCGCGAAGAAATTCGCTGTGCTGAAAGAGCAGGGTCTGATCCCGGTTCTGTGCATCGGTGAAACCGAAGCAGAAAACGAAGCGGGTAAAACCGAAGAAGTGTGCGCACGTCAGATCGACGCTGTGCTGAAAACCCAGGGCGCGGCAGCGTTCGAAGGCGCGGTTATCGCTTACGAGCCAGTCTGGGCGATCGGTACCGGCAAATCTGCAACTCCAGCGCAGGCACAGGCGGTGCACAAGTTCATCCGTGACCACATTGCAAAAGCAGACGCGAAAGTGGCTGAGCAGGTCATCATCCAGTACGGCGGTTCCGTTAACGCATCAAACGCAGCTGAGCTGTTCACCCAGCCAGACATCGATGGCGCGCTGGTTGGCGGCGCATCCCTGAAAGCAGACGCTTTCGCGGTGATCGTTAAAGCGGCAGAAGCGGCTAAGCAGGCGTAATTGCCTTTGGGGCGGGTGGCGCTTCGCTAACCCGCCCTACAAAACCACTACAAACGTCCTAATACGCTAAACCACAAATAATCCAGCGGCAGCAGTACCAGATACGTCGCAATCGCCAGCGCCAGGCAGAGCAGCATCCCCGCCTTCGCAGGCACTTTCCCTAAGCCCATCGCCACCACAATCGGCGACGCCTGATACGGCAGCAGCGGCGTGGAATACCCCAGCACCTGAATCATGATCACCGACAGCAGCGGGAAGCCGGTCGCGTCGGAGAAGCTCTGCGCCAGCGTGGTGTACAGCGCCGGAACGCCGTTGGCGGTCATAATGAAGTTGAGCGCCGTGGTGATCCCCGTCAGCGCCAGGAAGCTGGTAAACGGGCGGTCTGCATCCAGCGGCATGATATGGAGCAACGCCTCGCCTACGGCCGCACCGATACCGGTCTGCGTCACCGTAATGGCCAGCCCGAGTATACCCGCGACGTAAATACAGGTGCGCATATTCACCCCCGCCGAGAACTCCTCGCCGGTGATAAATCCGATGCGCGGCAGCATAACGATGACCGAGGCCGCCAGCCCTGTCCACGCTGGGCCCACGCCGTGCCAGCTCTCCGTTACCCACATCGTCAACACCACCGCCAGCAGCCAGGCGAGTCGTTTTTCGTCACGCCCCATCGGTTCCGATGGCGCGAGATCCTTCGCCGGTTTTGGGTTGCCGGGAAACAGCCAGCAGATCAGGCCAATCAGAATCAGGCCTTTGAGAATACCCAGCACCGGCGTGTGCAGCAGCAGATACGGGACATAGTTGAGGTGGATACCGTATGAGCCTTCCGCCGCGCCGCTCATCACCAGGTTTGGCACGTTAGCGGGCAAAATAGTGGCCGAGAGCTGGAAGGTGCCAAACCCGACCGCCAGCGCCAGGCCAAACCAGGCCCGCGAGCCATCAGGAATGCCGGCCCGCTTCGCCATCGCGGCGACAATCGGCATCAGCAGCGCAATACGTCCCATGTTCGACGGCATCACGAATGCCAGGGCATAGCTCAGCAGCACAACGCTTGCCACCATCAGCACCCAGGAGTCGGTAAGCTTTGCCGACAGCGCCCGGGCGGCCCTGTCCGCCAGGCCGGTTTTCCGAATCGCCACGCCCAGCACAAAGCCGCTGAACACCAGCCAGAAGGCAGATGAAGCGAAGCCGCCAAAGATCACTTCCGGCGGGGCGATTCTGGCGGTCATCGCCGCCGTAAAGAACAGCAGCGCGGTGATAAATTCCGGCAACAGCGACGTCGCCCACAGCACGATGGTGACGCCGACGATCAGCGAGGGAAGCAGCAGAGGATGCGTTAACCAGAGCGACATACCTGTCTCCTGTAGAATTTTTCAGCAAGTCTACGGCGACAGGCAGGGCGAGTAAATGCTATTTATGGTGGGGTCACTTCAGGATATCGCATTGATGATCCTGCAATTCCTCAGCCGACGCGCGGTTAAAGGTAAGCAGGTTACGCTCTGTCGCCAGCAATACAAACGAGCCGTCTGACTGCTGCGCCATCGCCAGCGCGAAGCGTCCCATATGGTCGCGCGCTTCCGGCAGCTCTTCCGCCAGCATCATAAACGGGCTGCGCTGCACCAGTTCGTTCTCCGTCACCCGACGGGCAAGGTACTTATGCCCTTCCAGCCCGCCCGGAAGCGGTAGCCACTGGGTGCTGATTTGCCCCTGCGACGCATTCAGCTTCTCGCGCACGTCCGGGCGCAGGCAGGAGATGTGGATATGAAAATGGTTCTGCGTGCGCCCGGTCGGGGAGTTGATGGTCAGCGAAACGGCGCTGTCAGGCACGTCGGCTCCCCGTTTCATGCTCATAAAATGACGAGACTGCCATGCCAGCCAGAAGAAATTCGGTGTCTGCGGCTCAGTCAGCAGCGGGCTTTCGGTGCCGTTGATACGGTACGTGGGCATCAGCAGGTATTGCAGCGGTCCGTTGCGGTCCTTGAACACCACGTAGCCCGCATCTGGCTTCACCTGCGCACACGGTGCCGGGTTACGGTTATGCAGCTGGTTGGGCACACACTGGTCGAGAACGATATGACGCAACGCATTCGGATTACCCGCTTTCATCCAGTACACGCCGCCTGCGGCAAGGGCGATAACGATCAGAATCAGTAAGATAATTTTTTTCACAACGCGTTCCCTGTTTTCAATAGAGGCAAAAGAGTAACGCAAAATGATGACCAAATAAAAAACCCGGCGGATTTCTCACACCGGGTTACCGTGTCGTTCTTTGTAAAACGCTTAGCGCTTGCTGATCTGGTCGAAGGTGCCGCCGTTAGAGAAGTGCTCTTTCTGCGCTTTGGTCCAGCCGCCAAAAACCTCATCAATAGTGAACAGCTTCAGTTTCGGGAAGGCGTTTTCGTATTTCTTCGCGATGGCCTCATCGCGCGGGCGGTAGAAGTTTTTCGCCGCAATTTCCTGCCCTTCCGGTGAGTAGAGGTACTTCAGGTAGGCTTCCGCCACCGCTTTGGTGCCCTTCTTATCAACAACCTTATCGACGACGGAGACGGTCGGCTCAGCCAGGATGGATTCGCTCGGGGTCACAATCTCGAATTTGTCTTTACCCAGCTCGTTGGTCGCCAGCAGGGCTTCGTTTTCCCAGGCAATCAGCACGTCGCCGATACCGCGCTCGACGAAGGTGTTAGTTGCGCCGCGCGCGCCGGAGTCCAGCACTTCGACATTTTTAAACAGCGCTTTCACGAATTCCTGCGCTTTAGCCTGGTCACCGTTGTTGTGGTGCAGGGCGTAGCCCCAGGCCGCCAGGTAGTTCCAGCGTGCGCCGCCGGAGCTTTTCGGGTTCGGCGTGATGACAGACACGCCCGGCTTAATCAGGTCGTTCCAGTCTTTAATCTGTTTCGGGTTGCCTTTGCGCACCAGGAAGACAATGGTCGAGGTGTATGGCGCAGAGTTGTCCGGCAGGCGCTTGATCCAGTTTTTGTCGATACGGCCACGCTCCGCGATCGCGTCTACGTCATAAGCCAGCGCCAGGGTAACCACATCGGCTTCAATGCCGTTGATCACCGATGTCGCCTGCTTACCTGAACCGCCGTGAGACTGGCGAACCACCACGTTATCGCCGGTTTCCTGTTTCCAGTGCGCCGCAAAAGCTTTGTTGTACTGGTCGTACAGTTCACGCGTCGGATCGTACGACACGTTCAGTAACTGAATGTCCTTTGCCAGAACGCTGGTCGATGCCAGCAATAATGTTAACCCCACGCCCCATTTATTCATCGCCCGGCTCTCTTGTGTAGTGTTTTGATGAATGCAGCGTGCCAGAAAGCTAACCGATGATTAAAGAATAAAAAAAGATTGGCTATAACGTGGAGGAATAAAAAAAGGATGGGCACAATAAAGCCGGGTGGCGGCTACGCCTTACCCGGCCTACGATCCGTGCTTTTGTAGGCCTGGTAAGCGCAGCGCCACCGGGCAACAGAGCCGATCAGTACAGTTTTTTCGCGCAGTCCAGCCAGTCACCTTTGAACGGACGCTTCATGTTTTCAATGGCGTCGATGATGTCATGGTGAACCAGTTTCTCGTTCTGAATACCGACGCAGCGGCCGCCGTGGCCCTGTAGCAGCAGCTCGATCGCATACGCACCCATGCGGGACGCCAGGATACGGTCGTACGGGCCTGGGGAACCGCCACGCTGAATGTGACCCAGAACGGTCGCGCGGGTTTCGCGTTTGGTTTCGGTTTCGATGTACTTCGCCAGCTCGTCAACGTCACAGATGTGCTCGGTGATAGCAACGATGGCGTGTTTCTTACCTTTCGCGATGCCGGCTTTGATCTCTGCGACCAGATCTTCACGGCTGAACTCTACTTCCGGAACTACCACGAACTCACAGCCACCGGCAATGGCCGCTGCCAGGGTCAGGTCACCGCAGTAACGGCCCATCACTTCAACAATGGAAATACGCTGGTGAGAGGAAGAGGTGTCACGCAGGCGGTCAATCGCTTCCACAACGGTACCCAGCGCAGTGAAGTAACCGATGGTGTAGTCAGTGCCTTTGATGTCGTTGTCGATGGTGCCAGGCAGGCCGATGCACGGGAAGCCCATTTCAGTCAGACGTTTTGCACCCATGTACGAGCCGTCGCCGCCGATAACCACCAGCGCATCCAGACCCCGTTTTTTCATGTTTTCGATAGCCACTTCACGGATGTGTTCGTCACGGAATTCCGGGAAGCGCGCGGAACCGAGGAAAGTACCGCCACGGTTGATCATGTCAGACACGCTGTAGCGGTCGAGCTGAACCATGCGGTCTTCATACAGACCCAGGTAACCGTCATAGATACCAAAAACTTCCAGACCTTCCGTCAGCGCTGCACGGACAACCCCACGGATTGCCGCGTTCATGCCCGGCGCATCACCGCCGCTTGTCAACACACCGATTTTCTTAATCATGACTACCTCTGAACTTAGGAATGCAAAATTGAAATCTGCTGCCGGAAGAAACTGTTCAACCGTCGAATACTGCAAATAGTATATCAATCCCTTCCAGCTGAATTGATTCAGGTCAGGCCATATGGTGGTAATTTATCCACAAAATGCTGGTCTGGCTCACTTTTTTACAACGAATTACGAAAGCTCAAAACGCCCTGGGGACGACAGAGCACGGATCCTGGTGAATAATGACGTCTGACCCAGGGAAACGCTGCAAAATCGCCTGCTCCACCTGTTCAGCGACCATATGCGCCTGAACCAGTGGCAGGTTGTCTTCCATTTCCAAATGAATCTGAATAAAGCGGGTCGGCCCTGACTGCCGCGTACGAAGATCGTGAGCACCACTGACGCCAGGCCAGTGGGTCACGATGGCATAAATTTCATCACGTTCTGCATCCGGAAGCGCACGGTCAAGAAGCGACTGTACCGCGTCATACCCCATCCGCAACGCGCTGTATAAAATATAGATCCCTATCCCTAACGCAAACAACGCATCGGCACGATGCCAGCCATACCAGGCCAGACCGAGCGCAATAAGAATTGCCCCATTCATCATAACATCAGACTGATAATGAAGCATATCGGCCCGTACAGCCTGGCTTTGTGTTTTGCGTACAACCCAGCGCTGGAACGTTACAAGAACAAGTGTGCTTATAAGTGCAACTACGGTTACGACCACACCAACGCCCGGATCGTTCATCGGAGAAGGCGAAATAAGATGCTGAATGCCGGTCAAAAACAGGAAAAGCGCGGAGCCAGAAATAAACATACTTTGTGCCAGCGCGGCCAGCGATTCCGCTTTGCCGTGGCCAAACGTATGCTCTTCATCTGCCGGTTGCAGCGAATAGCGCACCACCAGCAGGTTGGTCAGCGAGGCGGCAATATCCACAAGTGAATCCACCAGCGCCGCCAGAATACTAACCGACCCGGTGTACCACCACGCGAAAATTTTAATGATCAGCAAACACGACGCCGTCACCGTCGCGGCTATTGCGGCCCGGCTTACCAGCCGTCCATAGGATTGATTCATAAACACTCCTGTCATGCCATGGCGCTAGTATAACGGATGGTGGTGGAGTGAAAGGATGAATAAAGCGTTAACAACACTGAACGATGGGCAAAAAAAACCCCCACATCATGTGGGGGAAGACAGGGATGGTGTCTATGGCAAGGAAAACAGGGTTTACTGGTTACTACGGGTACTGCTATTGCTACTGAAAAGCGTCATATCTGAGCTTCGCTGCATCCGTGCAACCTCACGCAACTGGTTCATACGTTGCTGATGTTTGGTATTCAAAACCGCTTGCTGCTCGGGCGTTAGCAGGTGGAACATCTGGTTGCGAACCTTCGCCATTTCTACCTGGCGGGCAACCTGTTCCTGCGCCATTTTTTCTGCCTGAGCGCGTACAGCGCTTTCGTCAAAATTTTCTGCGGTGACAAGGCGATGCATTGTCTCCATTTCGCTAACATTAACAGGGGGCTGGTCGTGTCGTGCCCTCTGCATCAGATCTCGCATCTGTTGACGCTGATGTTCGGTTAAACTTATGCCGTCAAACATATGGCTTTGGCTGCTGTGCTGCGTTGCGCCCTCTACTGAGGAACCGTTATCGCTGTTGATAGCTACAGCAGCCTGGCTAAACGCACAGAAGGCCAGCGTTGAGGCCATGACGGCAGCGGTAACTTTGCGCATCACTTGCTCCCAAAATCTTTCGTGTCGCGATTCAACGAGAGACAGTCTACGATTCAGGCTGCAAACATGCGTCAGGGGGTGTAAAACAACGTAAAGTCATGGATTAGATAGCCTTGATGTCGTAATTTCTGCCTCGGAGGTATTTAAACAATGAATAAAATCCTGTTAGTTGATGATGACCGAGAGCTCACATCTCTTTTAAAGGAGTTGCTCGACATGGAAGGTTTCAACGTCCTGGTTGCCCACGATGGGGAACAGGCGCTGAGTCTCCTTGACGACAGCATCGATTTACTTTTGCTCGACGTCATGATGCCGAAGAAAAACGGTATTGATACGTTGAAAGAGCTTCGCCAGACACACCAGACCCCCGTCATTATGCTGACCGCGCGCGGCAGCGAGCTTGACCGCGTACTCGGCCTTGAGCTGGGTGCGGATGACTATTTACCTAAGCCGTTCAACGACCGTGAACTGGTGGCCCGTATTCGCGCGATCCTGCGCCGCTCTCACTGGAGCGAGCAGCAGCAGAATACCGACAACAGCTCACCTACGCTGGAAGTGGACTCCCTGAGCCTGAACCCGGGCCGCCAGGAAGCGAGCTTCGACGGTGAAACGCTGGAGCTAACCGGCACCGAGTTCACCCTGCTGTATCTGCTGGCGCAGCATCTCGGCCAGGTGGTGTCGCGTGAACACTTGAGCCAGGAAGTGCTGGGCAAACGCCTCACCCCGTTTGACCGCGCCATCGATATGCATATCTCGAACCTGCGCCGTAAGCTGCCAGAACGTAAAGACGGTCACCCCTGGTTTAAAACCCTGCGTGGTCGCGGTTATCTGATGGTTTCCGCTTCATGATAGGCAGCTTAACCGCCCGCATCTTCGCCATCTTCTGGCTGACGCTGGCACTGGTTTTAATGCTCGTTTTGATGTTGCCAAAACTCGACTCACGCCAGATGACGGAGCTACTCGACAGCGAGCAACGTCAGGGCGTGATGATCGAGCAGCACGTGGAAGCGGAGCTGGCAAACGATCCGCCGAACGATTTAATGTGGTGGCGCAGGTTGTTTCGCGCTATCGACAAGTGGGCGCCCCCCGGACAACGTCTTTTACTGGTCACCAGTGAAGGCCGCGTGATTGGGGCCGATCGCAATGAAATGCAGATTATCCGCAACTTTATTGGCCAGGCGGATAATGCCGATCACCCACAGAAAAAGAAATATGGTCGGGTAGAGATGGTCGGTCCTTTCTCGGTGCGGGATGGGGAAGACAATTACCAGCTCTATCTGATTCGCCCTGCGAGCAGTTCACAGTCCGACTTTATCAACCTGCTGTTTGACCGTCCGCTTTTGCTGTTGATTGTCACGATGCTGGTCAGTTCCCCGCTGCTGTTATGGCTGGCGTGGAGCCTGGCGAAACCGGCGCGTAAGCTGAAAAATGCGGCGGACGAAGTGGCGCAGGGCAACCTGAGGCAGCATCCGGAGCTGGAATCCGGGCCGCAGGAGTTCCTGGCCGCCGGAACCAGTTTTAACCAGATGGTGAGCGCGCTTGATCGAATGATGACGGCCCAGCAACGTCTGCTGTCGGATATCTCCCACGAGCTGCGTACGCCGCTCACGCGTTTACAGCTGGGTACCGCCCTGCTGCGCCGTCGCAGCGGTGAGAGCAAAGAGCTGGAGCGTATTGAGACGGAAGCGCATCGCCTGGACAGCATGATCAACGATCTGCTGGTGATGTCGCGCAATCAGCAGAAAAACGCGCTGGTGAGCGAAACGGTGAAAGCCAATCACCTCTGGCATGAGGTGCTGGACAACGCGGCGTTCGAAGCGGAGCAGATGGGCAAATCGTTCACCGTCAACTTCCCGCCGGGCCCGTGGCCGCTCTACGGTAACCCCAACACGCTGGAAAGCGCGCTGGAGAATATCGTGCGTAACGCCCTGCGCTACTCGCACACGAAGATTGAAGTGGCGTTCTCGGTGGATAAAGACGGGATCACTATCATCGTGGACGACGACGGTCCAGGCGTCAGCCCGGAAGATCGCGAGCAGATTTTCCGTCCGTTCTACCGTACCGACGAGGCGCGCGACCGTGAATCTGGCGGTACGGGGCTGGGTCTGGCGATTGTTGAAACCGCCATGCAGCAGCACCGTGGCTGGGTGAAAGCCGATGACAGCCCGCTGGGCGGGCTGCGGCTAACGCTGTGGCTGCCGCTGTATAAGCGTTCGTAATCCCCTCACCCTAACCCTCTCCCCATAGGGGAGAGGGGACGGCTCGGTGCGGTCTTTTCACCCTCGCCCCTTTGGGGAGAGGGCCGGGGTGAGGGGCAATTATTTCCCCCACAATCTCCGCGAACTGCTCTCGATCTTGCCGCTTATCCGCCGCTTCTGCATCGTTCTGGTCCAGCTGGTGGATAATCCTGCCGCTGACAGCAGGCGGTGAAACTGTTCATCGTCGAACGGCATATGCCAGGCAATGGCACAGGCCTCGAATACCGACACCTCACTCAGGCGCGAAGCCAGCTCAATCGGCGCATCCGCCGAAACCTGTCCCGCCTGCACAACGCGATACAGCCAGCCGGTTTTACCCGCGTTTTGCAGCTGGGCCGACATATCCTGAATGCCAAAATGGTAGTTAAGTTTGAAGCACGGCGAGCGCGGCTGGGTGACCTGAATCAGAGCATCGCCCCAGCGATAAATATCGCCAATAAAGACGTTCTTCTCCGTCAGCCCTTCCGTTGAGAGATTTTCGCCAAACGCGGGGGCGACGAAAAGGTCCGCCTGTTCAGGAAATTCGGTTTTCCAGTGCTGATAGTGCTCGCGCGGATAGTGGCACAGCGCGCGATCGGGCCCGCCGTGGATTTTCTTTTCGGCCTGCTGGTCGCCCGCCAGACCAAGCTCGGTAAGCGTCAGCTCACCGTCGACCTGCACTTTGGCGATAGCGCTCGGGCGACTGCCTTCGTACTCCCTTACCTTGCCTGTAAACACATTCACCGGGTAATGCATCTCCACTCCTTCAGATACAAAAAAAGCGAGTCATCAGACTCGCTTCTCACAGGCGTCAATGCAACCTTATTTTTTAGCGGCGAAACGCGCTGCTGCTTCGTCCCAGTTCACTACATCCCAGAAGGCTTTGATGTAGTCAGGGCGACGGTTCTGGAACTTCAGGTAGTAAGCGTGTTCCCACACGTCCAGACCCAGAATTGGGAAGCCGGATGCGCCAGAGATAGCTTCACCCATCAGCGGGGAGTCCTGATTTGCGGTTGAAACGACCGCCAGTTTGTCACCTTTCAGGACCAGCCACGCCCAGCCAGAGCCGAAACGGGTTGCAGCGGCTTTTTCGAATTCCGCTTTGAAGTTGTCAACGGAACCGAAGTCACGCTCGATAGCCGCTTTCAGGTCGCCCTGAAGGGTGGTGCCGGTTTTCAGGCCTTTCCAGAACAGGCTGTGGTTAGCGTGACCGCCCGCGTTGTTGCGCAGCACGGTTTTCTTGTCTGCTGGCAGCTGGTCCAGTTTGGTGATCAGCTCTTCAACAGGCAGATTAGCGAACTCTGGCAGGCTTTCCAGCGCAGCATTCGCGTTATTCACGTAGGTCTGGTGATGTTTAGTGTGATGGATTTCCATCGTCTGCTTGTCGAAATGCGGTTCCAGTGCGTCGTAGGCATACGGCAGGGATGGCAGTGTATAACTCATAATCCTCTCCATTATTGTCGGGCGGCACAGCTGTTAATGCCGCGTAAGCAGTTGGTTCATTATAGTTAATTAAATGATATTGAAAATGATTATCAATGCCGTAGTTTTTATAAGGTTATTCGGTTTTTGAGAAATGAAGGAATTGTGAGTCTGCTCACGCGGTTAACGTGCTGATTGCCATTCAAAACAAAAGTGCGGCAACCTTCTGAAGGTTCCCAAACCGCCTAATTTTTACACTCATCAAGTCGGCGGGAAGCCTCCGGCTATAAAAACGATGAGGATGTAAAAATGAATCATGCGATTACGATGGGTATCTTCTGGCATTTGATAGGCGCGGCCAGTGCAGCCTGTTTCTATGCCCCGTTTAAAAAGGTGAAAGGCTGGTCATGGGAAACCATGTGGTCCGTTGGCGGTACCGTGTCCTGGCTGATTTTGCCGTGGACAATCAGCGCCATGCTGCTGCCCGATTTCTGGGGCTACTTCTCCTCCTTCAACGCCTCCACCCTGCTGCCGGTATTCCTGTTCGGCGCGATGTGGGGTATCGGTAATATCAACTACGGCCTCACCATGCGCTACCTCGGAATGTCGATGGGGATTGGCATCGCGATCGGCATTACGCTGATTGTTGGCACCCTGATGACGCCAATCCTCAACGGCAACTTCGATGTGCTGATCAACACCCAGGGTGGGCGAATGACGCTGCTGGGCGTGCTGGTAGCGGTGATCGGCGTGGGAATTGTCACCCGCGCGGGCCAGTTGAAAGAACGCAAGATGGGCATCAAAGCCGAAGAGTTCAACCTGAAGAAAGGGCTGCTACTGGCGGTGATGTGCGGCGTCTTCTCGGCGGGCATGTCGTTCGCGATGAACGCCGCCAAACCGATGCACGACGCCGCTGCGGCGCTGGGCGTCGACCCGCTGTACGTTGCCCTGCCAAGCTACGTGGTGATCATGGGCGGCGGCGCACTGGTAAACCTCGGCTTTTGCTTCATTCGTCTGGCAAAAGTGAAGAATCTGTCGGTAAAAGCCGACTTCTCGCTGGCAAAACCGCTGATCGTCACCAACGTCCTGCTTTCCGCCCTCGGCGGTCTGATGTGGTATCTGCAATTCTTCTTTTACGCCTGGGGTCACGCCAGTATTCCGGCGCAGTATGACTACATGAGCTGGATGCTGCACATGAGCTTCTACGTGCTGTGCGGCGGGCTGGTTGGGCTGGTGCTGAAAGAGTGGAACAACGCCGGGCGTCGTCCGGTTGGCGTGCTGAGCCTGGGCTGCGTGGTGATTATCATTGCGGCCAATATCGTCGGCCTCGGCATGGCGAACTGATTACGCTGCCTTTCGACTGCGATGACGCCACTGAACCGGCGTCATCCCCACCTCACGGTTAAACACCACCGAAAAGTAGTTACTGTCCTCAAAGCCGCAGCGCATCGCCACTTCACTCACCATCAGCTCCGTATGCTGTAACAGATACTGAGCGTGGCAGATGCGCAGCTGGCGCAGATAGTGGTTTACCGTCATCCCCGTCTGGGTGCGGAACTGCTGGCGCAGCGCGCGCTCGCTGCACTGCTCCTGCTCGCAGAATTTTTCCAGCACGAAACTCTTGTTAAGACTGCCCGCAAGCCGGGTGATGAGCTTATCCAGCAGCGCTTCCTGCGTGGTGGCAGAGGGATTATCCGTAGCGTAACGATGGCGCTTCAGGGTCATCACCAGCTGGGCAAAAAGCAGCTCCGACATCTGGTTTGCCACCGGATCGCTCTTCTGGCTCTCCTGCTCCAGCTGGGAAATCGTCTGGCGCACCTGAGCCATGCCGTTGCTGCTTAAGCGCCAGTGCGGTTCGCCTCTGGCATCATGTAAACCGGGGATATTGCCCGCCCAGTCGACATTCAGTTTAAGCCTGTCAGGGCAGTAGATGACGTTCTGCAACACCAGATCGTTAACCGAGGCGTAAGAATGTTTATCTTCGGCGCGGATGTAGAACAGGTCTCCGCGCGTGATGCGGTAGGGACGGTCGTTGAGGACGTGCAGGCCGTTGCCCCGCCACACCAGCACCAGCTCGCAGAACTCGTGGGTATGCTCGGCAAAGACGTTTTGCGGATAGCGGTCCGCCACCGCGACGGCCTGACTCGCGGAGGCAAAAAAATCATCTTTACGAAGAATTAACTGAGCAGCCACACCACAACCTCGACGGCGAATAACCGGACATTATTAGCCTTTCTGCGGTAAAAAAACGGTGACTGCCCTCGCGTTACTGAAGCAACGCGTCTTTCCCCTGACGGATATCGCGCGGCGACCAGCTAAATTCCCGGCGAAACAGCGTTGAAAAGTGGTTACTGTCGCCGAAACCGCAGCGATAGGCGATATCGGTGACGCTTTCATCCGTGTGCCTTAAAAGGTGACGCGCTTTGATCAGGCGCAGACGGTTGAGGTAGCGCTGCGGCGTCAGCCCGGTATGCTGCTTGAGCTGACGATGCAGCGTGCGCAGCGAGAGCGAAAAGTCATCCGCCAGCGTTTCCCAGCAGACATCTTCGGCAAAATGATCTTCCAGCCATGCCATCAGCTGATTCAGGCGCGCGTCGTTATTTTCCAGCCCTTCCACCAGGCTGCTGCGCCGCAGCAGCACCAGCAGCTGCATAAACAGCATCTCGCGGGTAGCAATGGCGTGCGTCTCCTGTCCATCCTCGCTCTGCTCCATCTGGCTTACCAGCTGACGCACCTGCTGCAACGTGGACTGATTCACCCGCCAGTGCGACGGGTAGTGGCCGTCCTTCTCCTGCGGCAACAGCTGATTCAGCCCGGAGAGAAACTGAAACGCATCCGGAGAACGATAGAGCACATTGGTCAGGCACAGGTTATCGGTATGTTCATACAGGTGCCTGTCGTGATCGCGCACGAAGCACACCGTACCGCCGCTGATGGTATACGGCTGACCATTAAACACGTGGATGCCCGTTCCGTGCTCAACAATCACAATTTCATGAAAATCATGATGATGTTCCGGGAACGCAGCCTGAGGCAGCCGTGGCTCAATCGCAACCGGCGAAGCCCCCGAAGGAAAAAAATCGACGCTGTGCAGTACGGTCATAACGGCCTCTACCAATGAGAAAAGTTCTCAAAATAGTAATTAAGGCCTTCCCCGCTCACCTTAAATTTTTGACAGCAAACCGCGCAAAAGCTGCCGGTTTTTCAAGAAACAGGCGGAAAGATCGGGAAATGCGGTCAGCGTCACACTGCCTGCAAACCCCGCGATTACTGGAAACTGTGAACTCCCTCACGTTCATCTTTGCTTTCTTGCCAGCGCGAGATTTGGGCTGTCAGTGGCGAGAAGGTGGCTATTTCTTCCCTTTCTTACACTCCTCGCTAATGACTTAAGAAAGGACCCGACCATGACTTTTCGCCATTGTGTGGCTGTCGATTTAGGCGCATCCAGCGGCCGTGTAATGCTCGCCACCTGGGACTGCGACCTGCACACCCTTACGCTTCGCGAAATGCACCGTTTCGCCAATTGCCTGCAAAAACAGGACGGTTTTGTTACCTGGGATATCGACGCCCTGGAAGCAGAGATCCGCACCGGACTTCACAACGTCTGCGAAGACGGTATTCGCATCGACAGTATCGGCATTGATACCTGGGGTGTGGATTACGTGCTGCTGGACAGTCACGGCGAACGCGTCGGCCTGCCGGTCTCCTACCGCGACAGCCGCACCGATGGGCTGATGGCGCACGCCATCGCACAGCTTGGCAAGGAGAACATCTATGGTCGCAGTGGCATCCAGTTCCTGCCGTTTAACACGCTGTATCAGCTACGTGCGCTGGTTGAGCAACAGCCTGAGCTGGTCGAAAAGGTGGCGCATGCGCTGCTGATCCCGGACTACTTAAGCTACCGTCTGACCGGCAATATGAACTGGGAATACACCAACGCCACCACCACGCAGCTGGTCAACATCAACACCGATAACTGGGATGAACATCTGCTGGCCTGGACGGGCGCCTCGCCGTCCTGGTTCGGCGCGCCAACCCATCCGGGCAATGTGATCGGTCACTGGCTTTGCCCGCAGGGGAATGAAATCCCTGTTGTCGCCGTCGCCAGTCACGACACCGCGAGCGCGGTCATTGCCTCGCCGCTCGCCGACAAAGATGCGGCCTATCTCTCTTCCGGCACCTGGTCGCTGATGGGCTTCGAGAGCAAAACCCCGTACACCAGCGATGCCGCGATGGCGGCGAACATCACCAACGAAGGCGGTGCCGAAGGCCGCTACCGGGTGCTGAAGAACATCATGGGGCTGTGGCTGCTCCAGCGGGTGCTGAAAGAGCAGGCCATCACCGACCTGCCCGCGCTTATCGCGGAAACCGAAACGCTGAAGGCCTGCACCTTCCTGATCAACCCGAACGACGATCGCTTTATCAACCCGGTGCACATGAGCGCCGAAATCCAGGCCGCCTGTTTTGAAGCGGGGCAGCCAGTACCTTCCCGCTCCGCCGAGCTGGCACGCTGCATTTTTGACAGCCTCGCCCTGCTGTATGCCGACATCCTGAGCGAGCTGGCTGACCTTCGCGGCAAACCGTTCACACAACTGCATATCGTGGGCGGCGGCTGCCAGAACCAGCTGCTGAACCAGCTCTGCGCGGATGCCTGCGGCATTACCGTGGTGGCAGGTCCGATTGAAGCCTCCACGCTCGGCAATATCGGCATTCAGCTGATGACCCTGGACGAACTTTCAAACGTCGACGATTTCCGTTCGGTGGTGACGGCGAATAACAGCCTGACTACCTTCACCCCCCATCCCTGCCATGAAATTGCCCGCTACCGGGCGCAGTTTCAGCAAAAACGACTGACTAAGGAGCTTTGCGCATGACCACTCAACTTGAACAAGCCTGGGACCTGGCTAAACAGCGTTTCGCCGCCGTCGGCGTGGATGTCGAAGAGGCGCTGCGCCAGCTCGACCGTCTGCCCGTCTCCATGCACTGCTGGCAGGGTGATGACGTCGCCGGTTTCGAGAACCCGGGCGGTTCCCTGACGGGAGGTATTCAGGCCACGGGTAACTACCCGGGCAAAGCGCGCAACGCCACCGAACTGCGTGCGGATCTGGAGCTGGCGCTGAGCCTGATCCCCGGGCCAAAGCGCCTGAACCTGCACGCCATTTATCTCGAATCCGACGAGCCGGTCGCGCGTAACGAAATCAAACCGGAACACTTTAAGAACTGGGTGGAGTGGGCGAAGGCCAACCGGCTGGGTCTGGATTTTAACCCGTCCTGCTTCTCGCACCCGCTGAGCGCGGACGGGTTTACCCTTGCGCACGCCAACGACGAAATCCGCCAGTTCTGGATCGACCATGTCAAAGCCAGCCGCCGCGTCTCGGCGTATTTCGGCGAGCAGCTTGGCACGCCGTCGGTAATGAATATCTGGATCCCGGACGGCATGAAAGACATCACCGTAGACCGACTGGCCCCGCGTCAGCGTCTGCTGGCCGCGCTGGATGAAGCTATCAGCGAAAAACTGGACCCGGCGCACCACATCGACGCCGTCGAAAGCAAGCTGTTCGGCATTGGCGCAGAGAGCTACACCGTGGGCTCAAACGAGTTCTACATGGGTTACGCCACCAGCCGCCAGACCGCGCTGTGCCTGGATGCCGGCCACTTCCACCCAACCGAGGTGATCTCCGACAAAATTTCCGCCGCCATGCTCTACGTGCCGCGTCTGTTGCTGCACGTCAGCCGCCCGGTGCGCTGGGACAGCGACCACGTGGTGCTGCTGGATGACGAAACCCAGGCCATTGCCAGCGAAATCATCCGCCACGACCTCTTTGACCGCGTACACATTGGCCTCGACTTCTTCGACGCCTCCATCAACCGCATCGCGGCGTGGGTTATCGGCACCCGCAACATGAAGAAAGCCCTGCTGCGCGCGCTGCTGGAGCCTGTCGCCGCCCTGAAACAGCTGGAAGAAAACGGCGACTACACCGCGCGCCTGGCGCTGCTGGAAGAGCAGAAATCCCTGCCGTGGCAGGCGGTGTGGGAGATGTACTGCCAGCGTCACGATGCGCCTGCGGGCAGCCAGTGGCTGGACAACGTGCGGGCATATGAGGAAGACGTGTTGAGTCAGCGCGGGTAACAGCCCCCTCACCCCTGCCCTCTCCCCAAAGGGGAGAGGGAGCAAACCATCCCCTCTCCCCTTTGGGGAGAGGGTTAGGGTGAGGGGTTCAACCTCACCGCGATAACTGGAAATGAAAACTATGCAGACCATCACCACCTCCTGGTTCGTCCAGGGCATGATCAAAGCCACCTCTGACGCCTGGCTCAAAGGCTGGGATGAGCGCAACGGCGGCAACCTGACGCTACGCCTGGACGACGCGGATATTGAGCCATTTGCCGCCGATTTCCACCAGAAGCCGCGCTATATCGCCCTGAGCCAGCCGATGCCGCTGCTCGCCAACACGCCGTTTATCGTCACCGGTTCCGGGAAGTTCTTCCGCAACGTCCAGCTCGACCCGCAGGCCAACCTTGGCGTGGTGAAAGTGGACAGCGACGGCGCGGGCTACCACATTCTGTGGGGGCTAACGGACGACGCGGTGCCTACCTCTGAACTGCCGGCGCACTTCCTCTCCCACTGCGAGCGCATCAAGGCGACCAATGGCAAGGACCGCGTGATCATGCACTGCCACGCCACCAACCTGATCGCCCTGACCTACGTGCTGGAAAATAATTCTGATTTCTTCACTCGCAAACTGTGGGAAGGCAGTACCGAGTGTCTGGTGGTGTTCCCGGACGGCGTCGGCATTCTGCCGTGGATGGTGCCGGGCACCGACGAAATCGGCCAGGCGACCGCAACGGACATGCAGAAGCACTCACTGGTGCTGTGGCCGTTCCACGGCGTCTTCGGCAGCGGCCCGACGCTGGATGAAACCTTCGGCCTGATCGACACCGCCGAGAAATCCGCGGAAGTGCTGGTGAAGGTCTATTCCATGGGCGGCATGAAGCAGACCATCACCCGGGAAGAGCTGATCGCCCTGGGCAAACGCTTTGGCGTCACCCCCATGCAGTCGGCGTTAGATCTGTACCAATAACAACATCGCGCCCCGCTCATTGAGACGGGGCGAAAACCACCTGCAATCCCTACAACTAACTCAAGTCAGTGGAGTAAAAGCAATGAAAATAAAAGCAAGCTTGATCCTCACCGTTGCCGCTCTGGCGTTGTCCGGTTCCGCTTTAGCAGAAGTGAAAATCGCCCTGGTGGCGAAGTCCTTAGGAAATGGATTCTTCGAGGCAGCGAACGTCGGCGCGCAGGAGGCGGCCAAAGAGTTAGGCGATGTGAAAGTGATTTATACCGGCCCGACCACCACCACGGCGGAAGCGCAGATCGAGGTGCTGAACGGGTTGATCGCCCAGGGCGTGGATGCGATCGCGATTTCCGCGAACGATCCGGACGCCGTCGTGCCGGTGCTGAAAAAAGCGATGCAGCGCGGCATTAAGGTTGTGTCGTGGGACTCCGGGGTGGCGAAAGCCGGACGCCAGATCCACCTCAACCCGTCCAATAATGCCCTGATTGGCGAAACCAACGTGAAGCTCGCCGCCGACGCGCTGAAAGCGCTGAACGTGGAGAAGGGCGACGTGGCGGTGCTGAGCGCCACGCCAACCTCCACCAACCAGAATACATGGATTGCGGAGATGAAAAAGGTGCTGCCGAAGTACCCGTCCGTCAATCTGGTGACCGTGGCCTACGGAGACGATCTCTCTGACAAAAGCTACCGCGAAGCGGTCGGCTTGCTGAAAACCTACCCCGAACTGAAAGTGATTGTTTCGCCATCGTCCGTGGGCATTGTGGCCGCTGCGCAGGCGGTGAAGGACCAGGGCAAGATTGGCAAAGTGTACGTCACCGGTTTAGGCCTGCCGTCCGAGATGGCGGGCGCGGTGAAGTCCGGCGCGAGCAAGAGCTTTGCCATCTGGAACCCGATTGACCTCGGCTATGCGGCAACCTACCTGGCGGATGACCTGGTGAAAGGCACGGCCAAGAAAGGTGAGGCCAGCATGGGCAGACTGGGCAAAGTGAAGCTGGATGCTGACGGCAACGGCGCGATGGCCGAGCCGTTCGTCTACGATGCCAGCAATATTGATAAGTTCTCGAAAATCTTTTGATGCAATTTGTAGGCCGGATAAGCGTAGCGCCATCCGGCAAAAGGCGGGTGGCGCTGCCGCTTACCCGCCCTACAAATTCCTCTGTCCAGGAGAACTATCATGACCCCATTGCTACAGCTTTCTGGCATCACCAAGGTGTTCCCCGGCGTGCGTGCTCTTGAGAACGTGCAGCTTGCGCTGTGGCCCGGCAAAGTGACGGCGCTTATCGGCGAAAACGGCGCGGGCAAGTCGACGCTGGTCAAAGTGATGACCGGCATTTACCAGCCCGACGAGGGCGAAATTCTCTATAAAGCGATCCCCGTTCATCTCCCGACGCCGGAGTCGGCGCATAAAATGGGCATCACCGCCATTCACCAGGAAACCGTGCTGTTTGATGAACTCTCGGTCACCGAGAATATTTTTGTCGGTCAGTACCTTCACAAAGGCTTCCTGAAAAAGCTCGACTGGCCGGAAATGCACCGCCGGGCGCAGGCGATCCTCACGCGGCTGGAAGTGCAAATCGACCCGCGCGCGACGCTGAAAACCCTGAGCATCGCCCAGCGTCACATGGTGGCGATTGCCCGCGCGCTGTCGTTTGAGGCGCAGGTGGTGATCCTCGATGAACCGACGGCGGCGCTGTCGCAGCATGAAATCCTCGAGTTTTACCAGATTGTGGAGCGCTTAAAGCAGGAGGGCAAAGCCATCCTGTTTATTTCCCACAAGTTCGACGAGATTTTTGAGCTGGCCGATCACTACACTATTTTGCGCGACGGCGCGTTCGTCGGCGCAGGTGCAATAAATGAGATCACCGAGGAGCGCATGGTGTCGATGATGGTCGGGCGCGCCATTACCCAAACTTTCCCTAAAATAGACTGCGAAAAAGGCGAGACGGTGCTGGAGGTGAAAAACCTCTGCCATCCGACCGAGTTTGCGCATATCTCGTTCTCCCTGCGTAAAGGAGAAATCCTCGGCTTTTACGGGCTGGTGGGGGCCGGGCGTACCGAGCTGATGCAGGCGCTTTCCGGCGTCACGCGGCCATCGTCCGGGGAAATTATCCTCAACGGACAGCCCCGGCGCTTCCGCCAGCCTGCGGATGCGATCAAAGCCGGTATCGTCTGCGTGCCGGAAGAAAGACAGAAACAGGGGGCGATTATCGCCCTGCCGATTGCCCAGAACATCAGCCTGCCTCAGCTCAGCAAGCTCAATCCGAACGGTGTGCTGCATGACGACCGTGAATGGAAGCTGGCGGACGAATACGCCAAACGCCTGCAAGTGAAAGCCTTCAGCTGGAAGCAGGCGGTGGAGACCCTCTCTGGCGGCAACCAGCAAAAGGTTGTGATCGGCAAATGGCTGGCGACGCACCCTGACGTGATTATCCTCGATGAGCCGACAAAAGGCATCGATATCGGCTCAAAAGCAGCCGTGCATCAGTTTATGTCCGAGCTGGTCAGTCAGGGGCTGGCGGTAATTATGGTCTCGTCCGAACTGCCGGAAGTGATGGGCATGGCGGATCGCATTATCGTCATGCACGAGGGGCTGATGGTGGCCGAGTACCAGGCGGGAGACGCGACGGCGGAAACCATCGTCAGCGCCGCCAGCGGTGCAAAACAGGAGGCGGCATAATGCTTAGCTCACTCTTAAAACACCGCGAAGCCCTGCTGGGCGCGGTGATTATCCTGATGATCGTCGCCATTGGCAGCCGCGTGCCATCGTTTATCGCGCCGGGCAACCTGGTGGAGATGTTTAACGACACCGCCATTCTGATCGTCCTCGCGCTCGGGCAGATGATGGTGCTGCTCACGAAAGGCATCGACCTGTCGATGGCGGCCAATCTGGCCCTGACCGGGATGATTGTCGCCCTGATTAATTTCCATTACCCGGACGTGCCCGTCTGGGCGCTGCTGATCCTTGCCAGCGTGCTTGGGCTGCTGATGGGCGCGATAAACGGTCTGCTGGTGTGGAAGCTGGGCATTCCGGCGATTGTGGTAACGCTCGGCACTATGAGCATCTACCGCGGAATGATCTTTTTGCTCTCCGGCGGCGGCTGGGTGAACTCAAACCAGATGGGTACAGATTTCCTCGGCCTGCCACGTGCGTCAGTGCTGGGCTTGCCGGTGCTGAGCTGGTGCGCCATCGCCGCGCTGCTGCTGGTGGGCTACTTCCTGCGCTACAGCCGCACCGGACGAGCGCTCTACACCGCAGGCGGAAATGCCACGGCAGCATACTACACCGGGATCAACGCCGGAAAAATGCAGTTCATTAGTTTCTGCCTTTCCGGTCTGCTGGCCGGGTTCTGCGGCTACCTGTGGATATCGCGCTTTGCCGTTGCGTATGTTGACGTCGCTAACGGTTTTGAATTGCAGGTGGTGGCAGCCTGTGTGATTGGGGGGATCAGCACCATGGGCGGCACCGGGGGCGTGCTCGGCTGTCTGTTTGGCGCACTGTTCCTCGGGGTGATTAACAACGCCCTGCCGGTGATCGGCGTCTCCCCGTTCTGGCAGATGGCGATTTCCGGCACGGTAATTGTGATAGCGGTGCTGCTGAACGAGCGCGGCAATAAACGTAAAGGCCGATTGATATTGCGCGATGCGGCGCTGGCACGTCAGAAACTGGCGGTGAAATCATGAGCAAAATGATGACATCTGAAGCAATCAAACCCACTTCTGCGCCGGGCATCTTCCAGCGTCTGCTGTGCTGGGAGGGCTTCCTGCTGGCGGTGACGCTGGCGGTGTTCGTGGTGAACGCGCTCGCCTCACCCTACTTTCTCAATATCTGGAACCTCTCCGACGCGACGTTCAACTTCACCGAAAAAGCGATCATCGTGTTGCCGATGGCGATGCTGATTATTGCCAGGGAAATTGACCTGTCGGTAGCCTCCACCATCGCGCTCAGCTCCACGGTGATGGGCTTTTGCGCGGCGGCGGGCGTCGATACGCCGCTGCTGATCTGCGTCGGATTAGGCGTCGGGCTACTGTGCGGGCTGTTCAACGGCATTCTGGTGACGCGCTTTAACCTGTCGTCCATCGTCATCACCATCGGCACCATGAGCCTGTACCGCGGGATCACCTACATTCTGCTCGGGGACCAGGCGCTGAACAGCTACCCTGAGAGCTTCGCCTGGTTCGGCCAGGGCTACGTCTGGGGCGCGCTGTCGTTTGAATTCGCGCTGTTTATCGTGCTGGCCGCTCTGTTTGCCTTTGTGCTGCACCGCACCAACTTTGGCCGCCGCACCTACGCCATCGGCAACAACCCGACCGGCGCGTGGTACTCCGGCATCAACGTGAAGCGCCACAACCTGATCCTCTTCGCGCTGGTTGGGCTGATGTCCGGCCTGGCGTCGGTGCTGCTTACCTCGCGTCTGGGCAGCACCCGCCCGACCATCGCGATGGGCTGGGAGCTGGCGGTGGTGACGATGGCGGTGCTCGGCGGCGTCAATATTCTCGGTGGGTCCGGCAGCATGGTGGGCGTGATTATCGCCGCCTTCCTGATGGGGCTGGTGACCTTCGGCCTGAGCCTGCTCAACGTGCCCGGCATTGTGATGTCGGTGATTATCGGCGCGATGCTGATCGTGGTGATTTCGCTGCCGATTATTACCCGCCGGATGATGCTGCGAAGACGGAATTAAATTGCCCCTCACCCCTGCCCTCTCCCCTGAGGGGAGAGGGTGAAAAGCCGCACCAAGCAGTCCCCTCTCCCCTCCGGGGAGAGGGTTAGGGTGAGGGGAACGGATTACCTCAAAAGCATATTAAGGAGAATTATCATGAGCTTTATGTTGGCACTCCCCAAAATCAGCCTGCACGGCGCGGGCGCGATCGGCGATATGGTCAATCTGGTGGCAAACAAGCAGTGGGGAAAAGCGCTGATTGTCACCGACGGCCAGCTGGTGAAGCTGGGCCTGCTCGACAGTTTGTTTTCCGCGCTCGACGCCCATCAGATGTCGTATCACCTGTTCGATGAAGTATTCCCGAATCCGACGGAAGCGCTGGTGCAAAAAGGCTATGCGGCATATCAGGATGCGGAGTGTGATTACCTGATTGCCTTTGGCGGCGGCAGCCCGATTGATACCGCCAAGGCGATAAAAATCCTCACCGCCAACCCGGGCCCGTCAACCGATTATTCCGGCGTCGGCAAGGTGAAAAACGCGGGCGTGCCGCTGGTGGCGATCAACACCACCGCAGGCACGGCGGCGGAGATGACCAGCAACGCGGTGATCATTGACGCCGCGCGGCAGGTGAAAGAGGTGATTATCGACCCGAACATCATCCCGGATATCGCCGTGGACGATGCCAGCGTGATGCTCGATATTCCGGCCTCCGTAACCGCCGCAACCGGCATGGACGCGCTAACCCACGCCATTGAAGCTTACGTCTCCGTGGGCGCACACCCGCTAACCGATGCCAACGCGCTGGAAGCCATTCGTCTGATCAACCTCTGGCTGCCGAAAGCGGTCGACGACGGTCACAACCTGGAAGCGCGCGAGCAGATGGCTTTTGGGCAGTATCTGGCGGGCATGGCGTTTAACAGCGCCGGGCTGGGGCTGGTGCATGCTCTGGCGCACCAGCCGGGCGCGACGCACAACCTGCCGCACGGCGTGTGCAACGCCATCCTGCTGCCGATCATCGAAAACTTTAACCGCCCGAACGCGGTCGCCCGATTCGCCCGTGTGGCGCAGGCGATGGGCGTTGACACGCGCGGCATGAGCGACGAAGCGGCCAGCATGTCCGCCATTCAGGCGATTCGCGATCTGAGCGCCCGGGTCGGCATTCCGTCCGGATTTAGCCAGCTCGGCGTCACCAAAGCCGATATTGAAGGCTGGCTGGATAAAGCGCTCGCTGACCCGTGCGCGCCGTGCAACCCACGTACCGCCAGCCGCGATGAGGTCCGCGAGCTGTACCTGGAGGCATTATGATCCGCAAAGCGTTTGTGATGCAGGTAAACCCGGACGCGCACGAGGAGTACGCACGTCGCCACAACCCGATCTGGCCTGAGCTGGAGGCGGTACTGAAAGCCCACGGCGCGCACCACTACGCCATCTATCTCGACAAAGCTCGCAACCTGCTGTTTGCGACGGTGGAGATTGAATCGGAAGAGCGCTGGAACGCGGTGGCAAACACCGATGTCTGCCAGCGCTGGTGGAAATATATGGGTGATGTTATGCCGTCGAACCCGGATAACAGCCCGGTGAGTTCGGCGCTGAACGAGGTGTTTTACCTGGACTGATGTGTTAACGCTGCTGCCCCCGAGGCGGCAGCAATCTCCCGCCTGCCACTCAGCGTAAATGCCGACACCACCGTAATCGCCAGCACGAAGCAGCCCAGCATCAGGTACGTCTCCTGGAAGCCGACCCGGTCATACATATTTCCGGCAAAGGCGGAGAGGAAGATCGCCGCCGACTGTTTGGCAAACTGGAAGCCAATCAGGTAGATGGTGGCCGACAGGCGCGTATCAAACACCCCGGTGATGTACTTGAATGCCCCCACCAGCAGGAACGGGACTTCCAGCGCGTGCAGCATCTTCAGGGCAATCACCTCCACGGCGGTTGTGGCAAACGACGATCCGATAATGCGCGTCGCCATGATCACCCCGGCAATCAGCAGCGTGTTTTTCGCACCGATGCGGTTAATGATCCACGGCGAGCAGAACATGATGATCGCGTTACAGATTTCCCCCGCTGTGGTGGCGAAACCAAAGGCGCGGGTCCCCTCCTGCGGCGTGGCGAAGAAGGTTTTGAAGAAGGTAGCAAACTGCTGGTCGAAGACGTCATATACGCAGGCCACGCCAATCACGTACAGGATGAACATCCACATTCTGCGCTGGCGGAACAGGTTGAACACGGTTTTAGCGGTGATCTGCGGCTGATTGGCGCCCAGGGCATTCATCACCTGCGCCGTCTGGTTGGGCTTCGGTTTCGCGACCATCAGCAGCAGCATCAGCAACAGCGCCGCCGCCGACCCCATCCAGAAAACATACGACGGATCGATGCCGAACAGGATGCCGCCCGTTGAGGCGCACAGCCCCCAGCCGAGACAGCCGAACATGCGCGCCTTGCCGTACTCAAAAAAGCTGTTGCGGCTCACGCGTTCAATGTAGGCCTCAATCGCCCCCGAACCCGCTGAGAAGACAAAGCCGATATACAACCCACCGCTCAGCGCCCCCAGCCAGATATTGGTTTTCAGCAGCGGGGCGAAGACGTACAGGAAGAACGGCGCGAACAGGAACAGCAGCACCGAAATGATCCACAGCAGGTGTTTTTTCAGCCCCAGCTTGTCCGAAATGACCCCCAGCACCGGCTGGAAGGCAATGGCCGACAGCGAGATGCAGGAGAAAACAATCCCCGTATGGGTTTTGTTCAGGCCGATGATGTCCGACAGCCAGATCGGCAGGAACGGAAAACAGGTGGCCATGATGAAGAAGTAGAGAAAGAAGAACAGCCCGAAGATCCAGAAGTTAGGGTTGTCTTTGTGGGTACAGGTTGTTGTGTTCATTATTTTTATCCTCAACGGAGGGCCGGTTGCCCGGCCCGTCACCCTTACACGCGTTCCACACCAATCAGAATGGCGGTTTCCGGATCCAGAATTGGCAGCGCAATACCCGCCTGCATCAGCCATTCACCGCTTACCGTTTGCGGCGCGTCCATCCACGCCGGCAGCTTGCGCATGGTGTGCCCGCCCTCGCCCGTAATCTGAATGTTCGGGTGATCGAGCAGCGTGATGCGGTACTGCGCGCTGGCGTCTAACCCCGGCATGCGCAGCGGCATCATCAGGGTGTAATCCGGCATCGCGAGCTGGCTGACCAAAAACAGCCCCTGCGTCTTGTCTTCGCTCACTATACCCTGCGCCAGGGTGGTGGCGTCCGGCATATCCACGCGCCACTGGGTGCCGTGATGAATGACCTCGCGCCACCGCTTATACAGCGCGGCGTAATGTCGATAGCCTTCACGCTCCTGCGCGTCGACGGTGAGCGGATCCAGCTCCAGCCCCATGTGACCAAACAGCGCCGTCAGTCCGCGGAACTGAATGCTGTGCTGGCGGAAGGTAGCGTGACATTTATGATGACCGATATGCGCCCCCATCACCTCCGGCGGGAAGAAGTAGCTCATGCCGCGCTGGATAGTGTTGCGCTCCAGCGCGTCGTTATTGTCGGACGCCCAGAAGCGGTGGCAGCGGGTCAGCACTTCATAATCGATTCGCCCGCCGCCGGAGGAGCAGGATTCAAACTCAATGTGCGGGAAACGCTCGCCCAGCACGTCCAGCAGGCGATAAAACTGGCGCGTCTGGGCATCGGCGGCGGCTTTGCCCTTGTTCCCTGGCTGCACCAGCTCGCGGTTCATGTCCCATTTCACGTAGTCGACCGCGTGTTCGCCCAGCAGCCAGCTCATGCGCTCGACCAGATAATCAAAGGCCTGCGGAATATTAAGATTGAGCACCAGCTGATGTCGCCCGGTCGCCTGGGCGTAGCCCGGCAGCGCCAGCACCCAGTCAGGGTGCGCGCGGTACAGATCGGAATCCGGGTTAATCATCTCCGGCTCAACCCAGATACCAAACTCCATGCCGAGCTGTTTAACGTGATCGATTACCGGCTTAAGGCCGTTCGGGTATTTTTTCTCGTCCAGATACCAGTCGCCCAGCGCGGCGTGGTCGTCGTTGCGGCCTTTGAACCAGCCGTCGTCAATGATAAAGCGCTCCACGCCCAGCGCTGCGGCCTCGTCGGCCATGCGCATGATGTAGTCCGGATCGTGGTCGAAGTAAATCCCCTCCCAGGTGTTGAGATGCACCAGGCGCGGTTTATCTTCCGGGAAGCGGATAACGTTATCGCGCAGGTAGCGGTGGAACTGCTGGCTCATGCCATTCAGCCCGTGCGGGGAGTGGCTGGCATACAGGCGCGGCGTCCAGAGCGTTTCCCCCTCTTCAATCGCCATTTCACCCGGCAGGTAGAGCGCTTCGGCCTGCATATAGCGGCGGCCATCGGTTTTCACCTCTGCGCGCAGGCGGTGGTTGCCGCTCCAGCCCAGATGCACACCCCAGACGTGGCCGTGCATTTCACTGAATGACGGCGTACCTGAAATCAGTGCCGGGAAATGTTCGTGGGAGGTTTTACCCCGGCGGTTTTCAATCACGAAGCTGTCGTGCTCAAGCGTAACGCGGTGCGGCTGAAACTCCCTTATCCAGCGTCCGTGGAAGGCCATCACCTCCTGCGCACGTTCGGCCACCGGCAGCGTCACGGCAAAGCGATCCACCTGCCACGCCAGCGTTTTCAGGTTGGTTAACCCATGGCGCACCACCAGTACGCCGCTGGCATCCAGCACCAGCTCGCTGGTCAGGCGCAGGCCCGCCTGTTTATCTTCCGCCGTTACCGTCAGGGTTTGCCCCTGCTGTTGTACGCCTGTGGTGGTGAAGACAGGCGAACCGTCCAGCCCCTGGCGATGCCCCTCGATGCCGGGCGAACCAAACAGGCCGTGCCCCAGCTCTGCCATCAGCGTGACGGGCGAGTCGACGTCCAGCCTGCCGTTAGCAACCGGGCGCGCAATACTCAGCACATCCTGCGGCGAAAAGTGGTGAAGGTGCGGTCCCCAGTAGAGAATTTCGGCGAACGGATGGGTTTTTAGCACCACGTCAACCGTATTGCTTTCAAGTCGAAAAATGGCATCTTGCATCGGACATCTCCTGTCATCGGGATGTCCTGAGTGTTGATCCGAAACGTTTCGGATATAAACCACAACGTTTCGGATCTGTGATCGAGTTTTGAATTTTTGGTGTAATCAGGCCGTCTGGCCTGGGGAAAATTCCGGCTGCCAGAGCACCTGAAGCGTATCAATGTCGTCGCCGTTAATCAGCTGGCGCACCATATCGGCAATCTGTTTCCCGACGCCCTGACGGGTAGACTGGATCACCGCCGCGACGTCGATATCGACAATGCTGTCCTGCGGTAAACCGTCATAGACCACCAGCGAGACGGCATTTTCACCGGTTAAGCGCCCCATCTGCGCCAGAGCCATCGCTGCGCCGTCGCCGTGAGTGTTGCAGTCGGTAATGATGGCCGTGGGCGGCTGCGGCAGGGAGAGAAGTTCTTGCGTGGTGGCATACCCCACGCGGCGCGAAGGGGGCATGGCGCGCAGCCATTCGCTGGAAAGACCGGCTTCCCGCAGCGCGTCCAGGAAGCCCTGGCGACGCTGGGTGATGAATGCCTGGTTGTTGCTTTCGCCCAGCAGCGCAATGCGCTGATGGCCTTTCTCGATCAGCCAGCGGGTGGCCTGATACGTACCGGCATAGTTGTCGAAATCGAACCACGCGTACGGCTGCGGCAGCTGGCTGCGGCCGAGCGCCAGGAACGGGAACCCGGCGGCCTGAAGCTGCTCAAGACGCGGATCGTGATCCAGCGTATGCGCCACTATCAGCGCATCCACGCGTCGGCTCTGCACCATGCGCATATAGCTGTGTTTGTCCGCCAGATCGTCGTCAGCGATGAGCAGCAGGTCAATCTCATGTCGCGCCAGTTCGTGGCTAATTTCGCCGACCATGTCCATAAAAACGCTGTTATTGAGCGGAACAGGATGCACCGGAAACACCAACCCGACGGCGTCGATTTTGCCCATCTTCAGGCGACGGGCAAAGGTATTTGGTCGGTAGCCACGGCGCTGGGCCTCCGCTTCCACGCGGGCGCGCGTCTCAGCAGAAACGTCGTCATATCCGTTGAGGGCGCGGCTGACGGTGGTAACAGACAGCCCCAGTTCTTTGGCAATGGCTTTAAGCGACATGATTTTCCGTATCTTCTTTAGTTTTGTTCCGCCACCAGCAGCGCGTGCGTATCTGGCTCCAGCGCCTTAAAGATATGCGGCTGGTCAGCGGGATAGCAAATGTAATCCCCCGGGCCGAGCTCTTCCGCCGCGTCGATCAGGCCGACCATCGCCCGCCCCTGGGTCACGATAATATGCTCAACCGACCCTGGCGGATGCGGCTGGGAAATACGGTCTGCCCCCGGCTGAGTCAGCAGCAGGTAGATATCACGACGCGCCCCCGGCGGACACGCCGCGAGCAAAATCGCCTCGTAGTTCGCCTGCCCGGCGACAACTTTTGTGCCCTCTCCGCGGCGGATCACCTGCGTGACGGGTTGTTGCGGCTCCAGTAACCGGGCAAACGGAATATCCAGCGCCACGCAAAGCGACCAGAGCGTTTCCAGGCTAGGGTTGCCGTTGCCAGACTCCAGTTGTGAAAGCGTGGATTTGGCGATCCCGGCACGGCGGGCGATCTCCGCCAGCGAAAGCCCGGTTCGCAGGCGTTCTCGCACCAGGCTTCTGGCGATTACGCTGATTGGCTGCGTCATGCTAACGGCCTCATTCTCTCTATAACGAACGAATCGTTCGTCTTGTAAAACGTTTTTGATGCGTTCATTATAATGGAAATACGTTCGATATGGCTAAAATGGTATGAAGAATCACCTCTCTTGCCTGAAAGGCGACACGATAAAAGCGATCGTCCTGGTCTGCCTCGCGGTGGGCGTGGTCGGCATGTCTTATGGCTCACTGGCGATGGCCTACGGTTTCCCGCTGTGGGTGCCGTTTGTTCTCTCCCTCACGGTGCTGGCAGGCGCATCCGAGTTTATGTTCATCGGCATCGTGGCGAGCGGCGGCAATCCGCTGGCGGCGGCCGCAGCCGGTTTACTGGTAAACGCGCGCCATGTGCCGTTCGGCGTGACGGTGCGTGACCTGGTGGGCAAGCGCGGCCTGAGCTTTCTGGGCTGTCATATCATGAACGATGAAAGCGTGGTGTTTGGCCTGTCGCAAAAAACCGCCGAGCAGCGTAAAGCGGCCTACTGGCTGTGCGGGTTAGGCGTGGCAATCATCTGGCCGCTGGGCGCGGTGCTGGGGGCGATGGTCGGCAAGCTACTGCCAGACCCGGAAACCATCGGGCTGGACGCGGTGTTCCCGGCGATCCTGCTGGCGTTAGTGGTGCCGGCATTTAAAAACCGTACCACGCTGATCCGCGCCTGTAGCGGCGCGGTGTTGTCGCTGGCCGCCGTACCGTTTGCGCCGGTTGGCCTGCCGGTGCTGCTCTCTTTGCTCGGCCTTGCCGCGAGGAAAAAATAATGGAAAACATGACGGTCTTTATTCTCGGCATCGCCATTCTTTCTGCCGGAACCTATCTGATGCGTCTCGGCGGGGCAAAACTCGGCAGCCGGCTGGCGCTTTCTGAACGGTCGCAGGCGCTGCTTTCAGACGCGGCTACCGTTTTGTTGTTCTCCGTCGCGCTGGCGACAACGTTTTATGAAGGGGACCATTTTGCCGGGATGGCGCGCGTGCTGGGGGTGGGGTTCGCGGTGTTTCTGGCCTGGCGCAAAATGCCGTTAATTGTGGTGATCGTCGCGGCGGCGGTGGTGACGGCGCTGCTGCGTCTGGCGGGCATAAACTAAAAAAGCGCCCCAGGGGCGCTCTTTCGACGGTACTGCGAAATTATTTGTTCAGTTCAGCGGTCATGTGTACGCGGTTACCGGTGAATGCCTGAGTAATTTTGTAGGATGACGCGCCCGCTTCCTGAGCCTGTGCGGCGATTTTAGCTTCTGCACCGTCCAGTGTAGAGGCGGATGCGGTCACAGTCTGCGCAGCGAAAGAACCGAAAGATGTAGCCAGAGCGATTACTGCGACAAAAGTTTTGATGCTTTTCATGAGATAAACCCTTTCGTTAAGTTGTTTAGATAAGGCACCGTGCCTTGATGAGATAAATACTAGACCTCATCATGAACAACTAAAAGCGGAAGGATTTGCTATATTCATTCAAAATTACTGATTAACAATTAATCGCTGCGGATGGGTGTAAATTGTCGCCCTGCCTGGCTTGCAGAACCCCACCAGCGTCAGGTTGCAGCGCTCCGCCACTTCAACCGCCAGCGTGGTTGCCGCTGACACCGCAAACAAAATTTCCACGCCGCACATGGCGGATTTTTGCACCATCTCGTAGCTGGCGCGGCTGGAAACGAGCGCGGCCCCTTGCTGCCAGACGTTGTTTTCCCGAGCGCGACGGCCCAGCAGCTTATCCAGCGCGACGTGGCGGCCAACATCTTCATGCCCGCCTGCAATGCTCCCCGACGGCAATACCCACGCCGCCGCATGCGTACAACCGCTGAGCTGGCCGATGGGCTGAACGTCATTCAGGTGCACAAGCGCCCGATCAAGATGCGCCAGATTGAACGTCTGGGTGAACGGCAGCGGGATAATGGGTTTGCCGATATCGTTAAGCTGTTCAACACCGCACACGCCGCAGCCGGTACGTCCGGCCAGCGCCCGGCGGCGCTCTTTCAGCCCCATAAAGCGGCGGCTGGAGAGTTCGATTTGCACTTCGAGACCGTTGCAGGCCGGTACGACGTCCATGCCGTAGATCTCCTGCGGATGCGCAATGATGCCTTCCGAGAGGGAGAAACCGATGGCGAACAGCTCGAGATCTTTCGGCGAGGCCATCATCACCACATGCGAAATCCCGTTGTAAACCAGGGCAACAGGGACCTCTTCCGCCAGAAAATCCGGCGTGGCATGTGAAATGTGAGGCGGTCTGTGTACCGACAGTTCCACAATGCCCGCAGGCAGTGGCGACGCGTGGGTAGCACGGTTTTGTTTAAACACGACGGTATTCCTGAACAACCACGGAAGTGAGCCTGCTATTGCACCACAAACAGCGGACCTTACGCATAGTATGGATCAACTTTTCAGCATCCATTCTCCTACTCAATTCGGAGGGGTGCAACCGGTCATCTGCTACACACCCTTAACATCCGCAGAGAGAAATGTGATTGATATCACACTTTATAATCAATGCCGTGATAATACGTTCACTTTGTTTTAACGCCGTTGGAACAGGCGTACCGACATTGTGGTATTCTGGGCTTATCCCTCGGAGAAATGAGGGATTAACGCAAATTTTTCTCCTTTGCGGTTAATTCTCAACCGCAAAGTAAAACTACATAGCAATGTCGTAATGAACCAAGGAGTGACCCATGCAGGTCAGCAGAAGGCAGTTCTTTAAGATCTGCGCTGGCGGTATGGCAGGCACCACGGCGGCGGCACTGGGCTTTGCGCCCGGCGTAGCGCTGGCGGAAACTCGGCAGTATAAACTGCTGCGCACCCGCGAAACCCGTAACACCTGTACGTACTGCTCCGTCGGCTGTGGGCTGTTAATGTATAGCCTCGGCGACGGTGCGAAAAACGCCAAAGCATCTATTTTCCACATCGAAGGCGATCCGGATCATCCGGTCAACCGTGGTGCGCTGTGTCCGAAAGGGGCCGGTCTGGTAGATTTTATCCACTCTGAAAGCCGCCTGAAGTTTCCTGAGTACCGTGCTCCCGGCTCTGACAAATGGCAACAAATCAGCTGGGAAGAGGCGTTCGATCGCATCGCTAAGCTGATGAAAGAAGACCGCGATGCCAACTTTATTGCGAAGAATGCCGAAGGCACCACCGTTAACCGCTGGCTCTCCACCGGCATGCTGTGTGCTTCAGCGTCCAGTAACGAAACCGGCTATTTAACCCAGAAATTTACGCGCGCACTCGGTATGCTCGCGGTCGACAACCAGGCGCGTGTCTGACACGGACCAACGGTAGCAAGTCTTGCTCCAACATTTGGTCGCGGTGCGATGACCAACCACTGGGTCGACATCAAGAACGCCAACCTTATTGTGGTGATGGGCGGTAACGCCGCTGAAGCGCACCCTGTCGGGTTCCGCTGGGCGATGGAAGCCAAAATCCACAACGGCGCGAAGCTGATTGTGATCGATCCCCGCTTTACGCGTACAGCGTCAGTGGCAGATTTCTATACCCCTATTCGTTCAGGTACTGACATCACTTTCCTGTCAGGCGTATTGCTGTACCTGATGACCAACGAAAAATATAACCGCGAGTACACCGAAGCCTATACCAACGCCAGCCTGATCGTGCGTGAGGATTACCACTTCGAAGATGGCCTGTTCAGCGGTTATGACGCCGAAAAACGCAGGTACGACAAAACCAGCTGGAACTACGAGCTGGACGAAAACGGCTTTGCGAAGCGCGACACCACCCTGCAACACCCGCGCTGCGTGTGGAACCTGCTGAAAGAGCACGTGTCCCGCTATACGCCAGAGGTTGTCGAAAACATCTGTGGGACGCCGAAGGCGGACTTCCTGAAGGTGTGCGAGCTTATCGCCGAAACCAGCGCCAAAGATAAGACCGCGTCGTTCCTGTATGCACTCGGCTGGACGCAGCACTCCATCGGCGCGCAGAACATCCGCACCATGGCGATGGTTCAGTTGCTGCTCGGCAACATGGGGATGGCAGGCGGCGGCGTTAACGCCCTGCGCGGTCACTCCAACATCCAGGGTCTGACCGACCTTGGCCTGCTGTCTCAGAGCCTGACGGGTTACATGAACCTGCCGAGCGAGAAACAGACCGACCTGCAAACCTATCTGACGGCCAGCACGCCAAAACCGCTGCTCGAAGGCCAGGTAAACTACTGGGGCAACTATCCGAAGTTCTTCGTCTCGCTGATGAAAGCCTTCTACGGCGACAAGGCGACGGCGGAAAACAGCTGGGGCTTTGACTGGCTGCCGAAGTGGGACAAAGGGTACGACGTCCTCCAGTACTTCGAAATGATGCACCAGGGCCAGGTCAACGGCTATATCTGCCAGGGCTTTAACCCGGTGGCGTCGTTCCCGAACAAGAACAAGGTTGTCGAGTCTCTGTCGAAACTGAAGTACCTGGTGACAATTGACCCGCTCAATACCGAAACCTCGACGTTCTGGCAGAACCACGGTGAGTCGAACGATGTCGACCCGTCGAAGATTCAGACCGAAGTGTTCCGTCTGCCGTCCACCTGCTTCGCGGAAGAGAACGGCTCTATCGTCAACTCTGGCCGCTGGTTGCAGTGGCACTGGAAAGGTGCGGACGCCCCGGGCATCGCCCTGAACGACGGCGAGATCCTGGCCGGTATCTTCTTACGCCTGCGTAAAATGTACGCGGCTGAAGGCGGCGCAACGCCTGAGCCGGTGCTGAACATGACCTGGAACTATTCGACGCCGGAAAACCCTGCGCCGGAAGAAGTGGCCATGGAGAGCAACGGTAAGGCGCTGGCGGACGTTATCGACCCGGCGACCGGCACCGTGCTGGCGAAGAAAGGCGATCAGCTCAGCACCTTCGCACACCTGCGTGACGACGGTACGACGTCAAGCGGCTGCTGGATCTTTGCCGGTAGCTGGACGCCGAAAGGCAACCAGATGGCCAACCGCGATAACGCCGACCCGTCGGGCCTCGGTAATACGCTGGGCTGGGCATGGGCATGGCCGCTTAACCGCCGCATCCTCTATAACCGTGCCTCTGCTGACCCGCAGGGCAACCCGTGGGATCCGAAGCGTCAGCTACTCAAGTGGGACGGCGCGAAATGGGGCGGTGTGGATATTCCGGACTACAGCACTGCCGCACCAGGCAGCGATGTCGGGCCGTTTATCATGCAGCCTGAAGGGATGGGGCGCCTGTTTGCTATCGATAAGATGGCGGAAGGTCCGTTCCCGGAACACTATGAGCCGTTTGAGACGCCGCTGGGTACTAACCCGCTGCACCCGAACGTGGTCTCTAACCCGGCAGCCCGTATCTTCAAGGGCGATTTTGAAGCGCTGGGTAAAAAGGACAAGTTCCCGTATGTCGGCACCACTTACCGTCTGACTGAGCACTTCCACTACTGGACCAAGCACGCGCTGCTTAACGCCATCGCGCAGCCGGAACAGTTTGTGGAGATCGGCGAGAAGCTGGCGGGCAAGCTCGGCATCGCCCATGGCGATACCGTGAAGGTCTCCTCTAACCGCGGCTACATCAAAGCCAAGGCGGTGGTGACCAAGCGTATTCGCACGCTGAACGTTCATGGTCAGCAGGTGGATACCATCGGCATCCCAATTCACTGGGGTTATGAGGGCGTGGCGAAGAAAGGGTTCATTGCGAATACCCTGACGCCGTTCGTCGGTGATGCGAACACGCAGACGCCGGAGTTTAAGGCCTTCCTCGTGAACGTGGAAAAGGTGTAACGGAGACGACTTATGGCTTATCAATCTCAAGACATTATCCGTCGTTCCGCGACTAACGGTTTCACGCCCGCGCCTCAGGCGCGGGACCACCAGCAGGAAGTGGCGAAGCTTATCGACGTGACCACCTGTATCGGCTGTAAAGCCTGTCAGGTGGCTTGTTCAGAGTGGAACGACATCCGTGACGAAGTGGGTCACAACGTCGGGGTGTACGACAACCCGGCGGACCTGACCGCCAAGTCCTGGACGGTAATGCGTTTCTCGGAAGTGGAACAGAACGACAAACTGGAATGGCTTATCCGCAAAGACGGCTGTATGCACTGTGCGGATCCGGGCTGCCTGAAGGCGTGTCCGTCAGAAGGGGCTATCATTCAGTATGCCAACGGCATCGTCGACTTCCAGTCTGAGCAGTGTATTGGCTGCGGCTACTGCATCGCGGGCTGTCCGTTCGACGTGCCGCGCATGAACCCGGAAGACAACCGCGTCTACAAATGTACGCTGTGCGTTGACCGCGTAAATGTCGGTCAGGAGCCAGCCTGCGTGAAGACCTGCCCAACCGGCGCTATCCACTTTGGCTCTAAAGAGGATATGAAAACGCTGGCGGCAGAGCGCGTGGGCGAGCTGAAAACCCGTGGTTACGATAACGCGGGCCTGTACGATCCGGCCGGGGTTGGCGGTACGCACGTCATGTACGTGCTGCACCACGCCGACAAGCCGAATCTGTACCATGGCCTGCCGGAGAACCCGGAAATCAGCGCCACCGTGAAGTTCTGGAAAGGTATCTGGAAACCGCTGGCCGCGGTCGGTTTTGCGGCCACCTTTGCAGCGAGCATCTTCCACTACGTCGGCGTTGGTCCGAACCGCGCGGAAGAGGAAGACGATAACCTGCATGAAGAGAAAGACGAGGTGCGCAAATGAGAAAACGTGACACCATCGTGCGCTACACCGCGCCGGAACGCATCAACCACTGGGTCACCGCCTTCTGCTTCATGCTGGCGGCGATAAGCGGGCTGGGATTCTTCTTCCCCTCCTTCAACTGGCTGATGCAGATACTGGGCACGCCGCAGCTGGCGCGCATCCTGCACCCGTTCGTGGGTGTGGTGATGTTTGCCTCGTTTATCATCATGTTTTTCCGCTACTGGCACCATAACCTAATCAATCGGGATGATATCTTTTGGGCGAAGAATATTCGTAAGATCGTCGTCAACGAGGAAGTGGGTGATACCGGGCGTTATAACTTCGGCCAGAAATGCGTATTCTGGGCGGCGATTATCTTCCTGGTCCTGTTGCTGGTGAGCGGCGTGATCATCTGGCGTCCGTACTTTGCGCCTGCTTTCTCAATCCCGGTGATCCGATTTGCGCTGATGCTGCATTCATTTGCCGCAGTGGCGTTAATTGTGGTTATCATGGTGCATATCTACGCCGCCCTTTGGGTGAAAGGCACCATTACCGCGATGGTGGAAGGATGGGTAACCAGTACGTGGGCGAAGAAACATCACCCGCGCTGGTACCGTGAAGTCCGCCAGAAACAGGAAAAGTCATCTGAATGAGTATTCGCATAATCCCGCAAGATGAGCTGGGGTCGAGCGAGAAACGCACGGCGGATTATATTCCGCCGTTGTTGTTCCCCAGACTCAAGAACCTCTACAACCGCCGCGCAGAGCGTCTGCGCGAGCTGGCAGAGAACAACCCGCTGGGCGATTTTCTGCGTTTTGCCGCGCTGGTCGCCCATGCGCAGGAAGTGGTGCTATACGACCACCCGCTGCAAATGGATCTGACCGCACGCATCAAAGAAGCCAACGCGCAGGGCAAGCCGCCGCTGGACATTCACGTTCTGCCGCGCGACAAGCACTGGCATAAGCTGCTGCATTCGCTGATTGCCGAGCTGAAGCCCGAAATGAGCGGCACGGCGCTGGCGGTCATTGAGAACCTGGAAAAAGCCTCAGAGCAAGAGCTGGAAGAGATGGCGAGCGCGCTGTTTGCCTCCGACTTCTCGCTGGTGAGCAGCGATAAAGCGCCGTTCATCTGGGCTGCGCTGTCGCTCTACTGGGCGCAAATGGCGAGCCTGATCCCGGGTAAAGCCCGCGCTGAATATGGCGAAGCGCGCCAGTTTTGCCCGGTGTGCGGCTCAATGCCGGTCTCCAGCATGGTACAGATTGGTACGACGCAGGGGCTGCGCTACTTGCACTGCAACCTGTGTGAAACCGAGTGGCACGTGGTGCGCATCAAGTGCAGCAACTGCGAACAGACCCGCGATCTGAACTATTGGTCGCTGGAAAACGAAGACGCGGCGGTGAAAGCAGAAAGCTGCGGCGACTGCGGGACCTACCTGAAGATTCTGTATCAGGAAAAAGACCCGAAAGTCGAAGCGGTAGCCGACGATCTCGCCTCGCTGATCCTGGACGCGAAGATGGAGCAGGAGGGCTTCGCCCGTAGCTCGATCAACCCGTTCCTGTTCCCGGGGGAAGGGGAGTAATCTCCTGTGAGAATGCCGGGCGGCGCACGCTTGCCCGGCCTACAGGTGGTAAGGTGAAACGACCCCAGCAATACCCGAAAAGTCTTTCGTATTGCGCGAAATTAACGGACAGCTTCTGCTCTGAGCAGTAGCCAGAATAATGGCGTCAGGAAGCTTCATCCCGTGCTGTTCGCGAAGTAATACGCTTCTTTCAGCAATTTCCCTTGTTATATCAATAATTTCAAAGGCCCCCATCACGGCTGCCGTTTTTGCTTCTTGACCGTGCCTGCGAGCGCCCACCATTACTTCCATCCATGTGATGAGGCTAATGGCACGATGCGAAGCTGTGCGATCGATCGCATCCGCAGCCTCAACGTGGTTATTAAAAAGATCGATGAGGATATTGGTATCAAACACAGCCATGTGCTCCATCATTACCACTCCTCACGCAGCTTGCGTTCGTACTCGAGCCCATCTTCCTGCTGATTTCCCCACAGGCCAAGCGCTTCGCGGATAACCGATGAATTCTGCTGGTCGAGATACAGTTCTATGGCTTCCCGCAGCAGTTCGGCGCGCGGCCGGTTGCGCAACTGCTTCAGGTTATCCAGTCGTTGAATCACGTCATCAGACAAATCGATCAGTATTCTGCCCATAGTAAGGTCCGCCAAAAGACTCATATATCACCTTAGTATATCATCCACGGTTAATTTTCAGGCAATATATCCATAATTAAGACATGGTTAAAGAACATTGTTAAGGCATTCACCGATTTTGCGAGCCGCTTTCCAGGACATTTATATCTTCAAATTCCTCTGTTTTCATCTTTCGTAAACCAGGCTATAAAGCTGTATATAAATACAGCATGAGGACGTAACCATGGCGCTGGAAAAGGGAATTGATAAGCTTGTACAAGATTTTATTGCAGCAGGGCGGCCTTCCTCGCGAAAGCAGAATATAGATGAACGGAGAGCCGGGTATGTTGCCAGCACAGCTCTGGCCGGGGAGACAGAAACTCGTGTCCAGGTTGAAACGCTTGTTCTTGAGGAGATGACCTTTCGGCTATTTTCGCCTGTCATTGCCTCTGAAACGTTACCTTGTGCCCTCTACTATCATGGCGGTTGTTTTGTCAGCGGTGGGTTTGAAACCCATGATAATCAGCTTCGCCAACTGGCGTTTTACGGTAACTGTCGGGTCATTGCGGTTCAGTACAGACTCGCACCCGAGCATACCTTCCCCGCTGCGCATGACGATGCAGAGAGAGCGGCAGATCTTGTCTGGCAAAATGCAGAACAATTAGGTGTGGATAAAAACCGGATTACACTTTGTGGAGACAGTGCGGGAGGGCATCTTGCGCTGGTAACGTCATTGCGGCTTAAGGCCAAAGGTCTCTGGGATCCCGCACAGCTCATTCTTATCTACCCCATGCTCGACGCTACGGCCAGTTTTGAAAGCTATACCCTCAATGGCATGGACTACGTAATTACTCGCGATACCCTTTTGAGCGGCTATGAAATGTATCTGGATAGAGCTTACCGTCAGCATCCTGAAGTCAGCCCACTGTGGCGCAACGACTTTAGCGGTCTGCCGAAGGTCCATATTGTTACCGCTGAGTATGATCCGTTACGCGACGAAGGCGAGGCGCTTTATCAGCGCCTCACGGAGCAAGGCGTGAAGTGTACCGCTCAACGATGGCGGGGTGTAATTCACGGCTTCTTCCAGTTGGGTGGAATTAGCCAGTCAGCGCGAGACGTTATGCGAGATATTGCCTGGCGCATTAACCATGCCGGGCGAGAGTGAGAAGGAGACTACTCCTCCTCGTTCCCGCCCTCTTCATACGCGCCATACGGCTTCGCAGGCAGAACGATATAGGTGCCTTCAAACACCGCGCCCGGCGTTTCATCGCCGAACAGCTCAACCTGCATTTGTACGCGTGCTTTACGCCCACGCGCCAGACGGTCGAGATCGCCGCCCAGTGCACCCAGGTCAGCTACCGCGCTCGGCTTGCCGCTGATCGGCGCGCTGTAGCGGATATGGGCATCGGCCAGAATAATGGTGCCGCCGAGATGACGTTCGCGCAGCATCAGCCAGATCAGTCCCCAGCCGGTGAGCGTGGCGAGTGAAAACAGGCTACCGGCAAACAGGGTATGGTGTGGGTTCTGGTTGCCGGTTTCCGGCATGGTGGTAATAAATTTTTGCCCGGTATATTGCTGAATACGCACGCCCATTTTTTCACTGAGCGGAATGTGCTGATACCACGCCTGCTGGAGCTGCCCGCACCAGTCGGCACGATGGAGAATATCGTCCAGGGTGGCGATGGGTTTGATCATCAAAAAGTGACGAATCGGCGTAGTTTGCGGGGCGGTGATTTCCCCCTGATTCACGAAACCAAGCTTGGCAAAGAACTCAACGGCATCTTCACGGGCGCTACAGGTGACGCGCTTGACCCCTTCCTGACGGGCGACGGATTCCAGCGTCATTGCCATCAGCGTTCCGAGGCCTTTGTCCTGCACGGAGGGGTGAACGGCCATAAAGCGGATTGAAGCTTCGTTGTCGGCATTGATATACAAACGCCCCACGGCAACCAGATTGCCCTCTTCATCAACCACCATCTGGTGGTGCGCCATCGCGTCCCAGGCGTCGCGTTCAGACCCTTTAGGTTGATGCAGTGGCTTGCGCAGCATTTCCCAGCGGAAATGGTAATAAACCTCTAACTCTTCTTCCGTTTGCGGTACTCGAAGGTGATACATAGCTGTACTCTCTCTTGTTACCCGCGGCCAGGCCGCCAGTTGGCTCATACCTGGAGCCAGAATGTGACGGGGCCATCGTTCACCAGCGAAACCTGCATATCCGCAGCGAATCGTCCGGTTTGTGTATTCATGTCCTGTTGGCGACAGCGCTCAACAAAGTACTCGTAAAGGGCTTCTGCGCGATCCGGTGCCGCGCCCTTCGAAAAACTCGGCCGCATGCCGCGTTCGGTATCCGCAGCCAGCGTAAACTGGGACACCACCAGCACGCTGCCGCCCGCCTGCTGAACGTTCAGGTTCATCTTGCCTTCCGCATCGCTGAAAATGCGGTAGCCCAGCACGCGCTCACACAAGCGGTTGGCTTTTTGTTCGTCGTCATCCTTTTCGACACCCAGGAGCACCAAAAGTCCTGGGCCGATTTCACCCGTCACCTCATCCGCCACGGTGACGCTGGCACGGGTTACGCGCTGAATCAATGCAATCATGGTTGGTCTGCTTCTTGTTGTTTTTCAGCTTCTGCTGCTTTTTTAAGTTCGCGGTAGACCCCGAGAGTGACAGTTATTTCGGCGCCAAGCAAGACGATGCACCACGTCCAGTAGACCCAGACAAACAAAATGGGGATCACCGCCAGTACGCCGTAAATCAGCTGATAAGAGGGGAACATGGTGATATAAAGCGCGAATCCTTTCTTGCCCAACTCAAAGAGCAACGCCGCGACCAGCGCGCCCACCACGGCATCCCGGTTGGGTACGCGCGTAGTTGGCACCACGCTATAAAGCAGCCAGAACGAAAGCCACGATAAAATCAGCGGGAAGATGCGCAGCACGTTATCGATCACGCTGTTTAAATCGCTCGCCCAGCGCAGCGAAAGAAGGTAGGAGCTGATCGCCAGGCTCGCCCCCGCCAGCAAGGGGCCGAGGGTTAAAATCATCCAGTAGACGGCAAAGGAATAGACCTTTGGGCGGACTTTTTTGCTCCGCCAGATAGTGTTGAGCGCACTGTCGATGGAGTACATCAGCAGCAGCGCGGTAACAATAAGCCCACACGCCCCCACCGCCGTCATCTTGCTGGAGTTAGCGACAAACTGTTCAATGTAGTTCTGGATCACATCGCCGGTGGCAGGAATAAAGTTTGCGAAAACAAAATGGCGAAGCTGCATGCTCACATCGGCAAACATCGGAAACGCCGAAAAAAGCGCAAAAATCACCGCCACCAGCGGAACCAGCGAAAGCAAGGACACGTAAGCGAGATTGCCCGCCAGCGTGGTCATGTTGTCCTCATCAATGCGATGCCAGAGGAGTTTCAGCCACGCCCTCAGCGGGCGCGTGTGGTGATTGGCTTTTTGATGAACGGTTTTTAGCATAACTGCTTCGCAAAGTAGTTCGGTATCGTCTCTTTTCCGGTCACCAGAATGGAGGTGATACCTAACTGATTAGCCCCTTCTATATTATCGGCGTTGTCGTCAAAAAAGACCGCATCCGCTGCCGTGAATCCTTCTTCCTGCAATACCGCCTGATAGATGCGCGCCTCAGGTTTACGCATCCCCATCTCCTGGGAGAGATACACTTTATCTGCCGCCGCGTGAATTTCAGGGTATTCATCCGGCCAGAAGGTGGTATGCAGGCGGTTGGTATTAGACAGCACGACAACGCGATGCCCCTGCTCGCGCAGCTTGTGCATGATGTCGATCACTTCGGGGCGGATCGCGACAAATATGGCCTGCCAGCCGTGGGAAAATTGCTCGTAGCTTAACGAGAGACCCATTTCCTGACAGAAACGCTCTGCGAACGCTTCGTCGCTGATCTCACCGCGCTCGTGCAAATGGAAAGTCTCACCCATCGCGAAATTCTGCTTTAACGTCGCCAGCGGAACACGGCTAAAATCGCTCCATGCGCCCAGCACCCGGTTAAAATCGATATCGACGATTACATTTCCTAAGTCAAAGATATAAAGCATGTTTATCTCCTTTCGCCGTGGAAAAGTAACTGTAGCGGGAAAGAGAAAGTTTAGCTATGCGCCAGATTCAGCTTAGAGAAAGGAAAGGCCCGAATCGCAATATCGGGCCATAAGACGATCAGCCAGCCTGCTGCTCTTCTCCGGAATTCACTTCGACAACCTCAACCTTGCTGGATTTTAGGTGACTTTGCAGCGCCGGGCCGGGCAGCTCATCGGTGAACAGCGCCGTCGCCTGCGCCACGTTGCCAATTTCAACCGCCGCGGAGGCGTGGTATTTCGTATGATCGGCCGCCAGTAAAATGTGGCGGGAGTGGGCAATCATGGTTTTCACCACGCTGGCTTCGTTAACGTCAAATTCCATCATCGCGCCGTCGTGCTCTATCGCCCCCACGCTGGTCACGAGGTAGTCCGCCCGGAAGCCAGACACAAACGCCGTTGCCGCAGGCCCGATAATGCCGCCGTTATGCGGGCGCAGCGTACCGCCAGGTACCATCACCTCAAAACGCGGGTTCTTATAAAGAATGTGCGCCACCCGCAGGCTGTTGGTGATGATGCGCAGATGATTATGATTAAGCAGTGCCCGGGCAACGTGCTCCACGGTCGTCCCGATAGTGATAAAGATGGTCGAGCCATCCGGGATATAGTCCGCAATCGCTTCGGCAATCGCCCGTTTCTCTTCGGTAAGCGAGACTTCACGCTGTTCGAACGCCGTGTTGACCACGCTGGATGCCCTGCCCGCGCCGCCGTGATGACGGGTGATCAGCCCCTGCTCGCTGAGCTTGCGGATATCCCGGCGCACGGTTTGCGTCGACACATCCAACAGCTGCGCCAGTTCATCAATGTTCATATAGCCGCGATCGGCAATCAGCGTCAGCAGCTGATCGTGACGCGGGTTGCCGGTCAGTTCGGTAAGGCTCATGGGCTGTCCTCTGAAAACCATCACGCCCCGCATTTTATACAAAAAGTGACAAAAAAGAGCGGGTTTGATCACAGTCGGGTATACCCGCGCGCCCGCCGGGCTTTGTGCATTTCAGTGCTGCGACGGCGCTGGCAAAACGCACGGCGTCTGCGGCGGGCAATTTCTGCCCCAGGCTGACCGCCAGCGCACCGTGGAACACGTCGCCCGCGCCGGTGGTATCAATGACGTTCACTTCAAAACCAGGCTGATGACATAGCGCGCCGTTTTCCAGCCAGAAACAGCCGTCTCGCCCCTGCGTAACATACACATGTCCATTTGTGAGCATTTGTGCTTTTTTTAATGCGTCTTCTGTTTCATCCAACTGCGTTAAACGCCGCAGTCCCGGCGCAGAGAAGGCCGCGTGATCGCTTAAGGCGATCAGCTCCGCGATATCCTGCGGGGTAACATCCGCATCCAGCAACGTCGGAACGCCCTGCTGACGGGCCAGGGTAAATGCCTGTTTTGCCCCGTCATGCCAGCGCACGTCGGCTAAGACAATGTCCCACTGAGAGAAGTCGATTTCATGCAGCCAGCCTGCCTCGGCGGGCAGATCGGGGCTGGGGTAGTTAGCAATCACTCTTTCCCCACCTGCGTCCACCAGCACCGCCGATTGCGACGATCGGGCTCCCTTAACTACGCGCGTATAGCGGGTGTTCACCCCCAGGGATTCCAGCTCCGCAAGCAACCGTCTGCCGGTATCGTCGTCCCCCACCCGACCAATAAAATCCACTTCCGCGCCCAGTTTCGCGACTGCCACTGCCGCCGTTGCCGCCGGGCCGCCGCCCACTTCCGTATAGTCTTTTGCGACATATTTCCCACCTTCTTTCGGTAAATCATCGAGATACCAGATGCGATCCAGCACGGTAATGCCGACACAAACGATGCGAGTCATGGTGATTCCTTCTGCGATTTCTGATGCCTTCATTTTAATTTCACCAAATGTTTAAAAAGTGACCCGTGTCAATTTTTTGACTATAAATTACAAATACGATCAAAAACAGACACTACAAACGCGCAAAAATTGACACGATGTGACAGGAGAGAGGCATGTCAGCAATCGCATTTATCGGCTTAGGACAGATGGGCGCGCCCATGGCGAAGAATCTGTTGAAACAGGGCCACCAGCTTAACGTTTTTGATGTGAACCCGCAGGCGGTTCAGGCGCTGGTAGAGAGCGGCGCCCGGGCGGCGGCTACGCCCGCACAGGCAGCAACGGACGCGGAATTCGTGATTACCATGCTGCCAAACGGCGACCTGGTGCGCAGCGTGCTGTTCGGCGAGCACGGCGTGTGCGAAGGATTATCCCGCGACGCGCTGGTCATTGATATGTCCACCATTCACCCGCTGCAAACCGACGCGCTGATCCGCGACATGGCTGAGCAAGGCTTCAGCCTGATGGACGTGCCCGTCGGACGCACCTCTGACCATGCCATCGCCGGTACGCTGCTCCTGCTGGCAGGCGGCACGGCAGAGCAGGTTGAGCGCGCCATCCCGGTATTAATGGCGATGGGTAATGAACTGATTAACGCCGGCGGGCCGGGAATGGGCATCCGCGTCAAGCTCATCAATAACTACATGAGCATCGCCCTGAACGCCCTTTCCGCCGAGGCCGCCGTACTGTGCGAAGCGCTTGGCCTCTCCTTTGACGTGGCGCTCAAGGTGATGAGCGGCACACCTGCGGGCAAAGGCCACTTCACCACGTCATGGCCGAACAAGGTGCTGAAAGGGGATCTTTCACCCGCCTTCATGATCGACCTTGCGCATAAGGATCTGGGGATCGCCCTCGACGTGGCCAACCAGCTGCATGTCCCAATGCCGCTGGGCGCGGCTTCACGCGAAGTTTACAACCAGGCACGCGCCGCCGGGCGCGGGCGCGAAGACTGGACAGCCATTCTTGAACAGGTTCGCGCATCTGCCGGGCTGAAAAAATCACACTGATACGAAAGGACTGAGGAATGACGATGTACACCCTGAAAGATATCACCCGACCTTCCGGCGGTTTTGCGATGCTGGCCGTGGATCAGCGCGAAGCGATGCGCCTGATGTTTGCGGCGGCAGGCGCGCCGGTACCGGTAACCGACCAGCACCTGACCGATTTTAAGGTCAACGCGGCAAAAATTCTGTCGCCGTACGCCTCTGCCATTCTCGTCGACCAGCAGTTCTGCTATCGCCAGATTGTCGAGCAGCGGGCCGTGGCCAAAAGCTGCGCGATGATTGTGGCAGCCGACGAGTTTATTCCGGGGAACGGTATTCCGGTCGACAGCGTGGTGATCGATAAGAGCATTGACGCGCAGGCGGTCAAACGCGACGGCGGCAAGGCGCTGAAGCTGCTGGTGCTGTGGCGCAGCGATGAAGATCCGCAGCAGCGCCTGGAGATGGTGAAAGCGTTCAATACGCTGTGCCACGATAACGGTCTGTTGAGCATTATCGAGCCGGTTGTGCGTCCACCGCGCCGCGGCGCCGCGTTTGACCGCGAGCAGGCGATTATCGATGCGGCCAAAGAGCTGGGCGACAGCGGTGCCGACCTCTACAAAGTGGAAATGCCGCTGTTTGGTAAGGGCACGCAGCAGGAGCTGCTGGCGGCCTCGCAGAAGCTGCACGAGAACATCGCCATGCCGTGGGTGATCCTCTCCTCCGGCGTGGACGATAAGTTATTCCCGCGCGCGGTGAGCGTGGCGATGCAGGCGGGGGCATCGGGCTTTTTAGCCGGTCGCGCCGTCTGGTCCTCTGTGATTGGCCTGCCGGACACCGAGCTGATGCTGCGTGATATTTCCGTACCAAAACTTCAGCGTCTGGGTGAGATCGTCGACGAAATGATGGCTCGCCGTTAAGAAAGGATCCGAACATGAAATGGTTTAACACCCTGAGCCATAACCGCTGGCTCGAACAAGAGACCGACCGCATTCTCGATTTCGGTAAAAACGCCGCCGTACCGACCGGCTTTGGCTGGCTGGGCAATAACGGGCAGGTGCGTAGCGATATGGGCACCCATCTGTGGATCACCGCCCGCATGCTGCACGTTTACGCGGTGGCGGCGAACATGGGACGTCCTGGTGCGTACGCCCTGGTTGAGCACGGCATTAATGCCCTGAACGGTCCGCTGCGCGACAAGCAGCACGGTGGCTGGTACGCCTGCGTAAACGATGAAGGCGTGATTGATGCGTCCAAGCAGGGCTATCAGCATTTCTTCGTCCTGCTGGGCGCGGCGAGCGCCGTCACCACCGGCCATCCGCAGGCACGCAAGTTGCTGGACGACGCCATCGAGGTGATTGAGCGCTACTTCTGGAGCGAACAGGAGCAGATGTGCCTGGAGTCCTGGGATGAAGCCTTCAGCAAAACGGAAGATTACCGCGGCGGTAACGCCAACATGCACGCCGTGGAAGCCTTCCTGATCGTTTATGACGTGACCCACGACCGTAAATGGCTCGACCGCGCCCTGCGCATCGCCTCGGTGATTATTCACGACGTGGCGCGCAAAGGGGAGTACCGCGTTAACGAGCATTTCGACACCAACTGGAACCCGATCCGCGACTACAACATCGATAACCCCGCCCACCGCTTCCGCGCCTACGGCGGCACGCCGGGGCACTGGATTGAGTGGGGTCGCCTGATGCTGCACCTGCGCGCCGCCCTGGAAGCGCGCTTTGAAACCCCGCCGGAATGGCTGCTGGAAGATGCGAAAGGCCTGTTCCACGCCACCATCCGGGACGCCTGGGCACCCGACGGGGCCGATGGATTTGTCTACTCCGTGGGCTGGGACGGCAAGCCAATCGTCCGCGAACGCGTGCGCTGGCCAATCGTCGAAGCGATGGGTACGGCTTACGCGCTCTACACCGTCACCGGTGAGGCGCAGTACGAAGCCTGGTATCAGAAGTGGTGGGATTACTGCATCAAGTACCTGATGGATTACGAAAACGGTTCATGGTGGCAGGAGCTGGACACCAATAACGAAGTGACCACCAAAGTCTGGGACGGCAAGCAGGATATTTACCATCTGCTGCACTGCCTGGTGATCCCCCGCCTGCCGCTGGCGCCGGGCTTAGCGCCTGCCGTAGCCGCCGGATTACTGGATAGCCTGGCCAAATAATAAAGACGGAGTTTTTATGCGTACCCTACACAATATTGACCTGAAAAATAACGAAAGTGGTTTTACCCTGCGCTGGCAGGACCGTCTGATTTTATCCCACTCTGCGGATGCCCCTTGCCTGTGGATCGGCGCAGGTGAGGCGGATATCGAGATGTTTCGCGGCAACTTCAGCATCAAAGACAAGCTCAACGAAAAGATTGCCCTGACGAACGCGACCGTTACGCAGCAAAGCGCGGGCTGGGCAATCCGCTTTACCCGCGGCGACGCGGTGAGCGCGACACTGCTGGTGGGCGTAGATGCTGAAGGCCGTCTGGAGCTGAAGCTGAAAAATGACGCCGCCAGCCATAACCGCATCTGGCTGCGGCTGGCAGCTCAGCCTGACGATCATATTTACGGCTGCGGCGAGCAGTTCTCGTATTTCGATCTGCGCGGCAAGCCGTTTCCGCTGTGGACCAGCGAGCAGGGCGTGGGCCGCAATAAGCAGACCTATGTCACCTGGCAGGCCGACTGCAAAGAGAACGCAGGCGGCGATTACTACTGGACCTTCTTCCCGCAGCCTACCTTCGTGAGCACCCAGAAGTACTACTGCCACGTGGATAACAGCTGTTATATGAACTTCGACTTCAGCGCGCCGGACTTCCACGAGCTGGCGTTCTGGGAAGATAACGCCACGCTGCGCTTCGAATGCGCAGAAACCTACGTCGATCTGCTGGAAAAACTGACCGGCCTGCTGGGGCGTCAGCCTGAACTGCCGGACTGGGTTTACGACGGCGTGACGCTGGGTATTCAGGGTGGCACCGAGGTGTGTCAGCAGAAGCTCGACGCCATGCGCGAGGGCGGCGTGAAGGTCAACGGCATCTGGGCGCAGGACTGGTCCGGCATCCGGATGACCTCCTTCGGCAAACGCGTGATGTGGAACTGGAAGTGGAACAGCGCGCTCTATCCGCAGCTTGATGAGCGGATTGCGCAGTGGAAACAGGAGGGCGTGCAGTTCCTCTCCTATATCAACCCGTACGTCGCCAGCGATAAAGATCTCTGCGAAGAGGCGGCGAAACGCGGCTATCTGACCAAAAACGCCAACGGCGAGGATTACCACGTTGAGTTCGGCGAGTTCTACGCAGGCGTTATCGACCTGACCAACCCGGCAGCCTACGGCTGGTACAAAGAGGTCATCAAAAAGAACCTGATCGAACTGGGCTGCGGCGGCTGGATGGCCGATTTCGGGGAATATCTGCCGACCGATACCTTCCTGCACAACGGCGTTAGCGCGGAGATCATGCATAACGCCTGGCCTGCCCTGTGGGCGAAATGTAACTACGAAGCACTGGAGGAGACCGGCAAGCTCGGGGAGATCCTGTTCTTCATGCGCGCGGGCTACACCGGCAGCCAGAAGCACTCGGTGATGATGTGGGCGGGGGATCAGAACGTCGACTGGAGCCTGGACGACGGTCTGGCGTCCGTCGTACCGGCGGCGCTGTCTCTGGCGATGACCGGGCACGGGCTGCACCACAGCGACATTGGCGGCTATACGACGCTGTTCGAGATGAAGCGCAGCAAAGAGCTGCTGCTGCGCTGGTGCGATTTCAGCGCCTTTACGCCGATGATGCGTACCCACGAGGGCAATCGCCCTGGCGACAACTGGCAGTTCGACGGCGACGCCGAAACCATCGCGCACTTCGCGCGCATGACCACCGTGTTCACCACCCTGAAGCCGTATATCAAAGCTGCGGTTGCGCAGAACGCGAAAAGCGGCCTGCCGGTGATGCGTCCGCTGTTCCTGCACTACGAGGACGACGCGCGCGCCTACACGCTGAAATACCAGTACCTGTTTGGCCGCGATCTGCTGGTGGCGCCGGTTCATGAAGAGGGACGCCGCGACTGGTCGCTCTATCTGCCGCAGGACAACTGGGTCAATGCGTGGACGGGGGAAATCTGCCGGGGCGGTGACGTGACCGTTGATGCCCCGCTCGGCAAACCGCCGGTCTTCTATCGCCAGCAAAGCGAATGGGTAGATCTGTTTAGCACCTTACGTCATATCTGATAAGGCTCGCCCGCGGGGAAACCTGCGGGCAGACGGAGAACAATAATGAGTCAACATACTTCTGACCCGGCAACCCTGCGCCTGCCGTTTAAAGAAAAACTCGCCTACGGGATGGGCGATCTCGGCTCTAACATCCTGCTGGATATCGGCACGCTGTATCTGCTGAAGTTCTACACCGACGTGCTGGGACTGCCCGGTACCTACGGGGGGATTATCTTCCTGATTGCGAAGTTTTTTACCGCCTTCACCGATATGGGCACCGGGATCATGCTCGACTCCCGGCGCAAGATTGGCCCGAAAGGGAAATTCCGCCCGTTCGTGCTGTATGCAGCCTTCCCTGTGACGCTGCTGGCGATTGCCAACTTCGTCGGCACACCGTTTGAGATGACCGGCAAAACGGTGATGGCAACGGTGCTGTTCATGCTGTACGGCTTGTTCTTCAGCATGATGAACTGCTCTTATGGCGCGATGGTGCCCGCCATTACCAAAAACCCGGACGAGCGAGCCTCGCTGGCGGCCTGGCGTCAGGGCGGCGCCACGCTCGGCCTGCTGCTCTGTACGGTGGGCTTTGTCCCGGTGATGAACCTCATTGAGGGCAATGACCAGCTTGGCTACATCTTTGCCGCCACCCTCTTCTCGCTGTTCGGGTTGTTCTTTATGTGGTGGTGCTATAAGGGCGTAACCGAGCGTTACGTTGAGACGCAACCTGCTAACCCGGCGCAGAAACCGGGGCTGTTGCAGTCGTTTCGCGCCATCGCCGGGAACCGTCCGCTGTTTATCCTGTGCATCGCTAACCTGTGCACGCTGGGTGCCTTTAACGTCAAACTCGCCATTCAGGTCTACTACACGCAGTACGTGCTGAACGACCCGATCCTGCTGTCGTACATGGGCTTCTTCAGCATGGGCTGTATTTTTATCGGCGTCTTTATGATGCCTGGCGCGGTGCGGCGCTTTGGTAAGAAAAAGGTCTATATCAGCGGGCTGGCAATTTGGGTGGCAGGCGATCTGCTTAACTACTTCTTTGGCGGCGGCTCGGTGAGCTTTGTGGCGTTCTCCTGTCTGGCGTTCTTCGGTTCCGCGTTCGTGAACAGCCTGAACTGGGCGCTGGTCTCCGATACCGTGGAGTACGGCGAGTGGCGCACCGGCGTACGCTCCGAGGGGACGGTCTATACCGGCTTTACCTTCTTCCGCAAGGTATCGCAGGCGCTGGCGGGCTTCTTCCCGGGGATCATGCTTACGCAGATTGGCTATGTGCCCAACGTGGTGCAATCCGCCAGCACGGTTGAAGGGCTGCGGCAGCTGATATTTATCTACCCGAGCCTGCTGGCGGTCATCACCATCGTGGCGATGGGCTGCTTCTACAACCTCAACGAGAAGATGTATGTGCGCATCGTGGAAGAAATTGAGCTGCGCAAACGTACGGCATAAATGACGTGATTGAGCGCCCTGCGGGGCGCTTTGAGGATCGACCATGACACACAATACTGATCCGTTAACCCTGAAATTGAGCCTGCGAGAGAAGTGCGCCTACGGGATGGGCGATTTTGGCTCGAACCTGATGCTCTGTATTGGCACGCTGTATCTGCTGAAGTTTTACACGGACGAGCTGGGCATGCCCGCGTTCTACGGCGGCATCATTTTTCTGGTCGCCAAGTTCTTTACCGCGTTTACCGACATGCTGACCGGGGTGCTGCTGGACTCCCGGCGTAATATCGGCGCGCGGGGGAAATTCCGGCCATTCATTCTCTACGCCTCCGTCCCGGTGGCGCTGGTGGCCACGGCGCAGTTTATGGCCAACGACTTTAGCCTGACGGTGAAAACGGCCCTCGCCACCGTGCTCTTCATGATGTTTGGCCTCTGCTACAGCCTGATGAACTGCGCCTACGGTGCAATGGTTCCGGCCATCACCAAAAACCCGAACGAGCGCGCGCAGCTTGCGGCGTGGCGTCAGGGCGGCGCAACGGTAGGACTGTTGCTCTGCACCGTCGGCTTTATGCCGATTCAGGCGCTGTTCGTCAGCCAGCCCTCACTCGGCTATCTGGTGGCCGCGCTGGTGTTCGTCACCGGGGGGCTGTTCTGCATGTGGTGGTGCTACAGCGGGGTGAAAGAGCGCTACGTCGAGCTTACGCCCGATCACCATAAGCCCGGCATTCTGAAATCATTCTGCGCAATTTTCCGCAATCCGCCGCTGCTGGTGCTGTGCATCGCCAACCTCTGTACCCTCGCCGCGTTTAACATCAAGCTGGCGATTCAGGTCTATTACACCCAGTATGTGCTGAACGATCTGCATCTCCTGTCGTGGATGGGCTTTTTCAGCATGGGCTGCATTCTGATTGGCGTGTTTCTGGTGCCCGGTGCGGTAAAGCGCTTTGGCAAGAAACCGGTCTATCTGGGCGGGCTGGCGCTGTGGGCGGTGGGCGACGTGCTGAATTTCTTCTGGGGGACCAGCTCCCTGCTGTTTGTGCTCTTTTCCTGCATGGCCTTCTTCGGCACGGCGTTTGTGAACAGCCTGAACTGGGCGCTGGTGCCGGATACGGTTGATTACGGCGAGTGGAAAACCGGGATTCGCGCCGAAGGGTCGGTGTATACCGGCTATACCTTCTCGCGCAAAATCTCCGCTGCGCTCGCCGGTTTTCTGCCCGGCATCATGCTGACCCAGATTGGCTACGTTCCCCATGCCGTGCAGAGCGCGGGCACGCTGCTGGGTTTGCGTCAGCTGATTTTCCTCTGGCCGTGCGGCCTGGCGATCGTTGCTGCCGTGACCATGGGGCTGTTTTATAAACTCAACGAAGCGCGCTTCGCCTTTATTATCGAGGAGATTGGAAAACGGAAAAAACAGACAGCAAATACCCCTGAGATAACCACCAACAATAAAGCGTCAGCAGTCACTTTATAACTATAAATCCGGCCAATATGTCCTTCCTGTTAATCAGGAGGGAGGCCTTTCTGTACCTGATACATGGACAAATTATGAATAGAATCATCACCGTACTGATCGTGTCGTCTGTGTCCTGCCCGGTTTTTGCCGGGGCCTATGTCGAAACGCGCGAAGCGTACAATACGGCCTCTGAGCTGCACGAGGTGATCCTGCGTGCGGGCTATAACTTCGATATGGGCGCGGGGCTGATGTTCACCAACGCTTATAACGTGGGGAAATGGGACGAACTGAAGCACAGCTATAACGAAATCGAGGGTTGGTATCCGCTCTTCAAACCGACCGACAAACTCACCTTCCAGCCCGGCGGGTTAATTAACGACAGCAGCGCAGGATCGGGTGGAGCACTCTATTTAGATACTAACTATAAATTTACGGACTGGTTTAATCTGACGTTCCGCTATCGCTATAACCATAACAATTACGATACGCCGGACTATAACGGACAGATGGATAAAAACGACACGCACGAATTCGCCAACTACTGGAATTTCAAAGTGACGGATGCGTTTTTCTACACCTTTGAGCCGCACTTTTTCCAGCGGGTGAATGATTACCACAGCAAAAATGGCAAAGATCATCACTGGGAAATTACCAACAAGTTCAGCTATAAAATCGACAGAAACTGGCTGCCGTACTTCGAACTCCAGTGGCTGGACCGATGGAATGATTACAACCGCGAGCAGTACCGGATTCGGTTAGGGTTACGTTATTCCTTCTAATAAAAAAGCCGCTGATCGCTCAGCGGCTTTTCGTTGCCGGGTGGCGCTTGCGCTTTACCCGGCCTACGGCATAACCGAATTACTCTTCTTTCGCACCGCGCATAGCACGTTTACGATCGTTCTCGGTCAGGTGACGTTTACGGATACGAATTGACTGAGGCGTCACTTCTACCAGTTCGTCATCATCGATGAATTCCAGAGCCTGCTCCAGCGTCATCTTGATCGGTGGAACCAGAACCGTCGCTTCGTCAGTACCGGACGCACGCATGTTGGTCAGTTTCTTACCGGTCAGGCAGTTTACCGTCAGGTCGTTAGAACGGCTGTGAATACCGATGATCTGGCCTTCGTAAACTTCAGCACCGTGACCCAGGAACAGCTTACCGCGATCCTGCAGACCGAACAGCGCAAACGCAACCGCTTTACCCTGACCGTTGGAGATCAGTACGCCGTTGTTACGCTGGCCCACTTCGCCAGGACGGATGTCGTCATAGTGGCTGAAGGTGGAGTACAGCAGGCCGGTACCGGAGGTCATGGTCATGAACTCAGAACGGAAGCCGATCAGGCCACGGCTTGGGATCACGTAGTCGAGACGTACGCGGCCTTTGCCATCTGGATTCATGTTTTTCAGGTCGCCTTTACGCTCACCCAGTGCCTGCATGACAGAACCCTGGTGCTGCTCTTCAACGTCCAGCGTGACGTTTTCGAACGGCTCTTGTTTACGGCCATCGATTTCGCGGAAGATAACTTTCGGACGGGATACCGCCATCTCGAAACCTTCACGACGCATGTTCTCAATCAGAACAGACAGGTGCAGCTCACCACGACCGGAAACGCGGAATGCATCAGCGTCTTCGGTTTCTTCAACGCGCAGCGCAACGTTGTGCACCAGCTCTTTGTTCAGGCGGTCAAGGATCTGACGAGAGGTAACGAACTTACCTTCTTTACCACAGAACGGAGAGGTGTTGACGTTGAAGAACATGGATACGGTTGGTTCATCAACGGACAGGGCTGGCAGCGCTTCGACGTTCTGCGGATCGCAGATGGTATCGGAGATGTTCAGTTCACCCAGACCGGTGATAGCGATGATGTCGCCCGCTTCAGCGATGTCGCTCTCGATACGCTCAAGACCCAGGTGAGTCAGTACTTTACCGACTTTACCGTTACGGGTTTTGCCTTCGCTATCGATGATAGTGACCTGCTGGTTAGGCTTCACTTTACCGCGCTTGATACGACCAATGCCGATTACGCCAACATAGTTGTTGTAGTCGAGCTGGGAGATCTGCATTTGCAGGGTGCCTTCCAGGTCAACGTTTGGCGCAGGAACGCGGTCAACAATCGTCTGGTACAGCGGAGTCATGTCTTCCGCCATGTCTTCGTGATCCAGACCGGCGATACCGTTCAGCGCAGACGCATAAACGATAGGGAAGTCCAGCTGTTCGTCAGTCGCGTCGAGGTTAACGAACAGGTCGAAGACCTGGTCAACAACCCAGTCAGGACGCGCGCCAGGACGGTCAACCTTGTTGATCACAACGATAGGTTTCAGGCCGTGGGCAAATGCTTTTTTGGTCACGAAGCGCGTTTGCGGCATAGGGCCATCAAATGCGTCAACCACCAGCAGCACGGAATCCACCATGGACATCACGCGCTCAACTTCACCACCGAAGTCGGCGTGCCCTGGGGTATCAACGATGTTGATACGGTAGTCATTCCATTTGATAGCGGTGTTTTTGGCGAGGATGGTAATCCCACGCTCTTTCTCCAAATCGTTGGAGTCCATCACACGCTCTTGAGTTTCGGCACGAGCATCAAACGTACCGGACTGCTGTAGCAGCTTGTCAACCAGGGTAGTTTTACCATGGTCGACGTGCGCGATGATGGCGATATTACGCAATTTTTCGATCACAACTTTGCCTCAGGCATTTAGAAATAGCGCGTTATTGTACACGGATTAATCGCACTACAAAACAGGATCACAAACATCCCCCGCAAACAAGTATTGCAGAGATGCTTTGTGATCGCTTTCACGGAGCGGTAAAAGGGCACTTTAACGTAAATTGCACCAATATGGTGCTCAATGTTCACACTGAAGCACTATAATGGTGCAACGAATCCAATGTGGTGCAGCCCTTCTGCACTATGGTGCGCATGATAACGCCTTTTTGGGGTGTTTTAAAAGTTGGCACAGATTTCGCTTTACAGAAATACAGTAAAAATATGGCAGCCCAGCCGATTTGAAGACCTCGTTACCACGACGACAATGACCAATCTGGAGAGTTAAGTATGTCCGCTGAACACGTTTTGACGATGCTGAACGAACATGAAGTGAAGTTTGTTGATCTGCGCTTCACCGATACCAAAGGTAAAGAACAGCACGTCACGATCCCTGCTCATCAGGTGAACGCCGAATTCTTTGAAGAAGGCAAAATGTTTGACGGCTCCTCCATTGGCGGCTGGAAAGGCATTAACGAATCCGACATGGTTCTGATGCCAGATGCAACCACTGCGCTCATTGACCCGTTCTACGAAGAACCTACGCTGATCATCCGCTGCGATATCCTGGAACCTGGCACGCTGCAAGGCTATGACCGTGACCCACGCTCCATCGCAAAACGCGCTGAAGAGTACCTGCGTTCTACCGGTATTGCAGACACCGTTCTGTTCGGGCCAGAGCCAGAGTTCTTCCTGTTCGACGACATCCGTTTTGGTGCTTCCATTTCTGGTTCCCACGTCGCTATCGATGACATCGAAGGCGCATGGAACTCTTCCACCAAGTACGAAGGTGGTAACAAAGGTCACCGTCCGGGCGTGAAAGGCGGTTACTTCCCGGTTCCTCCGGTCGATTCTTCTCAGGACATCCGTTCTACCATGTGTCTGATCATGGAAGAGATGGGCCTGGTTGTTGAAGCGCACCACCACGAAGTGGCAACGGCTGGCCAGAACGAGATCGCTACCCGCTTCAACACCATGACCAAAAAAGCGGATGAGATTCAGATCTACAAATACGTTGTACACAACGTTGCGCACCGTTTCGGTAAAACCGCGACCTTCATGCCAAAACCAATGTTTGGCGACAACGGTTCCGGCATGCACTGCCACATGTCCCTGTCCAAGAACGGCACTAACCTGTTCTCTGGCGACAAGTACGCGGGTCTGTCCGAGCAGGCGCTGCACTACATCGGTGGTGTTATCAAACACGCTAAAGCGATCAACGCCCTGGCGAACCCAACCACTAACTCCTACAAGCGTCTGGTCCCTGGCTACGAAGCACCAGTAATGCTGGCGTACTCTGCCCGTAACCGTTCTGCTTCTATCCGTATCCCGGTGGTTGCGTCTCCGAAAGCGCGTCGTATCGAAGTGCGCTTCCCGGACCCGGCGGCTAACCCATACCTGTGCTTCGCAGCACTGCTGATGGCCGGTCTGGACGGTATCAAGAACAAGATCCACCCGGGCGAAGCCATGGACAAAAACCTGTACGACCTGCCGCCAGAAGAAGCGAAAGAGATCCCACAGGTTGCCGGCTCTCTGGAAGAAGCCCTCCAGGCGCTGGACGCAGACCGCGAGTTCCTGACCGCTGGCGGCGTGTTCACCGATGAAGCTATCGACGCTTACATCGCGCTGCGTACCGAAGAAAACGACCGCGTTCGCATGACGCCGCACCCGGTTGAGTTCGAACTGTACTACAGCGTTTAATTGATTTGTTTTACCCGGCGCATACGCGTCGGGAGTCGTTGCCGTGGAAACTTTAGCCCATCTTCGGATGGGCTTTTTTCTCCACCAACAACCTGATCTCACGCGCTTTTTACCTCTAAAACGCTATACTGCACTATAATAGTGCAACGACTCCAGGAGACTGCTGAATGGCAACTGGCACGCTGCCCGATGCTGGGCAGATCCTCAATTCTTTAATTAACAGTATTTTGCTGGTCGACGACGAGCTGGCGGTGCATTACGCCAACCCGGCGGCGCAGCAGCTGCTCGCCCAAAGCGCCCGTAAACTATTTGGCACGCCGCTGCCGGAACTGCTGAGCTATTTCTCGCTGAATATTGGCCTGATGCAGGAGAGTTTGCAGGCGGGTCAGGGCTTCACCGATAACGAAGTGACGCTGGTGATTGACGGACGCTCGCATATTTTGTCCCTCACCGCACAGCGTCTGCCAGATGGCATGATTCTGCTGGAAATGGCGCCGATGGATAACCAGCGTCGTCTCAGCCAGGAGCAGCTTCAGCATGCGCAGCAGATTGCGGCGCGCGACCTGGTTCGCGGGCTGGCCCATGAGATCAAAAACCCGCTGGGCGGCTTACGCGGTGCGGCACAGCTTCTGACCAAAGCGCTGCCTGACCCTGCCCTGGCGGAGTATACCAACGTCATTATTGAGCAGGCGGACCGTCTGCGTAATCTGGTCGATCGCCTGCTCGGGCCGCAGCAGCCAGGGATGCACGTTTCAGAAAGCATTCACAAGGTCGCGGAGCGGGTGGTGAAACTCGTCTCGATGGAGCTGCCGGATAACGTCACGCTGGTGCGTGACTATGACCCAAGCCTGCCGGAGCTGGCGCACGATCCGGACCAGATTGAACAGGTGCTGTTGAACATTGTGCGTAACGCGTTGCAGGCGCTGGGCCCGGAGGGTGGCGAAATTATTCTGCGTACCCGCACCGCGTTCCAGTTGACGCTGCACGGCGTACGTTATCGTCTGGCAGCACGTATTGATGTGGAAGATAACGGACCGGGGATCCCGCCGCATCTCCAGGACACCCTGTTCTACCCGATGGTCAGCGGTCGCGAAGGCGGCACCGGGCTGGGGTTATCCATAGCCCGAAATTTGATTGACCAACACTCCGGCAAAATTGAATTTACCAGTTGGCCGGGACATACCGAGTTTTCGGTTTTCCTGCCGATTAAAAAATAAAGGTGACGTTTATGCAACGAGGGATAGTCTGGGTAGTCGATGACGATAGCTCCATCCGTTGGGTGCTTGAACGCGCGCTCACAGGAGCGGGATTAAGCTGCACGACGTTTGAGAGTGGCAGCGAGGTGCTCGACGCACTCACCACCAAAACGCCGGACGTTCTGCTCTCGGATATTCGCATGCCGGGAATGGACGGACTGGCGCTCTTAAAGCAGATCAAACAGCGCCACCCTATGCTTCCGGTCATCATAATGACCGCCCACTCCGACCTGGATGCTGCCGTCAGCGCGTACCAGCAGGGCGCGTTTGATTACCTGCCAAAACCGTTTGATATCGACGAAGCCGTTGCGCTGGTTGAGCGCGCTATCAGCCACTATCAGGAGCAACAGCAGCCCCGCAATGCCCCCGACTTTGGACCGACGACGGACATCATCGGTGAAGCGCCGGCCATGCAGGACGTGTTTCGCATCATCGGGCGTCTGTCGCGTTCGTCTATCAGCGTCTTGATTAACGGTGAATCAGGGACCGGTAAAGAATTGGTCGCACACGCCCTGCATCGCCACAGCCCGCGGGCGAAAGCCCCCTTTATCGCCCTGAACATGGCAGCGATCCCTAAGGATTTAATTGAATCTGAGCTGTTCGGCCACGAAAAAGGGGCGTTTACCGGAGCCAATACCATTCGTCAGGGACGCTTTGAACAGGCTGACGGCGGCACGCTTTTCCTGGATGAAATCGGCGATATGCCGCTGGATGTACAGACCCGACTGTTGCGCGTGCTGGCAGATGGACAGTTTTACCGCGTGGGCGGGTATGCGCCGGTGAAGGTGGACGTACGCATTATCGCCGCGACGCACCAGAACCTGGAGCTGCGCGTACAGGAGGGGAAATTCCGTGAGGATTTATTCCATCGTCTGAACGTGATCCGCGTCCACCTGCCGCCGCTGCGCGAGCGTCGGGAAGATATCCCGCGTCTGGCGCGCCATTTCCTGCAGGTGGCGGCCCGCGAGCTGGGCGTGGAAGCCAAGCAGCTTCATCCGGAAACGGATGCCGCCCTCACCCGTCTGGCGTGGCCGGGCAACGTGCGTCAGCTGGAAAACACCTGTCGCTGGCTGACGGTGATGGCCGCCGGCCAGGAAGTGCTGATTCAGGATTTACCGGCAGAACTGTTTGAAGCCACCGTGCCCGAGAGCACCGCAGGACATACGTTGCCGGATAGCTGGGCGACGCTGCTGGCGCAGTGGGCAGATCGCGCGCTGCGTTCCGGTCATCAAAACTTGCTCTCTGAAGCCCAGCCTGAAATGGAGCGCACGCTGTTGACCACCGCGCTTCGTCATACCCAGGGCCACAAACAGGAAGCGGCTCGCCTGTTGGGATGGGGTCGAAACACCCTGACGCGCAAGCTGAAAGAGCTGGGAATGGAGTGATCTTACTCCGCTGTGTAAAGGTTACTAATTGAGCGCAAAGTGCCGTTATTTTGCGCTTTACTGTTCCGATGAGTTTTGTATGATCGTGCCCGGAAACTGGAGGGGTGCATCATGCTGGAATCATTAGTGACCTTGCTTTCGAGCGGTGCAGCAGAAAGCCACACGCCACAAACTGCCGTTGCGGCGGTATTGTGTGCGGCACTGGTTGGGCTGTTTAGCTAACGAGCTGTCGATGAAAAGCCGGGTGGCGGCTTCGCCTTACCCGGCCTACATAGTTGCGAGTTGTAGGCCGGGTAAGCGAAGCGCCTCCCGGCATTGCAACTTAAATCACGCGCGAGAACTGCTGTAAACGCGCTTTCTGGCGCAGATAGGCATCGAAGCACATGCAGATATTACGAATCAACAGACGCCCCTTCGGCGTGACGACCACCGCGCTCTCCGACACATCCACCAGCCCGTCCTTCGCCAGCGGCGCCAGAAGCTTCAGGTCTTCGGCAAAGTAATCGCTGAATTGCAGATCCCATTGCGACTCCACCTCGCGGAATTCGAGACGAAAGTTGCAGATAAGCGCCTTAATCACATCACGACGGATGCAGTCGTCGCGCGTTAACGCAATGCCGCGCCACAGCGCGTTGCCCGTTTCATCAACCTGCTGGTAATACAGCTTCAGCTCTTTTTGGTTCTGGGCGTAGCAGTCGCCAATCATGCTGATAGCGGAGACACCCATTCCGAGCAGATCGGTATCTCCCTGGGTGGTGTATCCCTGGAAGTTACGGTGGAGAACACCTTCGCGCTGGGCAATCGCCAGTTCGTCGTCAGGGCGGGCAAAGTGATCCATCCCGATAAACTGATAGCCGGTTTCGGTCAGCGAGGCGATGGTCTCCTGCAAAATGTCCAGCTTCTGCTGGGCGGAAGGCAGATCCGCATCTTTGATTTTGCGCTGCGCGGCGAACAGCGTCGGCAGGTGCGCATAGTTAAAGACGCTCAGACGGTCCGGGTTGAGCTCAGCCACGCGTTTAAGCGTGTAGGCGAAGCTCTCCGGCGTCTGCTTCGGCAGGCCATAAATCAGGTCTATATTCGTTGAGGTAAAGCCGATTTCACGCGCATGGTTGAGTAAGGCAAAGATAAACGCTTCATCCTGCTCGCGGTTGACCAGGCGCTGTACTTCTTTGTTGAAGTCTTGTACACCCATACTCAGGCGGTTGAAGCCTTCGGCGCGTAAATGATCCAGCACATCCAGCTCGATTTCACGCGGATCGACCTCGATCGAAATTTCAGCGTCGTCGTTAAAACTGAAATTGCCGCGCAGTAGCGCCATCAGGCGGCTGATCTGCGCTTTATTCAGATAGGTTGGCGTACCGCCGCCCCAGTGAAGCTGGCTGACGTGACGGCCTTTAAACAGCGGTGCGCGGTGCAGAATTTCCTGTTCAAGCGCATCGAGGTATTGATCGGCTTTGTGCTGCTGGCGGGTAACGATTTTATTGCAGCCGCAGAAGTAGCAGAGCTTGTGGCAGAACGGAATATGGACGTAGAGCGACAGCGGGCGCTCGGGATAGCGCGCCACAGCATGCTGAAAATCCGCCTCGCCGAAAGCGTCAGAAAACTCCAGCGCGGTGGGGTATGAGGTATAACGCGGCCCGGAATAGTTATATTTCTGGATCAGGGCCAAATCCCAGTCGATAGATGGTACAGACATGCTCACTCCTTCCGTTGGTGTCGCGTTCGTATACGGCGGCCCGTTCTGGTCCCGTTGCGGGCCATCATTCGGGTGCGCAGCCACTTCTGTCGCCGCGACAACCGCCGTAGTTTAACGAATAACCACACCAGATAACATATAACCGGAAGGGTTATAAGCAGGACGAGTGTACCTGCCGGGTGCAAATGTTAGTTTCCACCTTTCAGCAGACGCATCATATCTTCCTGCTTTTCGTCTTCCTCTTCGTCTTCTTCATCATCGTAGGACAGACCCAGCTTCTGCATCAGTTCATCAATGCGATCCAGTTTGGCATCTACCCAGGACTGCTCTTCAGCGGTCAGGGTTTCACCCTCTTCAAGACGTTCCAGCAGCGCATCCAGGCGCTCATCGTTCTCCAGCATATCCAGCTCAGCCTGCGGTGAAAGCATAGGTTTCTCGCTCTTTGGTTTGTGCTGCTTAGTGACCGGCGTGTCTGTCACGCCCAGTGGAATGGGAGTTTTACTGCCGATACGAGGATCTTTCTGCTGTTTGCCTTTTGCAGAAGCGCCTGCGGCACCGCCACCGTTAGCACGGCTACCCGCAGTATGGCCACGATGCTTTTTATCGCGTTTGCGATCGCGCGCTTCCTGATTCAGTTCTTCGCGCGTTTTGCGGCGTGCTTTTGCAGGGCGTTTCGCGCCCGCAGCGGAGGTCGGTTTTTTCATGATGTTTTATCTTTAAGTCGTTTTCTTCAGTATAGAATTGCGGCGAAATCTAGCAGAAAGCAAGCAAAGAAAAAAGGCGACAGAGCAATCTGTCGCCTTTTTTCCTGACTCACAACCCTTAACGGGTCAGACATTCCCTGTTTGCCTTCAACAAACCCTGTTTATCCCTTGGCTACTACCGTCCGTGATACGGTTCCGTTTCCTGTTAAAAACGCCTCCAGGCGCCGGTCGTCCTGACAATCCTGAGTCTTCGCCTCCTGGCGCTCCTGACCCTTATCCTTAAGTCGTTTTCCTGCTGGCATCCTCGCCTTGACGCACACTTTACCTTGTTCTCTTAAACTAACAAGCAACGAAAAGGTACTAAACCGGATTTTCAGATAATTACTCATTAATAACTCTTTGAATTTTAATATTTTGAGTTTTTTAGCGCCTGCGATTTCTCTTAAATTTCTCATACGCTTAAGGGCAGATCTCTTACATTCCGTAGGGCTTTCACTTACACGTCAATGACGAAGGGAAAAGCCTTTCGCCCGCATTCAGGTATAATCCCCCGCAGATTACGATTTTTGGAGACGACCACGTGACTACCTGGAACTACCAACAGACGCATTTTGTCACCAGTGCGCCCGATATTCGCCACCTGCCCTCAGACACAGGGATTGAAGTGGCATTTGCTGGCCGCTCCAATGCGGGAAAATCAAGCGCCCTGAATACGCTGACCAATCAGAAAAACCTGGCGCGTACATCAAAAACACCTGGCCGTACTCAGCTGATTAACCTGTTTGAAGTGGCTGAAGGCAAACGCCTGGTCGATTTACCGGGCTACGGTTACGCGCAGGTACCGGAAGAGATGAAGATCAAATGGCAGCGTGCGCTGGGTGAATACCTGGAAAAACGCATGTGTCTGAAAGGTCTGGTGGTGCTGATGGATATTCGACACCCGCTAAAAGATCTCGACCAGCAGATGATTGACTGGGCGGTGGCAAGCGATATTGCGGTGCTGGTGCTGCTGACAAAAGCGGATAAGCTGGCGAGCGGCGCGCGCAAGGCGCAGGTGAACAAGGTGCGTGAAGCGGTGCTGGCATTCAACGGTGATGTACAGGTTGAACCGTTCTCCTCGCTGAAAAAGCAGGGTGTGGACAAACTGCGACAGAAGCTAGACAGCTGGTTTAACGATCTGGAACCGGCGACAGAAGCGGAAGCAGAGTAACAACAGGCGCGGCGATGACCGCGTTTTTTTCGCCCGAAACTTTCCTTCCCGCAATAAAAAACGCCCCAGTCATTACTGACTGGGGCGGCTAAAATATTCAGCCAAATCCGATTACGTGAAGTAAAAGGTCTGAAAGATAGAACATCTTACCTCTGTACCCTACGTCGTTAACTCTACTCTTTTTTTGTCTCTTGAAAAAGCACTTTTTGTAGTTTTTTTTCATTCTTTACATAGGGAATTCTAATGATCGTCACAAAACGCGCGTACTTATGTTGCTTACTTACATAAAACGCGCGTTATTCCGATAACGCTTAGTGAGCCTGATCCCAGTTTTCGCCGCTACCCACTTCCACCAGCAACGGAACGTCCAGCTTCATGCTGTTTTCCATCAGTTCATGGATCTTCTGAGAGACCTTTTCCAGGTCGTCTTTATGGACTTCAAATACCAGTTCATCGTGTACCTGCATGATCATTTTCACGCGCGGTTTCTCTTTTTCCAGCCAGGCATCAACGGCGATCATCGCGCGTTTGATGATATCTGCCGCAGTGCCCTGCATCGGGGCATTGATAGCAGCACGTTCAGCGCCAGCACGGCGCGCGGCGTTGCTGGATTTGATGTCCGGAAGGTAAAGACGACGGCCATCCAGCGTTTCAACGTAGCCTTTCTCTTTCGCCTGCGCGCGGGTACGCTCCATATATTCCAGCACGCCCGGATAGCGCTCAAAGTAGAGATCCATATACTTCTGCGACTCTTTACGCGGAATGTTGAGCTGGCGTGATAGGCCAAATGCGCTCATGCCGTAAATAAGGCCAAAGTTAATCGCTTTTGCGCTACGACGCTGTTCGTTTGTCACGCTGTCCAGCGGCAGGCCAAACACTTCGGCAGCTGTCGCCCGGTGGATATCCTTCCCTTCGGCAAATGCCGTCAGCAGGCCTTTGTCACGCGACAGGTGCGCCATAATACGCAGTTCGATTTGCGAGTAGTCTGCGGAGACAATCAGATAATCCTCTGGCGCAATGAAAGCCTGGCGTATACGGCGGCCCTCTTCATTACGCACCGGAATGTTTTGCAGGTTAGGATCGGTTGACGAAAGTCGCCCGGTCGCCGCTACAGCCTGGTGATAGGAAGTGTGTACGCGGCCCGTTTTAGGGTTAATCATCAACGGCAGTTTGTCGGTATAGGTCGATTTCAGCTTCGCCAGACCACGGTACTGCAGGATAACTTTTGGCAGCGGATAGTCCAGCGCCAGCTCTTCCAGCACCTCTTCAGAGGTTGAAGGCGCGCCGCCCGGCGTTTTCTTCAGCGGTTTAATACCCTGCTTTTCAAACAGGATGGTTTGCAGCTGTTTCGGTGACGACAAATTAAATGCCTCTCCAGCAAGCTCATGCGCTTTCTGTTCAAGCTCGGTCAGGCGCTGCGCCAGCTCGCCAGAGTGATTATGCAGCACCGTTGGGTCGATTTTGACGCCGTTACGCTCAATGCGGGACAGCACAGGCACCAGCGGCATCTCAATGTTTTGGAAAACATTCAGCGGCCCTTCGTGCTTCTGCAATTTCGGCCACATTTTGAGATGCAGCTGTAGCGTGACGTCAGCGTCTTCCGCGGCGTAGCGGCCTGCTTCTTCCAGCGCGATCTGGTTAAAGGTCAGCTGATTTTTGCCCTTACCGGCAATTTCTTCAAAGGTGATGGTTTTGTGTTTCAGCCAACGATCGGATAAGGAATCCATATCATGGCGGCCCGCCACGCTGTCCAGAATGTAAGATTCCAGCATGGTGTCAAAAGCGATACCACGTAGCTCAATGCCGTAGTTTTGCAGAATACCGCGGTCGTACTTCAGGTTTTGCCCGACCTTCAGCGCTTTCTCGTCTTCCAGAATCGGCTTCAGCAGTTCTAAGGCGCGCTCGCGCGAGATCTGCTCCGGCGCATCCAGATAGTCATGCGCTACCGGAACATAGGCTGCCATACCCGGCTCCGTCGCGAATGACAGACCTACCATATTGGCAGATATGTTATCGAGACTGTCCGTTTCGGTATCGAACGCAAATACCGGTGCTTTTTTCAGCTTTTCAATCCAGGCGACGAGCTGCGACTCTTCAAGGATGGTTTCATAGTTATCGAATGAGAGCGCTGCCGCTTCTTCTTCTGCCTGCTCTTCGGCATCGACAACGATAGTTTCTTTCGGCTTCGCCGCAGCTTTTGCCCCTTTCGCCTGAAGCCATTTCCCGGCTTCGACATCCGTGGTCCAGCGTTTAAATTCGTATTTTCTGAACAGGCCAAGCAGTTCTTCAGCGGCGGGTTCCTGCACTTCAAGCTGGTCGCAGGTAAGCTCCAGCTCGACGTCGGTTTTGATGGTGGCTAACTGATAAGAGAGGTAAGCCACCTCTTTGTTATCGGCGAGCTTTCCGGCCATGGTTTTTGCACCACGGAAGGTAAGTCCGGCAATTTTGTCGGACTCAGCGTACAGCGTATCCAACCCACCTAACCCTTGCAGCAGTGCCTGAGCTGTTTTTTCGCCCACGCCCGGCACGCCAGGGATGTTATCCGAGGAATCCCCCATCAGGGCGAGGAAATCAATAATGAGTTCTGGCGGCACGCCATATTTGGCAACCACTTCTTCCGGGCCAAGAATGGTATTGGTCATGGTATTAATCAGCGTGATCCCAGGTGTTACCAGCTGCGCCATGTCTTTATCACCGGTACTGATCAGCACCGAGCGGCCAGCCTTTTCAGCTTCGCGCGCCAGGGTGCCAATAACGTCGTCAGCCTCAACGCCCGAGACAGCCAGCAAAGGCAGCCCCATCGCTTTGACCATAGCGTGCAGCGGTTCAATCTGCGCACGCAGATCGTCAGGCATGGGAGGACGGTGAGATTTGTAATGCTCAAATAATTCATCGCGGAAGGTTTTCCCCTTCGCATCAAACACCACGGCCGCATGGGTTGGGTGGTATTGCAGAATCAGGCTGCGCAGCATATTCAGCACGCCGTACATTGCGCCGGTAGGTTCCCCTGCGCTGTTGGTCAGAGGAGGAAACGCATGATACGCCCGATAAAGGTAAGAAGAGCCATCGACGAGTATAAGTGGGTTTTCTGGGATCTGAACCATAATGTCCGTGCCTTTAATTAATTTATGGGTAAAGGATGCCACAGAAGGATGAAAACATCAGGTTTTAGCGCTTTATACAGAAAAAGATTTTGCGATCGTGAAGATCGCTCGCAAAAACAAACTGTGGATAAGTTTGTGCATATTTTTAATACAGGTGAATAACAGTTCTATAAAACTGATACTGAAAACTTATTTATCAAATAAAATCAATTAGTTGAAATTAGATCACTTAAGATCCCACCCCGCTGATGGTTATTTAGTCTATGTGGATATAAGACGTAAGCACCCTGTCTATATAGAAAATTTCGCTGCATGGCAGGAAAAGCCGCAGCCTCTTCGTGCGAAAGCGCCCTGGTCTGGGCCAATATCTGATAAGATCGGCGCCCAGCACCGGATAGCCGGCTGCTTAATTACAGCTAACTATCTGAAAAAATTCATTATGTCGAAAATACTCGCTGCGATAACCTTATTGCTAAGCGTCATTTTAACTATTCTGGTTACCATCGCCTGTTCTGTGCCAATCATCGTTGCCGGAATAATTAAGCTCCTGCTGCCCGTCCCTCCGGTATGGCGTGCAGTGTCTGCTTTTTGTAATTTTATGATGTACTGCTGGTGTGAAGGGCTGGCGATCCTGTTGTATCTGAACCCCTGGTTAAAGTGGGACGTTCAGGGCCTCGAGAAGCTGAATAAAAAGAACTGGTATCTGCTGATCTGCAATCATCACAGCTGGGCCGACATCGTTGTATTGTGCGTGCTGTTTCGCAAACATATTCCGATGAACAAATACTTTCTGAAACAGCAACTGGCATGGGTGCCTTTCATTGGTCTGGCCTGCTGGGCGCTGGATATGCCGTTTATGAAACGCTATTCACGCAGCTATCTGATTCGTCATCCGGAACGCCGCGGTATGGACGTGGAAACTACGCGCCGTTCTTGCGAGAAGTTTCGCGCGCATCCCACCACCATAGTTAATTTCGTCGAAGGTTCGCGCTTTACCGAAGAGAAGCGCCAGCAGACTCGCTCTCCGTATCAGCACCTGTTGCCGCCAAAGGCAGCGGGTATCGCAATGGCCCTCAACGTGCTGGGTGAGCAGTTTGATAAATTGTTGAACGTAACGCTCTGCTATCCGGAAAACGACAGGACGCCGTTCTACGATATGCTCAGCGGCAAGCTGACGCGTATCGTAGTCCGCGTTGATCTGTTGCCCATCGATACGGAACTGCACGGTGATTACGTTAACGATAAAAACTTCAAACGTCGTTTCCAGCTTTGGCTCAATACACTCTGGAAAGAGAAAGACGAACAGATAGCGGAGTTAAAATCTTCATACAAAAACGCCGGTCAATGACCGGCGTTTTCTTTATGTTTGTTACTTCATCTCAACCAGGTGTTTCACGGTATCAGCGTACTGTTGTACGAAGATATCCATACTGGTGGTGTCCATACCACGCATATTTACCTGGTATTTACCGTTAACATACATCGCCGGCACGCCCTGCAACTGGAAGTCAGCGGCAGCTTTTTCCTGCTGTGCCACGAGAGATTTCACCACAAAACTGTTCCAGGCAGCGTCGTAGTCTTCACCTTTCACACCGGCATCAACAAACACTTTACGGATATCTGCCGTAGTTTGTACGGTCTGGGTTTTCTGTACGGCTTCAAACATAGGCGCGGTGATCTTATCTTCCACACCCAGCGCAATCGCAACCGCCCATGCCTGAGTCAGATCTTTACCCAATGGGCCAAGGAACTCAACGTGGTATTTCGTCATTTTGGTGCCTTCCGGCAGCTTTTTCTTCACGTTGTCAGAAACATGAAGTACCTGCTCAAACTCGTAGCAGTGCGGGCAGTAGAAGGAGAAGAACTCCAGCACCTGAGGCTCGCCAGCTACAGGCTTGTCCAGCGTAATGTACTGCTTGCCGTCGGTAAACTGCGCAGCAGTTGCGCTAAATGCCAGAATCATACCAGCCAGCGCCAGCCAAATTTTTTTCATGATTAACTCTCTCCTGGGTGTGTCCAATTAATACATCGGCGTTAATTGCAGAGGGGGTTCCTGTAGAACCTTAACCTGCTCGGTAAATGTGGATATCTGGTTGCGCCAGTAATCCTCCCCGGTAAGCCAGGGGAAATTTCGGGGAAAAGCCGGGTCTTCCCAACGCCTGATTAACCACGCGAGATAATAAACAAATCGCATCGCACGTAAAGGCTCTATCAGGGCAATTTCGTCTGAATTAAAGGGGCTAAATTCTTCATAAGCTTCAATTATGGTCTCAAGCTGCATGCGCTGCTCGGCTTTATCACCGTTGAGCAGCATCCACAGATCCTGCACCGCAGGTCCCATACGAGCGTCATCAAGATCGACAAATAGCGGGCCGTCGCGCCAGAGAATATTCCCGGCGTGGCAGTCACCGTGCAGGCGTAGAGCGGTAATATCATCCCGCCAGCAGGCTTTTACAGCATCAATAAGCTTATCGGTCGCCGTGAGGAAATTATCCTTAAGCGCCTTTGGGATCAGCGCCGATGTTTCGAATACCTCTCGCGGCTCAATAAGATATTCCTGAACACCAATCGTCGGTCGGGCAACAAACGATTTTTTACGTCCCGTCTGATGAATGCGCCCCAGATAACGGGCAACCCATTCCATCTGATCGATATTATCTGCCTCAAACTGTCTTCCGCCCAGGCTCGGAAATACCGCGTAGTAAAAACCCTGATGGGTCAGCAGCGTTTGGTTATTAAATTTGAGCGGTGCCGCAACGGGAACATCGTCATCCAGCAGATCGTGGGCAAACTGATGCTCTTCCTGAATTTGTTCTGCGGACCAGCGCTGTGGCCGGTAAAACTTTACGACAAAGCGCTGGCGCTCTTCGTCCTGAAATTGGTAGACACGGTTTTCGTAGCTGTTTAAAGGGGTTAACCCGGAATCCACCCGAATACCCTGCTCGAACAGCGCATCCATAATGGTATCCGGGTGTAGTGTCTGGAAAGTAAAAGCCTGGTCGTTCATCCGATCATCCGGAAATTATACGAATGATTCAGGATATCATCTTGTGGCGATTTCGGTGGCTCCGCTTACAAGCTTTTACTCTTTAATTACGCCTCGGGCGCGCAGTAATGCGGTTTTAAAATCCTCTTCATAATCTTTCTGAATACCAGGAATAACAGCATCTTTAGCCGAGTCACGCATTTTGAGGTGGTAGATCAGGATGTCATCAGAAAGGTCTGCCAGTTCGCCATCAAAACCTGACTCTTTCGCCAGTTTCTGTAAAAATTGCATCAGATTCAGCTCTGGCTCTTTTTGCCAGGCCGGCTGGAGAAGCTCAATGACTTCATTAAGACGTTTACATTTCATGGTAGTGCTCCTTTCATTTAGAGAGACACGTTAGCAGGGTCAATCCCACAATAAAAGAGGCGATATTCGTGAATCAATGCCAGGAAATCATCGGGGTCGTTCTTGCCGGAGGCAGGGCAACGCGAATGGGCGGAAAAGATAAAGGTCTTCAGCTCCTGAACAACACCCCCTTATGGCAGCATGTTGCTGATACCCTGGCAAATCAGGTGTCGTCGATGGCGATCAGCGCTAACCGACATGTTGATATTTACCAGCGCAGTGGATATCCGGTTTATCAGGATAAGCTTGTGGACTACCCCGGCCCGCTGGCGGGAATGCTTTCCGTTATGCAGCAGTCGCATGGAGAGTGGTTTCTCTTTTGTTCATGTGATACGCCCTTCATCCCGTCCTGTCTGGTTGAACGTCTGGTGCAGCGGTGCGAGGGTGCTCCCGTCGTCTGGGTACACGACGGCGAACGCGACCATCCGACGATCGCATTGATTAATCGCTCTTTAATATCTGCGCTGGAAGATTACCTGGCCGCAGGAGAGCGACGCGTCATGGTATTTATGCGCCAGTCAGGAGGGCATTCCGTTGATTTCAGCGACATGAAATCGGCGTTTGTGAATGTAAACACGACGAAAGATTTGCAGATGATGCAGGAGAAGAAATGATACCCGTATTAGCGATCTCTGCCTGGAGCGGCACCGGGAAGACTACGCTGCTAAAAAAGCTGATACCTGCACTTTGCGCTAAAGGTATTCGTCCCGGATTGATTAAGCACACGCACCATAACATGGATGTCGATAAGCCGGGGAAAGATAGCTATGAGCTGCGTAAGGCTGGCGCTGCACAAACGATGGTGGCGAGTAACCAGCGCTGGGCGTTAATGACAGAAACTCCGGATGACGCACCGCTGGATCTCGCTTATCTTGTCAGCCGGATGGATCATTCCACGCTGGATCTGGTGCTGGTTGAGGGGTTTAAGCACGAGGCTGTTGCGAAGATCCTGCTGTTCAGAAACGGTGCCGGGCATGATGTAAGTGAGTTAACGCTGGATGAACATGTGATTGCTGTGGCCAGTGACGCTGCGTTGACGCTGGAAGTACCGGTTCTGGATTTGAATAATGTGGAGGGGATTGCAGAGTTTATTTTGGCGTGGTGTGCAGTCTGAGATCTGCCGGGTGACGGCTTCGCCTGACCCGGCCTATCGTTTTTCGACGTACAAACGCAAAAAGGCCATCCTTGCGGATGGCCTCTTCACTTGTTTGATGCCTGGCAGTTC